>JBFWTJ010000025.1:0-19736 GCA_050247895.1 Acidimicrobiia bacterium
GGGGCCAGCTCGAAGGTCGCCGCGGTGACCACGCCGAACTGGCCCCCGGTCCCCACGAAGAGCTGCTTGAGGTCGACCCCGGTGTTGTCCTTGCGCAGGCCCGACAGGTCCTCGAGCACCGTGGCGCCCTCGTCGGGCAGGACGACCTCCAGGCCCAGGACCCGGTGCCGCACGTCGCCGTAGCCGATCATCCGGGTCCCGCCGGTGTTGGTCGACACCATGCCGCCCACCGCCGGGTCCGACCCCAGGTCGATGGGCAGCACCAGGCCCTCGGGGGCCAGGCGCTCGTTCAGCGCGTCGAGGGTCCATCCCGCGCTGACCGTCAGCGTGCGGTTCACCGCGTCCAGCTCGAAGCGCTCCCGGCACAGCTCCAGGCTGAGCACCCCGGTGGTCCCCGAGCCGTCGGGGAACCCGGCGTGGACCAGGCCGGTGTTGGCCCCCTGGGCCACCAGGCCGACCTCGTGGCGGTGGGCCCACCGCAGCACGGCACGGACCTCGGCGGTGGTGCGGGGCCGGGCCACGAAGGCCGCCGCGCCCCTCGTGCCGTCGAACGGCGCGCGCTCGTAGCGCTCCAGCCCGTCGGCCGGCCCGAGCAGCTGCCCGGGCCCCAGCGACGCCGCCAGCTCGGCGAGCACGTCCTGCGTCGGCGCGCGGCGACCCATCCCCACCCCCTCGTGCCCCGGCGGGGCCCTAGCCGACAATATCGAACGGAAAACGGCAGGTGTAAGGTCACCGCGATCGAGGAGGGGGCCCAGGTGGACGACGTCGAGAGGCTGCGCGCCGAGCGCGACATCTACGCGGTGATGACCCGCTACGCCCGGGGCGTGGACCGGGTCGACCCCGACCTCATCCGGTCCTGCTACCACCCCGACGCCACCGACGACCACGGCAGCTACCGGGGTGACGTCGAGGGCTTCGTGACCTGGGTCTGCGACCTCATCGGCTCGATGGAGATCTGCCAGCACGTCGTCAACAACTTCAGCGTGGACGTCCAGGGCGACCGGGCCGTGGCCGAGACCTACATGTCGTCCCACGCCCGGGTGCGCGACGACGGGGGCCGCACCCTCAACCGGATCACCGACGTGCGGTTCCTCGACCGCCTCGAGCGCCGCGACGGTGGGCCCTGGCTCATCGCCCGGCGCACCGTGGTCTTCGACTGGATCCAGGTCTGGCCCTCCGAGCCGTACGTGCCGGCCGGCGTCGCCGGGGCCCAGGGCGGCGAGGACCCCTCCGCCGCCTTCCTGGCCGACTGGCGGGCCGAGACCGGCTCCGGCGCGGCCTGGCTGGCCGGACCCGTGGCGTCCCGCTGAGGTGGGCGTCCTCGACACCATCCGCTCGGTCGTCCGGCTCCGGCCGATCGAGCTCGACGGGCCGACCCGGCGCCTGCGCGGCGCGGCCACGATCGAGGACCTGCGGGTCCGGGCCCGCCGGCGCCTGCCCCGCGGCGTGTTCGACTACATCGACGGCGGCTCGGACGGCGAGCGCACCCTGGCCGCCAACGCCGCCGCGCTGGCCGGCATCGAGCTGCACCCCCGGGTCCTGGTCGGGGTCGGCTCGGTCGACACCCGCACGAGCGTGCTGGGCCGCGAGCTGCCCCTGCCCCTGGTCATGGCCCCGACCGGCATGTCGCGCATCGCCCACCCCGACGGCGAGCTCGCCGTGGCCCGGGCCGCGGCCCGCAACGGCCTGCCCTACACGCTGTCGACGGTGTCCACCCGCACCATCGAGGAGGTCGCCGAGGCCGGCACCGGGCCGAGGTGGTTCCAGCTCTACCTCCCCCACGACCGCGGCCTGGGCCGGGCCCTCGTCGAGCGGGCCGCCGCGGCCGGCTACGAGGTGCTCGCCCTCACCGTCGACACCCCGGTCCTGGGCCGCCGCAACCGCGACGTGCGCCAGGGCGTGACGCTGCCCCCCTCGCTGGGCCTGCGCACCCTGATCGACGGCCTGGTCCACCCGGCGTGGACCTGGGAGTTCGTGCGCTCCGAGCCGATGGGGTTCGCCAACCTCGCCCCCGGCGCGTCGTCCTACGAGGCCGCCGCGGGCGCCTCGGCCACCGTCGGCAACGTGTTCGACCCCGACCTGAGCTGGTCCGACGTCGAGTGGCTCCGCTCGATCTGGGACGGTCCCCTGCTCCTCAAGGGCGTCCAGAGCCCCGCCGACGCCGTCCTGGCCGCCGACCACGGGGTGGACGGCGTGGTCGTCTCCAACCACGGCGGTCGCCAGCTCGACACCGCGCCCCCCGCCATCACCTCCCTCGGCCCGATCGTGGACGCGGCCGGCGACCGGCTCGAGGTCCTCTTCGACAGCGGCATCCGCTACGGGAGCGACGTCGTCAAGGCCCTGGCCCTCGGGGCCCGGGCCTGCCTGGTCGGCCGGGCCTACCTCTACGGCCTGGGCGTGGCCGGCGAGAAGGGCGTCGACCACGCCATCGGGCTGCTGCGCGACGACGTCGTGCGCACCATGGCCCTGCTCGGCGTCACCTCGGTCGCGGGGTTGACCCGGGCCGTCCTCGAACCGGCGACCGGGACCTGAGTCAGCGGAAGCGGACCTCGACCGAGCCGACGCCCTCGACCTCGGCCCGCCAGGTGCCGGGCGCGGTCACCTCGAGCGCGGCGAAGGCCCCGGTGACCACGGCCTGGCCGGCCTCCAGGCCCAGGCCGTAGCGGTCGAGCGTGGCGCAGATGCGGGCCAGCGACAGGTAGGGGTCGTCGAGGTAGCCCTCGGCCGACCCCCGGCCGCGCTCCTGGCCGTCCTGGGCGATCGTGGCCGACACCGCTCCCAGGTCCACGCCCTCGGGCGAGCGCTCCTCCCCCACGACGATCCCCCAGTTGCCCATGTTGTCCGCGGCCATGAGCGGCAGCGACAGGGGCACGCGGACGTCGCAGACCTCGAACGCGGCGGCGACGCCGCGCACCGCGGCCCGAGCCTGCTCGGCGGTGACGTCGGGGCCCGACAGCGGGCTGCCCAGGACCAGGGCGATCTCGTTCTCCAGGCGGCAGTCGACCAGGCCGGCCAGCTCGATCTCGTCGCCGCTGCGCAGCACCCGCTCGGCGGGCACGAAGCCGAAGGGCCGGAAGCCGTCGGCGAACAGGTCCCGCCCGGCCCCGGCGCTGAAGCCGACCTTCCAACCGCCCACCGTCGACCCCGCGGCCTGCCAGCGGGCCAGCACCCCGGCGCTCACGGCCAGGCCGGCGGGCACGTCGGCCGGCGCGTCGTCCTCGGTCAGGGACACCTCGCCGCCCCGCTGGAGCGCGAAGACCCGATCGGCCAGGTCGCTCACGACGCACCGCCGTCGGACCGGCTGGCCGACACCCGCGCGATCAGGTCGATCACCGTGCCGAACCGGGCCATCGCCGCCGCCTTCTCGTCGTCGGCCGCCCGCACCAGGCGGTGGCGGGAGCCGCCCGAGGCCATGAGGATGTTCTCCTCGACCAGGCCGTCGTAGTCGGCCAGGCGCTTCACGCACTCGTCGGGCGTGCCGGTGATGGTCAGCTCCTCGATGAGCTCGTCGGGGACGATCGCCGCCGCCGCGTCGCGGTTCCCGTCGGCCTGGAGGGCCAGGATCTGGTCCAGCACCGCGCCGTACCCCTGCTCGCGCAGGGTGTGCTCGTACTGCCGGTGGGGCTTGGGGTGGAACAGGTCGACCACCGCGTAGCGCGACACCTCGTAGGCGGCCTCGCGGTCCTCATCGATGCTGGTGAACTGGGCCACCATGGCGCCGAAGTCGGCCGGGTCGCGACCCGACGCCTCCACCGCCTCGTGCACCGCGGGCAGCACCGTGGAGGCCAGGAAGTCACGGCCCTGGAGCGAGCCCAGCGCGATCCCGTCGGCCACGCGCCCCGCGACGCGGCGCATCTTGGGGAACAGCGCGGCCAGGTAGACCGGCACCGAGGGCCGGGCCGAGTCGGCCTGGGGCATCCAGTGGCTCATGGCGTGGATCTCGCCCTCGAACTCCACCGACTGCCCGGGCGTCGCGGCCAGGATGAGCCGCAGCAGCTCGACGTACTCGGCCAGCTTGCGCAGCGGCCGTGCCGTCTCGAGGTTCTGGTACACGCGGTTGGTGAACACGTTGCCGCTGCCCACCCCCAGCACCAGGCGGCCACCGGAGAGGTCGTCGAGGTCGCGGGCCTCCATCCCGGCGATGAACGGGCTGCGCCCGTAGGCGTTGATCACGTAGGTCCCCAGCCGGACCCGTTCGGTGGCGGTGGCGATGGCGGCCAGGGGCACGAAGCCCGAGCGCCACGCCTCCACGCTGAACACGCTGGCCGCGCCGGCCCCCTCGGCCCTCCGGGCCAGCTCGACCATGTCCGCCACGGTCATGTTGCCGCCGGTCAGGATCAAGCTCGCACCGGCGTGCGGTTCGGTCACCATCGTCCTCGCCCCCCTCTGTCCAACGGAAGGGGGCGGCACCTGCACGCAGGCGCCGCCCCTCCCTCCCGTTCGTCTGTCGTTTGCCTACTTGCCCGCCGGCAGGCCGCCGGCAAACCAGGTGATCCCGGACTCCTTGGAGACGTAGTCGCTCTCCTTGGCGTCCTCGCCGATCAGGACCAGGCCCTCGCCGTCGAACTGCACGATGGCGTTGTACGGGTTCCACACCCGCGGCATGCCCTCCGGCGCGTTGTCCGGCGACAGCGAGTGGACCAGGAACACCTTCTCGGGCGGCGAGGCCAGGGCCTCGGCCAGCGCCTCGCTGGTGACCTCGTCCAGGCTGGCGGCCACGTCGACGAAGTACTGGATCGACGACGCCGCCACCAGCGACGCCGCGCCCCGCTCGAGGTCGTCCGAGGCGTACTCGTCCATGACCTCGTTGTAGAGCTTCACGTCCTCGTTGTCGTCCATCGTGGGCGGCAGGGTCGGGATCGAGAAGATCACGCCCTCGAGCACGTCGCCCGCGGTGTCGAACACGGCCTGGGTCGCGCCCTGGCTGGTCCCGGTCACCACGCCCTCGTAGCCGACCACGTCGATGGCCTGGTACATGCGGGGCGCCACGCCCTCGCCGCAGCCGCAGATGAGGCCGTCGGGGTTGGCGCTCTTGACCTGGCTCAGCGTGGGCACGAAGTCGGCCGCCGCGGCGTCGTAGTAGGTGGCGTCGAAGTCCTCGCCGCCCAGCGTCGGCCAGATCTTGGCCAGGTTGTCGCCCACGCCCCGCGACGAGGGGGTGTCGGCCCCCACGTAGTGGGCGCTCTTGGCGCCGCCGGCGGCCAGGTACACGGCCAGCGACGGGTAGGAGCCCGACGAACCGGCGGTGGTCGGGAAGTTCAGCTCGCTGGTGAACTCGGCCGGGGTGATCGGGTAGCCACCGACGTTGGGGACGCCGGCCTCCTCCACGGTGGGCAGCGCGTTGGCCCCGAAGGCCAGCGAGGCGTTGCCCACGAAGGCCACCACGCCCTCGTCGAGCAGGTCCTGGGCGCACTGGAGCGAGCGACCCGGGTCGCCCTCGTCGTCGCAGTAGTCGTACTCGAGCGGACGCCCGCCGATGCCGCCCTCGTCGTTGACGTGCTCGACCCAGGCCTCGATGGTCTGGCGCACGGCGTCGTTGGACCAGGCCGGGTTCTTGATGGTCAGGACCGAGGCGATCTTGATCGGCTCGCCCGTGGGCGCCTCACCGCCCTCGGACCCCGAGCCCCCGTCCTCCTCGGACCCCGAGCCGGTCGAGCCCTCGTCGTCGTCGTCACCGCACGCCGCGGCCACCAGGCCGAGCAGGGCGAACAGCGCCAGCACCAGCCGCCACGTCCGCCGGCCCGAGCCGGTCGCCCCCTGTCCTTGCAATGCCACGTCAGTTCCCTCCACTGCTCTTGATGAGGTATCTAACGTAAGCCGTCAAGAAATTGCACGCAAAACACCGGGCGCGGCGAGGGGCGGCGCTCCCTCCCGGGCGCCGCCCCTCGTACGAGCCGCTCGCGGTGGCCGCGGCTTGCTACTTCTTGGCCGGCAGGCCGCCGGCGAACCAGGTGACGCCGGCCTCCTTGGAGATGTAGTCGCTGTCCTTGGCGTCCTCGCCGATCAGGACCAGGCCCTCGCCGTCGAACTGCACGATGGCGTTGTACGGGTTCCACACCCGCGGCATGCCCTCCGGTGCGGCGTCGGGCGACAGCGAGTGGACCAGGAACACCTTCTCGGGCGGCTCCTGGAGCGCCTCGAAGATCGACTCGCTGGTGATCTCGCCGTCGATGCCGCTGACCACGTCGACGAAGTACTGGATCGACGACGCCGCCACCAGCGACGCCGCACCCCGCTCCAGGTCGGGCGC
The DNA here is from genome assembly GCA_050247895.1 of Acidimicrobiia bacterium. GTDB lineage: Bacteria > Actinomycetota > Acidimicrobiia > Acidimicrobiales > VFJN01 > CAVPEW01. The sequence goes on from JBFWTJ010000025.1 coordinate 6,251, forward strand.
GTACTCGTCCATGACCTCGTTGTAGAGCTTCACGTCCTCGTGGTCGTCCATCGTGGGCGGCAACGTCGGGATCGAGAAGATGACGCCCTCGAGCGCGTCGCCCGCGGTGTCGAACACGGCCTGGGTCGCGCCCTGGCTGGTCCCGGTCACGATCCCGTCGTAGCCGACCACGTCGATCGCCTGGTACATGCGGGGCGCCGGGCCCTCGCCGGCACCGATGATCAGGCCGTCGGGCTTCTGGCTGTTGACCTGGCTGACGGTGGGCACGAAGTCGGCCGCGGCCGGGTCGTAGTAGGTCTCGGTCAGGCTGGCGCCGCCGAGGTTCTTCCAGACCGTCTGGAGGTTGGTGCCCACGCCCCGGGCCGCCGGGGTGTCGGAGCCGACCCAGGCGACGTCCTGGGCGCCCTGGCTGTACAGGTAGACGGCCAGCGACGGGTAGGAGCCCGACGAACCGGCCGTGGTCGGGAAGTTGTACTCGCTGTTGAACTCGGCCGGCGTGATCGGGTAGCCGCCGACGTTGGGGATCTTCGCCTCCTCCACGGTGGGCAGCGCGTTGGCCCCGAAGGCCAGCGAGGCGTTGCCCACGAAGGCCACCACGCCCTCGTCGATGAAGTCCTGCACGCACTGGAGCGAACGGCCGGCGTCGCCCTCGTCGTCGCAGTGGTCGTACTCCAGCGGCCGGCCGCCGATGCCGCCGTCCTCGTTGACGTGCTCGACCCAGGCCTCGATGGTCTGGCGCACGGCGTCGTTGGACCAGGCCGGGTTCTTGATCGTCAGGACCGAGGCGATCTTGATCGGCTCGCCCGTGGGCTCGGTCGACCCACCGCCCGAGCCCTCGGAACCGGAGCCCTCTTCGGCCTCCGAGCCGGTCGAGGCATCGTCGTCGTCGTCACCGCAGGCCGCGGCGAGAAGGCCGAGCAAGGCGAACAGGGCCAACCCGAGCCTCCACCTTCGCCCGCGCCCGGACCGACCGTGCTGCATCCCACCCATGGATCCCCCCTGTGTCTCTCTCTCGGTGTGAGAGGGATGGCCCGACCCGCCCGCCAGGGCGTACGGCCCTCGGGCCGCGATCGGTCGTGCTCCCCCCCGGGAAACGATGATCAGTTTTTCTAACGTAAACCGTCAACTCAAGGTCGTCAACAACCAAACTGGCGACGGGCCGGCGGCGTCCAGCGGACCCGCACCCGATCGGGCGTGCGGAACGTGACGCCCCGGATCACCGGCGGGTCGTGCTCGGGGTCCAGGTGCACGTCGGGCAGGCGCTCGAGCAGGGCCCGCAGCATCTCCTGCATCTCGATCCGGGCCATCTGCATGCCCACGCACAGGTGGATGCCGTGGCCGAAGGGCACCGTGGCCTTCTCCTTGCGGACGACGTCGAAGGCGTCCGGGTCGGCGAACACCTCCTCGTCCCGGGCCGCCGACGCGGTGACCAGCTGGACCCCCGACCCGGCGGGGATCTCCACGCCGCGCACCACCACGTCCCGGACCACGCCGCGGGACACGACCTGGTTCGAGTTCTCCCACCGCAGCGACTCGTCCACCGCGGCCGGGATCAGCTCGGGGTCGGCGCGCACCAGGGCCAGCTGGTCCGGGTGGGTGAACAGGCCGGCCATCAGGTTGGCCGCCGCCTTCTGGGTCGTCTCGGCCCCCGCCGGCAGCAGGAGCCGCATGAAGCTCACCACGCCCTCGTCGTCGAGCACGCCCTGCTCGTCGTTGGCCCGCACGAAGGCCGTGATGAGGTTCTCGTCGGCCGTCCCCGCCGCGATGGCGGACCGCCGCTCGGCGATCAGCTCGGTGAGCCGGGCCGTGACCTCGACCCGGGCCTGCTCGCCCACCTCGGGCGTCGTCGAGCGGGTCAGCAGCAGCTTCACCGCCGCCTTGTGGAACCAGTCGATCTCCTCGCCGGGCAGCCCGAACAGGCCGTGCAGGATCGACACCGGGTACGGCGTGACCAGGTCGGTGATCAGGTCGGCCTCGCCCCGGTCGGCGATCGAGTCGACGTAGGCGTCGGCCAGCGGGGCGAAGAACGACGCCCGCCACTGGGCCATGGCCCGGCGGCCGAAGACCGACTGGGCCAGGATCCGCGGGTCGCGGTGGTCGGGCGGGTCCATGTTGATCAGGGTCCGCCCGTAGACCGCGCCCTGGCTGACCGACATCGCCGCGCTCGAGAACGTGGCGGGGTCCGAGAACGCGGCCACGATGTCGTCGAAGCGGAAGAAGCTGAACTTCTCGCCCTCGTAGAGCGACAGGTTCGACCGGGCGCCGAGCTCCTCGACGATGTTCCCGCGGTGCACCGGGGCGTCCCGGCGCATGTCCCGCAGCACGTCGTGGAAGTCCACGACGTGGGAGCCGAACACCTTCATGAGCTCCTCGACGAGGGCCATCTCCTCGTCGCTGGTCCGGCGCACCAGCGCCCTGACGTCGGTCGTCACCACGGGGCGACCCCCTCCTCGGCTGGCTCCTCGTCGAGGAGCCGTTGGATCCACCGGCGGGCCTTGAGCACGCTGGCGTCGGCGCTGGCCACGAACTCGGGCTCGAGCGCGGTGGTGGCCAGCACCCGCTCGGTCGCCTCCACGCCCACCTGGTCCTCGGCGATGATCGCCAGGTGGTTGGCCATGATCGTGTCGACGACCTCGTCGGGCGCGGTGAAGTCGCGCGAGTTGGCGAAGAAGTAGAAGGTCGAGTGCCAGTCGATCGGCGTGATCCCGTGGAACATGTGGATCTCGCCGAGGTGCGCGCCGGGCCCGTCCTCGGTCGGCATCTCGCGGAACTCGATCCGCCCGACGTGGAAGCCGGGCGGGTAGAAGTCGATCGACAGCGTCATCTCGACCTCGTCGACCCGGTCCACCCCGGGGATGGGCGAGTGGTAGTCGGCGATCGAGAAGACCCAGGTCTCGGTCTGGAACCGGCCGTCGGGGTCCAGGGTGAGCTCCGGCTTGGTCGCACCGACCGCCGCCGCGTAGTCGGCCGGCGTGCGGGCCCGGTGCAGGAACCCGATGTGGGTCAGGTCCAGCAGGTTGTCGTTGATGAGCTGGTAACGGCCGCCGAAGTCGAAGCGCCGCCCGACCCGGGCCCCCCAGGCCTCGGACAGGCCGATGGCGTCGTGGTCGGGGATCAGGGACTCGTCGGCCTTCTCCGGGTCCCCCATCCAGATCCAGATCCACCGCCAGCGCTCCACCACGGGGTAGGACCGCAGCCGGCAGCGCTCGGGAACCCGGTCCTGGGTCGGGATCGAGGTGCAGCGGCCGGTCGGCGCGAACCGGAACCCGTGGTACCCGCAGACCAGCTCGTCGCCCTCCCGGGTGCCGAGCTCCATCGGGTAGTGCCGGTGGGGGCACGTGCCCTGGAGCGCCACGGGCTCGCCCGCCGTGGTCCGGTACAGCACCAGGGGCACGTCCAGGATCCGGCGGGCCAGCACGTCCTGGGTCACCTCGTCGGAGAACGCGGCGACGTACCAGCTGTGGCGGACGAACACCCGGTCGCCCTCGAAGGGGTACGCGGCCTGCGCCCCCGGTCTGCTCGCAACGCCCATCGGGATCCCCCTCCCCCGCCGGTGCCGGCCGGTGCCGGCCGGTGGTGCTAGCTGGCCTTGCCCCCCAGGTAGGACTCCTCGATCTTGGCCGCGGCCTCGGCCATCTCGGTCGCCGTGCCCTCGGCCTCGATGCGGCCCCGGGCCATCAGGTACGCCCGGTCGGCGTGGCGCAGGGCCAGGCGCACATGCTGCTCGACCATGATCACGCCGATCCCCTGCTCGTCGGCGAACTGGCGCAGCCGCGGGATGAGCCGGGCCACCAGCACCGGCGCCAGGCCCAGCGACATCTCGTCCACCATGAGCACGGTCGGCCCGGCCGCCATGGCCCGGGCCACGGCGAGCATCTGCTGCTCGCCGCCCGAGAGCAGGCCGGCCGGGCGCTTGGCCAGCCGCTGCAGCTCGGGGAACAGCGTCCACGGGTCGGCGCCGCCGGGGCGCTCGCTGAGCCGCAGGTTCTGCGCGGTGGTCAGGCCGAAGAAGAGCGAGCGGTCCTCGGGCACCTGCACCAGGCCCCGGCGGGCGATCTTGTGCGGCGCCTGGCCGGCGACGTCGTCGCCCTTCAGGACCACGCTCCCACCCAGGGGCTTGACCACGCCCGAGATGGCCAGCAGCGAGGTGGTCTTGCCCGCGCCGTTGGCCCCGAGCAGGGCCACCACCTCGCCCCGGTCGACGGTGAGGTCGATCCCGTGGACCACCGGGATCCCGTTGTAGCCGGCCCGCAGGCCCTTGATCTCGAGCAGCCGGTCGCTCACGCCGCGTCCTCCCCTTCCTCGTCACCCAGGTAGGCCGAGCGCACGAGCTCGTCGCGCTGCACCTCTTCGGGGTTGCCGTGGGCGATCAGCGCCCCGAAGTTCAGGACGTAGATGTCGTCGCACACCTTCATGACCAGCTCCATGTCGTGGTCGACGAGCAGGATGGTGGCCAGGCCCTGGTCCACGATGAGCCGCAGCTTCTCGCCCAGCAGCGCCGTCTCCGCGCCGTCGAGGCCCGCGGCGGGCTCGTCGAGCAGGAGGAGCTTGGGCTTGGAGGCCAACGCCCGGGCGATGCCGACCAGGCGCCGGGTGCCGTGCGAGAGCTCGGAGGGCATCTCGTCGGCGATCTCCTCCAGGCCGAGCAGCTCGAGGGGGGCCAGCTCGACCGCCTCGACCCGGGCCGGGCGGACCAGGTCGGTCAGCCAGGAGCCCGGCGTGAAGGGATCGGCGTGGGCCAGCAGGTTCTCGCCCACGGTCAGGTCCTCGAACAGCTCGACCGACTGGAAGGTGCGCAGCAGGCCGGCCCGGCTGCGCTTGTGCGAGGGCCAGCCGTCGATGCGCTCGCCGTCGAAGGTGATCTCGCCGGTCGAGCGCACGAAGCCGGTCAGGGCGTCGATGAAGGTGGTCTTGCCGGCGCCGTTGGGCCCGATGAGCCCGACCAGGCTCCCCTGGGGCACCTCGATGTTGACGTCGCTGTTGGCGACGACCCCGCCGAATCGGACCGAAAGGTCCTTGGTTGAGAGCACGGCCACGGCGGCCTCCTCGTCGTTCGAACGGTGGGGGCGTGCCGGCGGTCCCGTCGGCACGCCCCCTGCCGGGGGGATCTGGGTGGGTCAGACCGGAGCGGTCTCGGTCGAGGCGGGCTCCTCGGGGTGCTCGCCCCCGCTCTCGAGGAAGGCGTGCTCGTCCTCGAAGTCGTGGGTCTGCTGGGCGATCTTCTTGTGCCGGCGGTGCATGCGCAGCACGGTGGCGGTCGACGCCAGGCCGTCGGGGTGCAGCTGGATGGAGATCAGCAGGCCGGCGCCGGCGATGATCCGGTGGTAGTCCTCCGCGCCCCAGGTGTTGAGCAGCTTGGCGAACACGCCGCCGCTCACCGCGATGCCGGCCACGATGGCCCCGGCCACCATGCCGACGCCGCCGATGTAGGCGTTGACGAACAGGAAGAGCGACTCGAACACGCTGAAGCGCTCGTAGGCGAACACGCGGGCCTGGTAGGCGAGCAGGGAGCCGCCCAGGCCGGCGACGAAGGCCGAGATGGCGAAGGCCTGGAGCTTGACGGTGCGCACGTCGACGCCGGCCGCGGCCGCGGCCCGCTCGTTCTCCCGCACCGTCAGGAAGCGCCGGCCGGTGCGGGACTTGCGCAGGTTCGACACGATCAGCGCCATGACCACCAGCACGGCGAGGCAGAAGAAGCCGAACTGCCGGGCGTCGAGGGCGGTGCCGAACAGCGACGGGGCCGGGACCCGCGGGAAGTCGCTGCCCACGACCTGGGTGTCCTGGAAGATCATCCGCTGGCAGACCCAGGCCGCGCTGAGGGTCACGATGGCCAGGCTCGGTCCTCTCACCCTCAGAGAGGGCAGCCCGATGAGCACGCCCAGGACCGCGGCGACCAGCCCGCTGATCAGGATGGGGATCGGGAAGGGGATGTCGAAGTCGGAGGTCAACCGGGCGGTGATGACGCCCGCGATGCCGGCGAAGGCCATCTGGCCCAACGAGATCTGGCCGGCGAAGCCGGTCACGACGACCAGCGAGAGGGCGATCGTGGCCGCGATGAGCGTGGCGGTCAGCGCCGACACCCACGACCGGGAAAGCATGGTCAGGCCCAGGCTGGCCAGGGCGACGCCGATGACCGTGTAGCGCACGAGGTGCTGCGGCCTGGGACTGAGCGGCATCCGCCCGAGCGAGATGGCGCCCCGGGACGGGATCACCTTCCCCGACAGGATCATGGCCACGATGATCACGAAGGCCGGGAAGGCCTCGGCCCGGCCGGTGCCCTTGTAGAGCCACTCCCACCACTCGCCGGGCTGGGTGTGGGCCTGGAGGATCGACTGGACCGCGCCGATGGCGAACGAGGCCGCCACGGCGATGAGGTAGGACGAGAACCGGGCCAGCAGGGCGGCGCCGAACACCGGGACGATGAGCAGGGCCAGGGCGTTGGCGTCCAGGCCGGCGATGGGGCTGACCAGGATGCCGGCCAGCGCGGCGAGCGCCGAGCCCACGCCCCACGTCAGGGCGCTGAGCGCGTTGGGCGAGTAGCCCTGGAGCATCGCGCCCTTCTCGTTCTCCGAGATGGCCCGGATGGCCAGGCCGAGCTTGGTCCGCTGGGACACCAGCCCCATGACCAGGCCGACGACCACGGCGATGGCGCCGAGCCAGAGCCGGTCGCTGACCACGTGGTAGCTGCCGATCGTGACCAGCTCCTGGGGCAGGACCGACTTCGGCGTGCCCGACACGATGTCGAACCACAGGATGGCCAGGCCCTGCAACAGCGTGAGCAGGGCCAGCGTGGCCAGGATCTTGGCCAGCAGCGGCGAGTCCTTCAGGCGCCGCATCACCAGGAAGTGGAAGGCGATGCCGATCAGCGCGCCCAGCACGAGCGTGGCGACCATGGCCGGTGCGGTGGCCCAGTCGCGGTCGTCGCGCAGGTTGAAGAACATGAACGCGCTGAACATCGCCACCGCGCCGTGGGCGAAGTTGGGCACGCCCGTGCCGCGGTAGATCGTCACGACGCCGATCGACAGCAGCGCGTACGCCCCGCCGAGCCCGACGCCGAGGAGGGCGAGCTGCGCGTAGTTCATCGGGTGGTCTCCATCTCGCAGTCCCTCCCCTGCCCGGGGACGCGAGCGCGCGACGTCGTCGTCGTCACGTGATCCCCCCCGGGCTCCATTGGCTAGGTTCTAACGTAAGCCGTCAAATCGAGGCCGGTCAAGTTCCGTTCGCGGCGCGCTCTCTCACCGTTCGTTTGACGTAAGGTTCCGGCGATGCAGTCACCGGACCTGTTGCTCAACGCGGCGACCAGGTTCGGGGAACGGCCCTGCGTGATCGAGGGCGACCGGGTCCTGACCTTCGCCGAGGTCGACGCCCGGGCCGACCGCCTCGCCGGCGCCCTGCTCGCCGGGGGCCTGCGCCGCGGCGACCGCGTCGCGCTGCTGGCCGGCAACGTGCTCGAGTACCTCGAGGTCCAGGTCGCCACCATGCGGGCCGGCCTCATCCTCGTGCCCCTCAACTTCCGCCTGGCCGTCCCCGAGCTCGCCTACATCGTGGGCGACAGCCGGCCCCGGGTGCTGGTCCACGGGCCCGGCCACGCCGAGGCCGCCGCGGCCCTGGGCGTCGAGCGCACCATCCACCTGGGCGACGCCGGGACCGGCGAGCCCTACGCCGAGGTGCTGGCCCAGGGCGAGCCGTGGCCGGCCGGCACCCCCCGACCCCGGCTCGACGCCGAGGCCGCCAACGTCATCCTCTACACCAGCGGCACGACCGGGCGGCCCAAGGGCGCGGTCATCTCCAACGGCGCCCTGATGGCCCGGCTCAACATGTTCGCCATCGAGTGGGGCAACCGGCCCGGGGCGACCTTCGTGCAGGCGCTGCCGATGTTCCACATCGCCTCGCACGCGGCCTACTCGTACACCTACGTCGGGGCCACGATCGTCATGGTCCCCGAGTTCCGCCCCGCCGGCGTGCTCGAGCTGATCTCCCGGGTGCGGGCCACCCACGTGATGCTCGTCCCCACGATGATCAACATGGTCCTCGACGAACCGACGCTGGCCGACGCCGACCTGTCCCACCTCGAGATGATCCTCTACGGCGCCTCGGCCATCCCCCCCGAGGTCCTGCGCCGGGCCCTGGCCGCCTTCGGGTGCGGCTTCCTCCAGATCTACGGGATGACCGAGACCGCGGCGTCCTCGCTGCTGCGCCCCGCCGACCACGACCCCGACCGCTTCCCCGAGCGCCTGGCCTCGGCCGGCACCGACTCGCTGGGCACCGAGACCCGGGTCGTGGACGGCGACGACGTCGAGGTGCCCCCGGGCGAGCTGGGCGAGGTCGTCATCCGCGGCCCGATCGTCATGGACGGCTACTGGAACGCGCCCGAGGCCACCGCCGAGGCGCTGCGGGGCGGCTGGATGCACACCGGCGACATCGGCTACCGCTCCACCGACGGCTACCTCTACATCTCGGACCGGCTCAAGGACATGATCGTGAGCGGGGCCGAGAACGTGTACCCGCGCGAGGTCGAGGACGTCCTCTACGAGCACCCCGCGGTGGCCGACGCCGCGGTCATCGGCGTGCCCGACGAGCGGTGGGGCGAGCGGGTCCACGCCCTGGTCGTGACCCGGGCCGGCGTCGAGGTCGACCTCGACGCCCTGCTGGCCCACTGCCGGTCCCGCCTGGCCGGCTACAAGGTGCCCAAGACCGCCGAGCTCGTGGACGAGCTCCCCCGCAACGCCACCGGCAAGGTGCTCCGCAAGGACCTGCGGGCCCGGTACTGGGCCGGCCACGACCGCCACGTGAACTGAGCGTGGCCGCCGGCCGGGGGGAGCAGAGCGATTGGGTGGTGGTCGTGCTGACCCTGCTCTGCACGATGACCACGCAGGGCTTCGTGCGCTTCACCTTCGGCGTCGTCATCCCCGACATGACCGACGACCTGCTCGGCTCCTACAGCGTGGCCGGGGCGCTGGGCTTCGTGAACCTCGGCGCCTACTTCGTCGGCGTCCTGGTCGTCATGCGGATCAGCCAGCGGGTCGCGGCCAAGACCCTCATGAAGGGCGGCATGTTCGGCTCCGCCGCCGGGCTCGGCCTCATCGCGGTGGGCCCCGACGTGGTCAGCGTGTTCGCCGGCGCCACGCTCTCGGGCTTCGCCAGCGCGTTCGTCTTCGTGTCGGGCATGGGCCTGGTGGCCAGCGCCGTGGCACCCCACCGGAGGGGCTTCGCCCTCGGCCTGGCCTCGTCGGGCATCGGCATGGGCGTGGCCATCGCCGGGCGCATCGCCGCCCTGCACCCCGAGCCCACCGGGTGGCGCTGGGTGTGGGGCACCGAGGCAGTCATCGCGGGCACGGTGGCCGTGCTGCTCGTCCTGTTCCTGCACGCCTCCGTCCGGCCCGGCGCGGGCGGGCCCACCCCGGGCCTGGCCGTCATGCGCCGGGTCCCCGGCATCGTGGCGCTCTTCACCTCCTACGCCGCGGTCGGGGTCTCCTACAGCATCTACACCACCTACCTGGTGGCCGCCCTCGAGGACGACGCCGGGTTCTCCGACGGCCACGCGGCCCTCTCCTTCTCCCTGGTCGGCCTGGCCAGCATCGCCGGCGGCGTCGTGGTCGGGCGGGCCTCGGACCGCTTCGGGCGCCGGGCCTCGCTGGCGGGGGCGAGCCTGGTGATGGCCGGGTGCGCGCTGCTCGTGCTCGTGGGGCTCGAGCCCTGGGTGACCGGCTCGGCCGTGTTCTTCGGGATCACCCTGACCGGGACCGGGACCGCCGTGTTCGCCTACGTCGGCGACAAGGTCAGCCCGGCCGAGGCGGGGACCGCGGTGGCCGGCATCACCCTGGCCATCGGGCTGGGCCAGCTCGTCGGCGCCCCGCTGGGCGGCCTGCTGGCCGACGCCACGGGCTCCTTCTCGGCCACCTACGTGACCTCGGCCCTCACCGCGCTCGGCGCCGCGGTGGCCGCGGTCCTGCTGCCCGGTGGGGGCCGACCGGTCGGCCCGGTCAGCTCAGGTCGGCTCGAAGCTGCGCCTTGAGCACCTTGCCGGTCACGTTGCGGGGCAGCTCCGGCAGGCGGATCCAGCGCCGGGGCACCTTGTAGCCGGCGATCCGCTCGCGCAGGAAGGCCTCCAGCTCGGCGTCGGGCGGGGCGCCCTCGGCCACCACCGCCACCACGAGCTGGCCCCAGCGCTCGTCGGGCAGCCCGATGACGGCCACGTCGGGCACCGCGGGGTGCTCGGCCAGCACCGCCTCGACCTCGCGGGGGTACACGTTCTCGCCGCCCGAGATGATCATGTCGTTGCGACGGTCGACGACGTGGACGAGGTTCCGCTCGTCGAAGTAGCCCAGGTCGCCGGTGTGGTGCCAACCGCCCCGCAGCGTCTCGGCGGTGACCTCGGGCAGGTTCCAGTAGCCGCTCATGACCGCCGGGCCCCGGCACACGATCTCGCCCACCTCGCCGGTGGGCAGGGGCCGGTCCTCCTCGTCGACGACCCGGACGTCGAAGCTGACCGCCGCGCTCCCGCCCGAGGTCAGGGCCTGGGCGTCGTCGGGGTCGTGGTCCTCGGGGTGCAGGATGCACTGGGCCCCGGTCTCGGTCATGCCGTACTGCTGGTGGAACCCGCAGTCGAGCCGCTCCATGGCCCGGCGCAGGAGGGGGCTGTCGATCGGCGCCCCGCCGTAGATCAGCAGGCGCAGGTCCGAGGCGTCGAACGACTCGACGGCCGGATCGTCGAGCACCATGCCGATCATGGTCGGCACCAGGACCAGGACCGACACCCGGTGCTCGGCCATGAGCCGCAGGGCCTCGGGCGGCGTGAAGGCCGGGAGCATGACGGTCTTGGAGCCCCGGAACACGAAGGCGAAGCCCAGGAACGCCGCGATGTGGAACATGGGCAGGCTCTGGAGCCACACGTCGCGGGAGGTGATCTCCAGCTCCAGCGCGTTCACGAACACGCGGGCGGTGAAGCCCTCCCGGTCGATCATGGCGCCCTTGGGCCGCCCGGTCGTGCCGCTGGTGTAGAGGAAGGTGGTGTTCAGCTTCGGGTCCAGCGGGTCGGCCTCGGGGTCGGCCTCACCCGCGGCCAGGACCTGGTCGTAGGGGTCGACCGCGGTGGGCGCGCCCAGGCCCAGCACCTGCTTCACGCCCGCATCGCCCGCGATCCTGGCCACGCGCTGGTCGAAGCCCCGGCCGCCGATGAAGACCTTGGGCGCGGCGTCGCCCACGATGTAGGCCAGCTCGGGGTCGGCCAGGCGGGTGTTCAGCGGCACCAGGGTGAAGCCCGACCGCAGGCAGGCGCCCTGGATCTCCATGTACTCGAGCTCGTTGGCCGCGAGCAGCGCCACCCGGTCGCCGGGCACCAGGCCCGCCGAGCGGAGCGCGCCGCCCAGGCGGCCGACCCGGTCGTCGAGCTCGGCGAAGGTGATCTGGCGGTCCTCGAACACCACGGCGGTCGACGAGGGGGCGCGCTTGGCCGCGCCCGACACCAGGTCGAGGTAGCGCTTCACGGGTCGGGTCATCGTGTCCTCCTCAGACCGCCTGCTCGCGGCCTTCCCAGTACGGCGCGCGCAGCTCCCGCTTGAGGATCTTGCCCGTCCCGCCCACGGGCAGGGCGTCGACGACCTCGACGCTGCGCGGCTTCTTGTAGTCGGCCAGGCGCTCCGCTGCGAACGCCTGGAGCTCCTCGGGTGCGGCGGTGGCGCCGTCCTTGAGGACGACCACCGCGTGGATGGCCTCGCCCCAGCGCTCGTGGGGGATGCCGATGGCCGCGACCGGGAGCACGGCGGGGTGCTCGTGGAACGCCTCCTCGATGTCCCGGCTGAACACGTTGATCCCGCCGGGGATGATGATGTCCTTGGCCCGGTCGACGATGGTCGGGACGCCCTCCTCGTCGACGGTGGCGACGTCGCCGGTCTTGATGTAGCGGCCCTCCCGCGCGGCCAGGGTCTCCTCGGGCATCCGGAAGTAGCCGGGTGAGAGCGAGTCGCCGGCCAGCCAGATCTCCCCCGGCGTGGTCCCGTCGTGGGGCACGTCCCGGCCGTCGTCGCCCACGACCCGCATCTGCATCAGCGCCTGGGGCTTGCCCACCGACGCCAGCCGGCGGACCTGGGCCTCGGTGCCCTCGGTGAACTGGTCCTCCCGGCGCAGCGTCGCCCCCGACGAGTAGGTCTCGGCCATGCCGTACTGGGGGAAGAAGATGTCGCCGAAGACCTCGCGGGCCGCGGCGAGCAGCTCGCGGGGCATGGGCGAGCCGCCCAGCACGATGGCCATCAGGGTGCTCACGTCCACCGACCCGAGCTCGGGGTGGGCCATGACCATGCCCACCATCGTGGGGACCAGGATGGTGTGGGTCACCCCGTAGGCCGGGATGGCCCGCAGGAAGCTCCCCGGCTCGAAGGCCGGGAAGATCACCGTCCGGCCGCCCTTCATCATCACCGGGTTCAGCCCGGCCGGCCCGCCGGGGTTGAAGAACAACGGGATGTTCTGGAGGTTGGTGCCCAGCTCGGGGTAGGGCGTGTCGGCCATCCAGTTGACCATCGCCGCCACCGCGTTGCGGTGGGTGAGCAGGGCCGCCTTGGGGATGCCGGTCGTGCCGCTGGTCGCGCCGAGCTGGTACACGTCGTCCTCGTCGACGGCCACGCCGGGGTCACCCGACGGCTGGGCCGCGATCAGCTCCTCGAGGTCGAGCGGGAAGCCGTGGTCGGCGCCGACGCCGATGACGTGGCGGATCGAGGGGACCTGGGCGATCCAGCCGACCTGGTCGGCCAGGCCGGCGTGGACCAGCACGGCCGAGGGCTCCACCACCGACAGGTACTGGACCAGGTCCTTGGCCGTCAGGCGGACGTTGAGCGTGGCGCCGATGATGCCGGTCTTGGCGCAGGCGAAGAAGAAGTCGACGTACTCCCCGCCGTTGGGCAGGAAGGTCGCGAGGCGATCGCCCTTGGCCAGGCCCAGTGCCTGCAACGCCCGCCCGAGCCGGTTCGTGCGCTCCTCCAGCTCGACCCACGTCGTCGTCCTGCCATCGGGCACCACCACGGCGTCGGCGTCGCCGAAGCACGCGGCGTTGCGCCGCACGATGTCGCTGACCAGCACCGCGTCCCTCCCCTGGCATCCCTCTCTGCTCTGACGTTATACGTTAGATCTCCTGAGGTGAGGAAGGGGGCTCGGTGGAGGTGTCCGAGGGGGTCGGTGGCCACGCGGCCCCACCGGCGCGCCGGACCACCCGTCCCTGGACCGCGACCCTGCTCATCACCGCCGGCTGCGTGGTGACCCAGGGCTTCGGGCGCCTCTCGTTCGGCCTCGTGCTGCCCGACATCACCGAGGACATCCTCGGCTCCTACAGCGGCGCCGGCATCGCGGTGATGGCCAACATGGGCGCCCAGTTCGTCGGGCTCTTCTGCGTCATCGCCCTGTCCCGGCGCTTCGACGCCGCCACCCTGGTCAAGGCGGGCCTGGTGGGCACCATCGCCGGCATGGCCGGGGTCAACGTCGCCACCAGCTACGCCGT
>JBFWTJ010000026.1:0-19635 GCA_050247895.1 Acidimicrobiia bacterium
CCGACCTGACCCCCGACCAGCCGGTCCGGGGCACGATCCACAAGCCCGACGGCTCCACCGTCGAGTTCACCACCACCCACACCTTCAGCGACGAGCAGATCGAGTGGTTCAAGGCGGGCAGCGCGCTCAACATCATCCGCCAGAAGCAGCTCGGCTGACGGGCGCACCGCCCGACGTGCGATCCTTGCCCCCATGCCGGGGGGCCTGGATCCCGACGTGGCGGTCCGCATCGTCGAGAGCGCGGTCCACCCCTTCTGCCTGATCGACGAGTCCGGCACCATCACCTGGGCCGGGCCGGGCATCGAGCAGGTGGGTGGCTACCGCCCCGAGGAGCTCGTGGGCCGCTCGGTGCTCGACTTCGTCGCCGAGTCCGACCGGTCCCGGATCGCCGAGGCGCTGGCTGCGATCCGGACCGGGCTCGACGGCGGTCCGCCCGAGGGCTGGGAGGCCGGTTCGCCCACCGTCGAGGTGCAGCTCGCCGACGGCGCGACGATCCGGGCCCAGCTGTCGATCGCCACCGCGGCGCGCACCGGCCTGCGGGGCTTCGTGCTCCAGCTCCGCCGGGCCGACAGCGAGGACTTCCTCCACGGTGCCCTCGAGGCCATGGCCGCCGATCGGCCCCTCGACGAGGTCCTGGCCCGCATGGCGGCCACGGCGGGCACCGACCTGCCCTGGCTGCGGACCTCGGTGGCCTGGGCCTGGGACGGCGAGCGCTTCGCCCTCGCGGTCGGCACGTTCCCCGACGTGGGCCTCGACCGGGCCTGGGGCCGGGCGGTGCCCTGGGCCGACGCCGGGCCGGGCGGCTTCCGCCACCGGGTCGACGAGTTGCCGGCCGAGATGGCCGCCGCGGCGCGGGAGGCGGGCGCCACCACCCTGTTCGCCCAGGCCCTGCGGCGCGACGGCGGCCCGGTCGGGCTGGTGGTCGGTTGGCACGTCGCGCCCTGGGAGATGACGGTCTTCACCGAAGCCGCGGTCGAGCGCACGGCCCACCTGGTCGAGCTGGCCCTCACCTGGGACGCCAGCCGCCACGCCCTGGCCGAGGCCGCGGCCCACGACCCTCTCACCGGGCTGCCCAACCGGCGGGCCTTCCTGTCCAGCCTGGAGGCGGCCACCTCCTCCACGGTGGCCCTGCTCTACCTGGACCTGGACGACTTCAAGCCGGTCAACGACGACCACGGGCACGACGTGGGCGACGCCGTCCTGGCCGTGACCGCGGCGCGGCTGCGGGCCGCGGTCCGACCGACCGACGTGGTGGCCCGCCTGGGCGGCGACGAGTTCGCCGTGCTGTGCCCGGCCACCGACGCCGCCGCGGCGTGCGTCCTGGCCGGAAGGCTGTCGGAGGAGGTCCGCCGGCCCGTGGTCCTCGACGGCGTCGCGGTCGAGGTCGGGTTGAGCATCGGCATCGCGGTGACCGAGGCGGGCCACGTCGACCCCGACGACCTGGTCCGCCGGGCCGACGCCGCCCTGCGCAGGGCCAAGCGGGACGGCAAGGGCCGCTGGCGCGTCGACGGCACGACCGACCCCGACCGAGCCGAGGGCTGACCGCCGACTGTCAAGGGCCCACGGCCGAAGGCTGACCGCCGGCTGTCGGCCAAGGGCTCACGGCTCACGGCCGGCACTGACCGGGCCGAGGGCTGACGGTGACGGCCGACAGCCGACGCCGGCCGACGGCTCACGGCGGAGTGCCCGGGCCGGCGTGCGGGGGCGGCGAGTCGGCCGGGGCTCGGCCGGCCAGGTCCGGGGCGCAATTGGAAGCGCCGGCCTTGGGGGTCGGCCGGCGCTTCTGGGATCGTGCGGGCCAGTGGGGGGAACCGGCCTCGGCACGCTGTGGAGGCGATCCATGGGGGATGGATGCTGCCTCGTTGTGGGTCGAAGTTAAACAACTGCAAGCAATCCGTCAAACAGTTCTTCTCGATGGGTGCCATCATGTCCGGCGATGGACCTCCGCCAGCTCACCGCCCTGTCCGCCGTGGCCGAGGCGGGCAGCTTCTCCGCCGCGGCCCGGGCCCTGCACACGGTCCAGTCCAACGTCTCCACCCACATCGCCCGCCTGGAGCAGGAGCTGGGCGTCACCCTGGTCGACCGCAGCAGCGGCTCGCTCACCGAGGAGGGCCGGGTCGTGGTCCGCCGGGCCCGCCACATCAGCCACGAGATCCAGGCCATCGAGGCCGACGTGGCCGCGCTGCGCGACGAGGTCACCGGCGATGTCCGCCTGGGCTGCATCGGCACCGTCGGCCGCTGGCTGGTCCCCCTGGTCCTGGAGCGCCTCGGCCGCGAGCACCCCAAGGTGCGCGCCGTGGTGATCGACGCCACGACCTCCTCGCTGGTGCCCCAACTCCTGGCCGACCGGCTCGACCTCGCCGTGGTCAACTTGCCCGTGCCCGAGCCCGAGGTGGCCAGCGAGCCCCTCTTCGAGGAGGACCGCCTGCTGATCGTGCCCTCCGACCACGCCCTGGCCGGCCGGGAGCGGGTCACCCTGGCCGAGCTGGGTGACCACGAGCTGCTGCTCGAGCCCCGGGGCACGTCCTTCCGCGACGAGCTCGACCTCGAGGCCGGCCGGGCCGGCGTGACCCTGCGGGCCAAGGCCGAGGTCGACGGGCTCCGGCTCATCGCGACCCTGGCCTTCCAGGGCTACGGCGCCGCCATCGTCCCGGCCACCGGCGCCCCCCGCTACCTCGAGACCGGCTGGGAGCGGGTCCACGTCGACGGCCTCCAGCGCCGCAGCGTGGGCCTGGCCCGGCGCCGCCAGGCCCTGCTCTCGGCCCCCGGCCGGGCCGTGCGGGAGGTCGTGCGGGCCGTCGTGGCCGCCGAGGGGCCCCGCCTCGAGGGCGTCCACGCCGGAGCGCGGTAACGGGTCCGCCCCGGGAGAGGTCGCACCGGCGAAGCTGGTGCCGCGCCGGGGATCCCACCCGGCGCCCGACCCGAGAGCCGCCGTGACCACGACCACCGTCCCGCCCGTCCCCGTCTCCGCCCGCCACCCCGGCTCGCTCGAGGCCCGCCTCGTCGACCTGGCCGGTCGCCGGGTGGTGCTGGTCGAGGTGGCCGGCGAGCGCCGGCGGGGCGCGCTGACCGAGGCCGACGGGCACACCTGGGCCGAGGCCGCCGACCACGCACTGGCCGCGGGCCTGCCCCTGGTCGCGGTGATCTCCTCGTCGGGCGCCGACGTCCACGAGGGCGTCGCCGCGCTCCACGGCTGGGGCACCGCGGCCCGGGCCCTCTCGCGCTGCTCGGGCCGGGTGCCGGTGCTGATGGCGGCCACGGGGCCCATCGTGTCGGGCCCGGCCCTGCTGCTCGGCCTGGCCGACCAGGTCGTGCTGACCGACGACGCCCACGCCTTCGTCAGCGGCCCCCGCATGGTCGAGACCTTCACCGGCGAGGTCCTGGGCATCGACGACCTCGGCGGCGCCGGCGTGCACGCGGCGAGCACCGGCCTGGCCGCGCTCGTCGTGCCCGACCGCGACGCCGCGCTGGCCGCCCTGTCGGACATCCTCGCCTACCTGCCCGACAACACCGACGAGCTCCCCCCGACCTGGTGGACCGACGACCCCGTCGACCGGCCCACCCCCGAGGCCGGCGAGTGCCTCCCGGCCTCGGCCACCGGCGGCTACGACGTGCGCGACGTGGCCCGGGCGGTGGTCGACGACGGCGAGCTGCTCGAGCTGCGGGCCCGGTGGGCGCCCAACCTGGTCACCGCCCTGGCCACCATCGGCGGCCAGCCCGTGGGCATCGTGGCCAACCAGCCCGTGGCCATCGCCGGCACCCTCGACATCCCCGCCTCGCAGAAGGGCGCCCGGTTCGTGTCGTTCTGCGACTCGATGAACCTGCCCCTGCTCACCCTGATCGACACGCCGGGCTTCTACCCGGGCAAGGACCTCGAGTGGCGGGGGATGATCCGCAAGGGCGCCCAGCTCGCCTTCGCCTACGCCCGGGCCACCGTGCCCCGGGTCGCGGTCGTGCTCCGCAAGGCCTACGGCGGCGCCTACATCGTCATGGACTGCCGCACGATGGGCAGCGACTGCTACATGGCGTGGCCCTCGGCCGAGATCGCGGTCATGGGCGCCAAGGGCGCGGTCGAGATCCTGCACCGCCGCGAACCGCCCGAGCGGCGGGCCGAGCTGGAGCAGCAGTACGAGGACCGCTTCCTCAACCCGTACGTCGCGGCCGACCGCGGATCGGTCGACGCGGTCATCCGGCCGGACCAGACCCGGGCCGAGGTGGCAGCCACCTTCGACCTGCTCCGGGCCAAGCGGGAGAGGCTGCGGCCCCGCAAGCACGACAACTTCCCCCTCTGAGGCCGGGAAGGGCGCCCTCCCCCAGCCGCTAGCCTCGCGGGCGTCGACCAACCGCGGGGGACCGATCCGGGAGAGGGCGCGTGGCCGAGAGCATCACGATCACCGACAACCGCAGTGGGGAGTCCGTAGAGATCCCGATCGCCGACGGGGGGGTCGACGCGGCGGAGTTCCGCAAGCTCCTGCCCGGGGTCTGGTTCTACGACCCGGCGCTGATGACCACCGCGGCGACCTCGAGCGCCATCACCGAGCTCGACGGCGAGAACGGGATCCTGCGCTACCGGGGCTACCCCATCGAGCAGCTGGCCGAGGACTCGACCTACCTGGAGGTCGCCTACCTGCTCATCAACGGCGAGCTGCCCAGCGCCGACGCCTACTCCTCCTGGGTCCACGACATCACGTACCACACGTTCATCCACGAGAACGTGCGCAAGCGGTTCCTGGAGGGCTTCCACTACGACGCCCACCCCATGGGGATGCTGGTGTCGGCCACCGCGGCCCTGTCGACCTTCTACCTCGACGCCAAGGACATCCACGACCCCGAGGTCCGCTACCGCCAGATCGTGCGGCTCATCGCCAAGATGCCCACGCTGGCCGCCGCGTGCCACCGCTTCAGCGTCGGCATGCCCTTCGTCTACCCCGACAACAGCCTCGACTTCTGCGCCAACTTCCTGTCGATGCTCTGGAAGGTGGCCGAGCCCCGCTACGAGGCCGACCCCGCCCTGTCCAAGGCCCTCGAGGTCCTGTTCATCCTCCACGCCGACCACGAGCAGAACTGCGGCACCACCGCCATGCGCACGGTCGGCTCGGCCCACGCCGACCCCTACTCGGCCACCGCGGCCGCCGCGGCCGCCCTCTACGGCCCCCGCCACGGCGGCGCCAACGAGGCCGTGATCAAGATGCTGAGCGAGATCGGCACGATCGACCGGGTCGACGACTTCATCGCCGCGGTCAAGCGGGGCGAGGGCAAGCTCCAGGGCTTCGGCCACCGCGTCTACAAGAGCTACGACCCCCGGGCGAAGATCATCAAGCGGACCGCCGACGAGGTCTTCGCCGTGACCGGCAAGAACCCCCTCCTCGACATCGCGCTCAAGCTCGAGGAGACGGCGCTCTCCGACGAGTACTTCACGTCCCGGCGGCTGTACCCCAACGTCGACTTCTACTCCGGGCTCATCTACCAGGCCATGGGCTTCCCGACCGAGATGTTCACGGTGCTGTTCGCCATCCCCCGCACGGCGGGGTGGCTGGCCCACTGGGTCGAGCTGCTCGAGCAGGACCAGAAGATCGTCCGGCCCCGCCAGCTCTACACCGGCGTGCCGGTGCGGGACTACGTCCCGATGGCCCAGCGGTAGCCCGCCGGCGCCGGTCGCTACTGTCCGGCGGGTGGACCTGAGCCTGCCGGGGGACCTGCTCGACCTGCACCACGAGGCGCTCGCCCTCGGCCGCGGGTGGGCCGAGCGGTCCGAGGTGCCCGAGGACAGCTGGATCGTCGGCCACGACGCCGAGATCGCCCGGCGCCTGGCCGAGCGGGGGTGGCTGGGGATGACCTGGCCCACCGAGGTCGGCGGCGGCGGCCGGCCGCCCCTGGAGCGGGCCGTGGTGTTCGAGGCGCTCCTGTCGGCCGGCGCGCCCGTCGCCGCGGCTTGGTTCGCCGACCGCCAGATCGGGCCCACGCTGCTCCAGTTCGGGACCCCCGACCAGCAGGCCCGCTTCCTGCCCGGGATCCTGGCCGGCACCGACATGTGGTGCATCGGCATGAGCGAGCCCGACGCCGGCTCGAACGTGGCCGGCATCGCCACCCGGGCCGTGCCCGACGGCGACGGCTGGGTGGTGAGCGGCCAGAAGGTGTGGACCAGCGGGGCGGCCCACGGCGACTGGTGCTACCTGATCGTGCGGACCGACCCCGACGCGCCGGCCCACCGCGGCCTGTCCGAGCTCCTGGTCGACCTGCACGCCCCCGGGGTCACCGTGGAGCCCATCACCGACGCCACCGGCAACCGCCACTTCTGCGAGGTGTTCCTCGACGAGGTCCGGGTGCCGGGCGAGAACCTCGTCGGCCGGCTCAACGGCAGCTTCGGCCAGGTCATGCGCCAGATGGAGCACGAGCGGGGCGGCATCGACCGCCTGGTGTCGAACCGGCGGCTCTACGAGGACGTCCTGGCCCTGGCCGACACGACCGACCCCCTGGTGCGCCAGGAGGTGGCCGCCCTCGAGACCGGCTACCGGATCGGCCGGCTGCTGGTCCTGCGCGAGGTCCTCGGCCAGGCCCCGGCCAGCTTCTCGGCCGCGACCAAGACCTTCTGCACCGAGCACGAGCAGCGGGTCGCGGCCTTCTGCGCCCGGGTCCTGGGGCCCCGGGCCACCCTGGCCGAGCCCGGCCTGGCCTTCCGGGTGGCCCGCAACGTCTGCTACTCGCCCGCCTACACGATCATGGGCGGCACCACCCAGATCCTGCGCAACGTCCTGGGCGACCGGGTCCTGGGCCTCCCCCGCTAGCGGCGCGCCCGCCGGGGAGCCCCCTGGCGCGGCCCGCTCAGAGGCGGCGGACCGAGGGCTGGGGGTCGCGGGCCCGCTCGGTCAGCTGCACCCGGGCGTCGACCACCACCGCCCCGTCGGCGCCGACCACGATGGGGTCGAGCTCGACCACCTCCACCTCGGGGACCTGCTCGACCAACGCCGACACCCGGACCAGCAGCTCCTGGAGGCAGACCCGGGCCGGCTCGTCGAGGACCGCGGCCAGGTGGGAGCCGTCGACCAGGCGCCGGGCGTCGAGGTCGGTCACCGGCAGCACCTGGATGCCCGACGTCGGGTCGAGCACGCCGGCCGCGCCCCCGGCCCGCACCGACAGCACCGGCCCGACGATGTCGTTGGGGGCGATGACGATCCCCACGTCGACCCCGGGGTCGACCATCTCCTGCACCACCGCGGGCGCCACCCGCGAGCCCAACCGCTCGGCCATCAGCGCCCACGACCAGTCCAGGGCCGAACCGCCGTGGAGGTCCAGGGCCACCCCGGCGGCCACGGTCTTGGCCAGCTTGTCCCGCCCGGCGGCCTTGAGCGCAACCGGCCAGCCGATCTCGTTGCCCGCCACCACCGCCGCGCCCGGGTCGCCCACCACCACCGTGCGGGCCGAGCGGATGCCGACCGCGTCGAGCAGGGGCTGGGCCGCGACCAGGTCGAGGCGCACCCTGCGCCCACCGGCCGCGGCCAGGCGCCGGGCCACCTCGGCCTGCGCCGCGGCGACCACCTCGTCGTCGAGGCGCACCAGCTCGCCCTCGGGCCGCGCCCGCCAACGCCCGTAGGCCGCGGCCCGGCCCAGGGCCAGCGCGGCCGAGTCGACCGCGCCGTACACGGGCAGGACGACCTCGGGCGTCACGCCCAGCTCGATGGGGTGGCGGCCGAACACGCAGGCGGCCAGGGGCTTGGTCCGGTCGACCGCGGCCACCGCGGCCACCGCGTCGATGACCTCGTCGTGGCGGGCGCCCAGGCCCGGCGAGTAGACGACCAGGACCGAGTCGACCCCCGGGTCGGCCAGCAGCGCCTCGACGGCCCGGGCGAAGTGCTCGGCGCCGGCCTCCAGGCCGAGGTCGACCGGGTTGGCCGACGGGCGGGCCGACGGCGCGGCGACCTCGTCGAGCACCCAGCGGGCGGCCGGGCCGGGCTCGGCCAGCACCAGGCCGGCCTCCACGCAGGCGTCGGCGACGAGGGCCTGGGAGCCGCCGGGGTTGCCCACGATGGCGACCCGCCGCCCCGGGGGCACCGGTTGGTGGACCAGGAGGCGGGTGACGTCGAGGAGCTGGGACAGGGTCCGCACCCCGATGACGCCCGTCTGCTCGAGCAGCACGTCGGCGGGCATCTCCGCGCCGCGGCTCGTGCCCAGGCCGGCCCGCACCGCCACCACCGGCTTGGCCCGGGCCACCCGGCGGGCGATGCGGCTGAAGCGCCGCGGGTTGCCGAACGACTCGATGTACATGCCGACCACGTCGGTCCGCTCGTCGGTCTCCCAGTACTGGAGCAGGTCGTTGCCCGACACGTCGGCGCGGTTGCCCAGGGCCACGAAGGACGAGATGCCGAGCTGGAGGGCGCTGGCCTGGTCGACGATGGCCGCGCCGACCATCCCCGACTCGGACAGCAGGGCGAACCGCCCGGGCAGGGCGTCGAGGCGGGCGAAGGTGGCGTGGACCCGCACGTCGGGGGCGGTGTTGACCATGCCCAGGCTGGCCGGGCCGAGCATGCGCATCCCGAAGCGGCGCACGATCCGCAGGGCCTCTGCCTCCAGCGCCGCGCCCTCGCCGCCCTGCTCGGCGAACCCGGCCGACAGGACGATGGCACCGTAGACCCCCTTGCGCCCGCACTCCTCCAGGGCCGCGGGCACGGACGCGGCGGGCACGACGATGACCGCGACGTCGATGGGCTCGTCGATGTCGGCGATGCTGGCCACGGCCCGGACGCCGCTCACGTGCCGGGCCAGGGCGTTGACCGGCCACACCGGACCCTCGAAGCCGGCGCCGAGCAGGTGGCGGAACACCTCGTGGCCCAGGGTGCCCGGCCGGCGGCTGGCCCCGATGACCGCGATGGAGCGGGGCGAGAGCAGCCGCTCGACCGCGACGGCCGCGGCCCGCTGGGCCCGGGCCTCGATGGCCAGCTCGGCGTCGGTGGTCGGCTGGAGGTCGAGGTTCACCTCGACCACCCCGTCCGAGTAGCGGCTGGCCACCGAGAACCCGGCCTGGGTGAACACCCCCAGCATCCGGCGGTTGTCGGGCAGGACGCTCGCCGTGAAGCGGGTGATGCCGACCTCGCGGGCTCGGGCCGCCAGGTGCTCGAGCAGCACGGTGGCCATGCCCCGGCCGTGGTGGGCGTCGTCCACGAAGAACGCCACCTCGGCCTCCCGCCGGGTCTGCCACCGGTCGTAGCGGGCGATGCCGACCAGCTGGCCGTCCCGCTCGGCCACCAGCGCCATCCGGTCGACGTAGTCGACGTTGGTGAAGTGCTCGACGTCGGCGTCGCTCAGCTCGGGCCGGGGGCTGAAGAACCGGAAGTAGATGCTCTCGGGCGACTGGCGGGCGTGGAACTGCCGGATGCGGTCGCCGTCGTCGGGCCGGATCGGCCGGACGCGCACGGTGCCGCCGTCGCTGAGCACGACGTCGGCCTCCCAGGTGGCGGGGTAGCCCTCCGGCGCCACGGTCATGGCCCGACGCTACAGGGGCGCCTCCGGGGCCGGCGGTAGGGTCGGGCCGTGCGGAGGACCCGATGGGCGGTGGCGCTGGTCGTGCTCGCCTCGCTGGCGGCCGGGGCGTGCGCGACCGAGGTCGACCTGGCCGACATCGCCCGTGACCCGGTGGTCGTCGACGACGACGGCAAGATCGACCCCGACGAGGGCAGCGGCCGGGACGACGACGACCCCGACGAGCGCGACCTGACCCCCGAGGACGTCGTCGAGGCCGCCCTGGACGACGTCGTCGCCTTCTGGGAGGGCACGTACCCCGACGTCTACGGCGGGCGCCTGGCGCCCCTGGCCGGCGGCTTCCACGCCTACGGCCCCGGGACCGACGTGCCGCCCTGCGAACCGGGCCTGACCTACGAGGACATCGCCGGGAACGCCTTCTACTGCCCGCCCTCGGACCTCATCGCCTGGGACCTTCCCGGCCTGGTCGAGCCGCTGTTCGAGCAGTTCGGCGCCTTCACCATCGGCATCGTCATGGCCCACGAGTTCGGCCACGCCGTGCAGGCCCGGGCCGAGGTGTCCGGCGACACGATCATGATCGAGCTCCAGGCCGACTGCTTCGCCGGGGCGTGGAGCGGCGACGTGCGCGACGGCGGCTCGGCCCACTTCGAGGTCGACGTCGAGGACCTCGACCTGGCCGTGGCCGGCTTCCTGGAGCTGCGGGACGGCCTCGGGACCCTGGCCTCGGACCCGCTGGCCCACGGCACGGGCTTCGACCGGGTCGCCGCCTTCCAGGACGGCTTCGAGCACGGCCCGGACCGCTGCGCCGAGTACCCCGACCTCTACGACCGAGGCGAGCTGGTCGTGGTCGAGATCCCCTTCGGCAGCCAGCAGGACCTCATCAACGAGGGCAACCTCGACGTCGAGACCCTCCTCCCCCTGGCGCTGACCAACCTCGACGCCTTCTTCGCCGAGCTGGTCGACGAGCAGGGCGGGACCTGGACGCCGGTGGGCGACGGCGTGCTGCTCTACGACCCGGCCGTGGACGAGGTGGGCTGCGGCGACGACACCTTCTCGGAGGAGGAGGCCGAGCTGGGCAGCTTCTACTGCGTGGACGACGACGTGATCGCCCTCGACATCGCCAACCTCGGGCCCCAGCTCTACGAGATCGGCGACTTCGCCCTGGTCGTCGAGCTGGCCCGGCTCTACGCCGTCCGGGCCCAGGTGCTGCTCGGCGTGGACGCCCCGGCCGACGACGAGCTGCTCCACGCCGACTGCCTGACCGGCGTCTACTCGGCGGCGACGTTCCTCGAGGCCATCCCGGTCCCCGACGCCGACAAGCTGGTCCTGTCCCCCGGCGACCTCGACGAGGCCATCATCGCCTTCCTGGCCTACGGCAACGCCGGCCACGACTCGTCGGTCTCGGCGTTCACCCGCACCGACGCCTTCAAGGACGGCTTCCTCGACGGCGTCGACGCCTGCGACCGGCTGACCGGCTGACCGGCTGACCGGCTGACCGGCTGACCGGCTGACCGGCTGACCGGCTGACCGGGAGGCTCGCCGGGCCCGGTCGTCCCGGGTTCGGGAAGGCCGGTCCGGGCGGCCCCGTGCTACCTTCGCCGGACCCGCCGCGCAGCGAAGTCCGGTGAGAACCCGGCGCTGTCCCGCAACTGTGAACCGTCCGCACCGTGCGGTCGGTGAGCCAGGTCGCCTGGGCGCCGGGATCGGATCACGGGCTCTCGAGGATGGAGCGATTCGAACCGCGCCGGCGGCGTGGCCGATCGACACCTCGGATGCGGAGGAGGGTGTCGATGGAGGCAGGTTCGGGACGGCGGTCGCTGGCGGTGGCGCTCCTCGCCCTCACCGCGCTGGTGGCCTGCGGGGCCGACGACGACGCCGGTCCGAGCCCGGCGGACGGTGGCTCGTCGTCGACCTCCTCGTCGACGACGACCACCACGGCGCCCGACGAGGGCTTCCCGGTGACGGTGACCGGGGCCAACGGCGAGGTGGCGATCGCCGCCCGGCCCGAGCGCATCGTGGTCCTGTCGCCCTCGCTCACCGAGTCGGTGTTCGCGGTGGGCGCGGGCGACCAGGTGGTGGCGGTGGACGCCGACTCGGACCACCCGGCCGGCGCGCCGGTCACCGACCTCTCCTCGTTCCGGCCCAACGTCGAGGCCATCGGCCGCCTCGAGCCCGACCTGGTCCTGGTGGCCCGGGACCGCGACGACCTCGTGGCCACGCTGGCGACGGTGGGGATCCCGGCCCTGGTGCTGCCCAGCGCCCGCGACCTGGACCAGGTCTACGCCCAGATCGAGGTGATCGGCGCCGCCACCGGGCACCGGAGCGCGGCCGAGGATCTGGCCGCGTCCATGCGGGAGGAGGTCGACGCCCAGCTGGCCCGGGTGCCCGCCTCGGTCGCGGGCGACACCTACTTCTACGAGGTGAGCGCCGACCTCCACACCGCCACCTCGGACACCTTCGTCGGGTCGATCCTGGACCACGTCGGCCTGGTCAGCATCGCGGAGGGCGTCGACCCCGCCGCGGGAGCGTTCCCCCAGCTCAACGCGGAGCGGGTCCTCGAGGCCGACCCCGACCACATCTTCCTGGCCCACGCCGACGGCTCGGTCCCCGCCCCGGCCGAGGTCGCGGCCCGGCCCGGCTGGGCCACCCTGGGCGCGGTGGCCGGCGGCCGGATCACCGCCCTGGACACCGACGTGGCCTCGCGCTGGGGGCCCAGGGTCGTCGAGCTGGTCACCGCGCTGGCCGACGCACTGGCCGGCGACGAGGGCCGGTGAGCCCAGCGGCCCCCGCCGGCGCGGACCGCGACCGGCCCGACGACCCCGACCCGCCGGCCGGAAGGACCGGCGCGACGGCGGCACGGGCGGCAGCCCGGCACCCGACCCGGTTGGCACCGGGCTCGCTGGTGGCCGCCGCGGCCGGCGTGGGGGTGTCCGTGGCGGTGGCCACCGCGTTCGGCGCGGTCGGCGTCGCCCCGCTCGACGCCCTCGCCGTGCTGGCCGACCGGCTCCCGGGGGTGAACGCCGGCCACGACGTGTCGCCCACCGTGGCCGCCATCGTCGTCGACGTGCGGTTCCCCCGGGTCCTGCTCGCCGCCCTGGTCGGCGCGGTCCTGGCCACCGCCGGCGGCGCCTACCAGGCCACCTTCCGCAACCCGCTGGCCGACCCCTACCTGCTCGGGGTGGCCTCGGGCGCCGGGCTGGGCGTGACCGTCGCGCTCACCGAGACCGGCGCGGACCTGGGTGCCACCGGCCTCGGGGTCACCGCGGCGGCCTTCGTCGGCGCGCTCGGCGCGGTGGGACTCGCCTACGCGCTGGGCACCAGCGCCGGCGGGCGGTCGGGACCGTCGCTGATCCTGGCCGGCGTCGCCGTGTCGGCGCTGTGCGGGGCGCTCCAGGCCCTGCTCCTCCAGCGCGACGACGAGGCGGTCCGCGACGTCTACTCCTGGCTCCTGGGGCGGTTCAACGCCGCAGGCTGGGACGAGCTCGGGGACCTGGCCCCGTTCGCCGCGGTGG
The DNA here is from genome assembly GCA_050247895.1 of Acidimicrobiia bacterium. Classification (GTDB taxonomy): domain Bacteria; phylum Actinomycetota; class Acidimicrobiia; order Acidimicrobiales; family VFJN01; genus CAVPEW01. The sequence goes on from JBFWTJ010000026.1 coordinate 12,987, forward strand.
CCCTCGTGGTCCTGCTGGCCACGGCCCGCCGCCTGGACCTGCTCGCGCTGGGCGACGACGAGGCCCGGTCGCTGGGCGTCGACCCCGGCCGGCTGCGCCTGCTCGTCGTGGTCACTGCCACGCTGGCCACCGCGGCCGCCGTGGCGGTCGGCGGGCTGATCGGCTTCGTCGGGATCGTCGTCCCCCACGCCCTGCGCCTGCGGGTGGGGCCGAGCTACCGGCGCATCCTGCCCCTGGCCGTGGCCGGTGGCGCGGCCTTCCTCTGCCTGGCCGACCTCGGCGCCCGGACGTTGCTCGCCCCGGCCGAGGTCCCCATCGGCGTGCTCACCGCCGTCGCCGGGGCTCCCTTCTTCCTGATCCTGCTGCGCACCTCCCGGGTGAGGGGGGCCTGAGACGTGACGCGCCCGGCGGTCTACGCGACCGACCTCGTGGTCCGGGCCGGGCGACGGGTCCTGCTCGGCCCGACCGAGCTGACCGTGGGCCGGGGCGACTGGCTCAACGTCATCGGTCCCAACGGGGCGGGCAAGTCGACCCTGCTGCGGGCCGTGGCCGGGTTGGTGCCCCACTCGGGCCGGATCGAGCTCGACGGCACGCCCCTGGCCCGCCTCGACCTGCGGGCCCGGAGCCGCCACGTCGGCTACGTGCCCCAGAGCCCGGCCACCCCGACGGGGATGACCGTGGCCCAGTACGTGCTGCTCGGCCGGTCCCCCCACATCGGGCGGTTCGGCGCCGAGAGCGCCCACGACCTGGCCCGGCTCGACGCCGCGCTCGACGAGCTCGGCCTGGGCGAGCTGTCCGAGCGGACGCTGGAGACCCTGTCGGGCGGCGAGCGGCAGCGGGCCACGATCGCCCGGGCGCTGGCCCAGGAGCCCGCCCTCCTCCTGCTCGACGAGCCCACCTCGGCCCTCGACGTGGGCCACGAGCAGGAGGTCCTCGAGCTGGTCGACCGGCTCCGCCGCGACCGGGGCCTGACCGTCGTGTCGACCATGCACGACCTGACCCTGGCCGCCCAGTACGGCGAGCAGCTCGTCCTGCTCGCCGGGGGCCGGATCGTCGCCGAGGGCCCTCCGGTCCAGGTGCTCACCGGCACCCAGATCGAGGCCCACTACGGCGCCCGCGTCGAGGTCATCCGCCACCGCGGCCACCCGGTCGTGGTCCCCCTCCGCCCCGAACCAGGAGGCCCCCGTGCCCGAACGTGAACCCGACGACATCCCCACCGACGACCCTCGCCCCGACGGCCTGCGCCGGGCGCCGTCCCTGGTGCTGGTCAACACCGGTCCCGGCAAGGGCAAGACGTCCGCGGCCATGGGCGTGGTGGTGCGAGCCGTGGCCCGGGGCTGGCCCGTGGCGGTGGTGCAGTTCCTCAAGTCCGGGACCTGGCGCACCGGGGAGGAGAAGGTCTGCCGGCAGCTCGGCGTGGACTGGTGGGCCATGGGCGAGGGCTTCACCTGGGACTCGACCGACCTGACCCAGGACCAGGCCGTGGCCCTGGCCGCCTGGCGCCACGCCGAGGCGCTGATCGCGGCAGGAGACCACCAGCTCGTCGTGCTCGACGAGGTGACCTACCCGCTCAACTGGGGGTGGGTCGACCTGGCCGAGGTCGTCACCGCCGTCCGAGGCCGGCCCGAGCACGTCAACATCATCTGCACCGGCCGCAACGCCCCGCCGGCGCTGGTCGAGGTGGCCGACACCGTGTCGGAGATCGCCGACGTCAAGCACGCGTACCGGGCCGGGATCCGGGCCAAGAAGGGCATCGACTTCTGATCCCTCCGCGGCGCGGCCGGTTCAGCCCGAGGTGGTGCCGCCGGCCGCGGCGGCGACGAACCGCTCGGCCAGCTCGGGCCGGTCGGCCAGGTGGAGGTGCAGGTAGCCGGCCAGCAGCCGCGGGCCGGCGAACCCTCCGGCGCTGCGGCCCTGCCGGCTGCCCCGCAGGTCCAGCGCGCCGCCGGGCGGCGTGCAGGTCGTGTAGTGGTGCTCGTGGCCCCGGAGCACCGTGCCGGCCGGGCCCAGCGGGCTGCCCGCCGTGAGGGTTGCGGTCCGGTAGCCGAGGGTGAGCCGCTCGGTGGTGGTGGCCTCGGTGGGCACGACGCCGGCCATGGGCCGCCCGTCGAGGCGGCGGGCCAGCCAGAGCAGGCCCCCGCACTCGGCCCAGACCACCAGGCCGTCGTCGACCCGCCGGGCGACGTCGGCCAGCAGCGGCCCGTTGGCGGCCAGCGCCTCGACGTGGACCTCGGGGAACCCGCCCCCCGCGACCAGCGCGGCGGTGCCCGGGGGCAGCGACGGGGCGGTGAGGGGGTCGAAGGGGACCACCTCGGCGCCCGCGGCCGCGAGCGCCTCCACGTTGTCGGGGTAGAGGAAGCTGAAGGCCGGTCCCGAGGCCACCGCGACCCGGGCCCGGCCCGACGGGCGGGGCGCCCGCAGCGCGCCGGCGGGCACGGGCGGGGCCGACCGGGCCACCTGCTCGACGAGGTCGAGGTCGCAGTGCCGGGCGACCTGGTCGGCCAGCACGTCGAGCGAGGCCCGCACCGCGTCGGGCCGCTCGACCACCGGGACCAGGCCGAGGTGGCGGTCCCGCCAGGCGAAGCGCGGGTCGCGGGGCAGGGCGCCCACGACGGGGATGCCCGAGGCCGCCAGGGCGTCGACCAGCGTGGCCCGGTGGCCGTCGCTGCCGACCCGGTCGAGCACGACCCCCGCGACGCGGATCCGGGGGTCGTGGCCGGCGAAGCCAGCGACGACCGCGGCCACCGAGCGGCCCACGCCGGCCGCGTCCACCACGAGCAGGACGGGCGCGGCGAGCTCGGCCGCCACGTCGGCGGTCGACGAGGGGGTCCCGTCGTCGGCGCCGTCGAAGAGGCCCATCACGCCCTCGACGACGAGCAGGTCGCACCCCTGGCCCGCCTTCGCGGCGAGGGGCCGCAGCGAGCCGGGACCGCTGATCCAGGCGTCCAGGTTGCGCGACGGCCGTCCCACGGCGAGGGCGTGGTACCCGGGGTCGATGAAGTCGGGGCCGACCTTGGCCGCCCCGACCCGGTGGCCCCGTCGGCGCAGGGCGGCCATGAGGCCGGTGGCGACGGTGGTCTTCCCCGCGCCGGAGTGGGTCCCCGCTACGACGACCCGGGGCGGCAGGAGGGCGGTCACCCGCCCAGGGCGGTGGCCAGGGCGCCGGGCGCGCCGACCTCGACGTGGACGTGGCGGGCCCCCATGGCCTCGGCCAGCCGGCCGGCGAGGCCCAGGCGCGACCGGCCCGTCTCGCAGTCCAGGACCAGCCCGGCCACCCCGGAGCGACGCACGGCGGCCGCCGCGTCGAGGGCCCGGGCCAGGGCGTCGGGGGCACCGGTGGCCCGCCCGTCCGTGAGCACGGCGAGCAGCACCTCGGATTCGGGGCCGCGGGCCCGACGGGCGACCTCGAGCGCGGCGAGCAGGCCCGCGGCCAGGGGCGTGGCACCCCCGGTGACGAGCCCGTCGAGGCGGTGCCGGGCCACCTCCACGCTGGCCGTGGGCGACAGGACGACCTGGGCGCCCTCGCCGCGGAAGGTCACCAGGGCGACGCGGTCGCGTCGCTCGTAGGCCCCCGAGAGCAGGCCCAGCACCGTCCCGGAGGCGGCCTCGGCCCGTTCCCGGGCCCCCATGGACCCGCTCAGGTCGACGCAGAGCACCACCGTGCGCCGAGGTGGGGCGTGGCGCACCGCGGTGCGCAGCTCGTCGCCCACCGCCCCGGCCCCGCCGCGCCCGCCGGCCGCGACCAGGCGCCGGGCGGTGGGCAGGACGGCGATCGGGTCGCCGGGCCCGGCCGGCACGTCGCCGACGGCCCGCCCCCGCCGGGCCGGGGCGGGACGGCGCCGCTCGGCGTCGAGGGGCGACCGGGCCGGGCCGATGACCAGGGCCCGCTCGCCCGCCGGCCGGCCGGCCCGGATCCCCGGCTCGGCCGACCCGGAGGCAGGCGACGTCCCGGACCCGTCCCCCTGGTTCCCGCGATCGGCGTCGCCGTCGGGGGTGTCGTCGACCGGGTGGTTCCCTGCGCCGTCGCCGCCGGCCGTTGGCGGACCGGCCGGCCCGTCACCGGGATCGCCCCCGGCCCGATCGCCTTCGGGGCCGTTCCGCTCCCCCGGACCGTCGGCCCCGGCGGAGCCGCGCCCCTCCTCGCCCGGCTGGCCCGGCGGCCGGCGGTCGGGCGGGTCGTCGCCGTGCCCCTCGGGGTCGCCTGGCTCGTCCCGAGCGCCGTCGAGCGCACGGCGGACGGCGTCGGCGAGGGCGTCGGGCGGCAGGACCGGCGGGTCGAAGGGGCCCCGGCGGCTCCGGTGGGCCAGGACCAGGGGTGCGACGCGGCGCACGTCGTCCACCGTCGCGGCGTCCCGGCCCTCCCAGCCGGCCAGGGCCGCCGCGGCCCGGCACAGGGCGAGGTCGGCCCGCAGGCCCTCGGCGCCGACCTCCACCGCCAGGCGGTTGGCCGCGTCGACCACCTCGGGTCCGACCGTGGCGGGCACCACGTCCCGCAGGGCACGCTCCCCCGCCGGGCTGGAGGCCACCGGGACCGTCGGGGCCCGGTCGAAGGCCAGCCGGCGGCTGACGGCCTCGTGGCGCCGGGCCAGGTCGGTGGGGGCCACGACGGTCACGCAGAGCCCGAACCGGTCGAGGAGCTGGGGCCGCAGCTCGCCCTCCTCGGGGTTCATCGAGCCGACCAGCACGAAGCGGGCCGGGTGGCGGTGCGACACCCCGTCGCGCTCGACCCGGTTCTCGCCCGACACGGCGACGTCGAGCAGCACGTCGACGAGGTGGTCGGCGAGCAGGTTGACCTCGTCCACGTAGAGCACCCCACCGTGGGCGGCGGCGAGCAGGCCCGGCTGGAAGCGGATCTCGCCCCCGGCCAGCGCGGCCCGGGCGTCCAACGTGCCGACCAGGCGGTCCTCGGTGGCGCCCAGGGGCAGCTCGACGAACGGCGCGCCGCCGAGCAGGTCGGCCAGGCCCCGGGCCAGGGTGGTCTTGGCCGAACCCTTCTGGCCCCGCAGCAGCACGCCGCCGACCAGCGGGTCCACCGCGGCCAGCCGCAGGGCCAGCTTGGCGTCGTCGTGGCCGACCACGGCCTCGAACGGGAAGGGCGTCGCGCTCAGCGGTCCTCCTCCCAGCCCTCGGCCTCCAGCACCGCCTCGGCCAGCACGGCCCGGGCCTCCTCGCCGGCCCGCCACATGCCCCGCCGGTCGGCCTCGAGCAGGCGCTCGGCGATCGAGCGCAGCGCCCACGGGTTGGAGCGGCGGAAGAACTCGCGCATCTCGGGGTCGCCGACGTACGCGCCGGTGACCCGCTCGTACATCCAGTCCTCGACGACCTCCGCGGTGGCGTCGTAGCCGAACAGGTAGTCCACGGTGGCGGCGAGCTCGAACGCGCCCTTGTAGCCGTGGCGGCGCATGGCCTCGATCCAGCGGGGGTTGAGGACCCGGCTGCGCACGACGCGGGCCGCCTCCTCCCGCAGCGAGCGGACCTTGGGGTCGGCCGGGTCGGCCGAGTCGCCGAACCAGGCCTTGGGCGCGGTCCCGGTCAGCGCCCGCACCGCGGCGACCATCCCGCCGTGGTCCTGGAGGTAGTCGTCGGAGTCGAAGATGTCGTGCTCGCGGTTGTCCTGGTTCTTGACCGCCACCTCGATCGCCGCGAACCGGCGGCGCATGGCGTCGGGGTCGGGGTCGCCCCGGCGGTCCCGTCCGTAGGCGAAGCCCGACCAGGCCAGGTACACCTCGGCCAGGTCGGCCTGGGTGCGCCACGAGCCCTGCTCGATGACCGGCAGCACGCCCGACCCGTAGCCGCCCGGGGGCGGACCCCACATGCGGGCGTCGGCCGCGCCGGCGGCGCGCACCGGGTTGACCTCGTCCGGCTCGTCGAGCTCGGCGACCAGCCGGACGGCGTCGTCGAGCAGGGCCACCACGTGGGGGAAGGCGTCGCGGAAGAAGCCCGAGATGCGCAGGGTCACGTCGATGCGGGGCCGCGCCAGCTCGTCGGGCGGGATCGCCTCCAGGCCGGTGACACGACGGGTCTGGTCGTCCCAGGTCGGCCGGACGCCGAGCAGGGCCAGGGCCTCGGCCGCGTCGTCGCCCCCGGTCCGCATCGCCGCGGTGCCCCACAGGACCAGGCCCACCGTGGTCGGGTGGCGACCGGTCTCGGCCAGGTGGCGCTCGACGAGCCGGTCGGCCAGGCCCCGCCCGACCTCCCAGGCCAGCGGCGAGGGCACCGCCTTGGGGTCGACCGAGTAGAAGTTCCGCCCGGTGGGCAGCACGTTGGCCGCGCCGCGGCTGGGCGCCCCGCTGGGGCCGGACGGGACGTGGCGGCCGGCCAGCCCGGCCAGCAGGTTGTCCAGCTCGTCGGTGGTGGCCTCCAGGGCCGGCACCAACGTGCGGGCCACCCACCGCAGGGTCGCCGCGCCGGGGCCCTCGCCGACGGTGCCCGCGTCCCAGCCCGTCGCGGCCAGGGCCTCGACCCGCTCCCGGGCCCGGGCCTCGACCCGGTCCAGCGCGACGCGGCCCGCGTCGGCCAGCTCGACCCCGAGCTCCGCGGCCACCTCGGCCCGCAGGGACGGCACCACGCCCGGGGGGAGGCGGGGCACGGCCAGGACCAGGTCGACGAGCGGGTCGGGGTCCGGGGGGCGTCCGAGGACGGGCAGGCC
>JBFWTJ010000027.1:0-19413 GCA_050247895.1 Acidimicrobiia bacterium
GTGGTCGTCGCGGTGATGGGCCCCGGCGTGGTCGGGACCGACTCGCCGCTGGGCACCTCGGCGGTGGAGGTGGCCGCCGTCCTCGACGCCACCGCGGCCCTGGGGGGCCGGCCGATCCTGTGCCCGCGGGCCTCCAGCGGCGACCGGCGCCCTCGCCACCAGGGCATCAGCCACCACACCCGGACCGCGCTGGGCCTGGTGCGCAGCCCGGTCGAGGTGCCGGTGCCGCCCGAGCTCGCCGACGATCCCGTCGCCACCACGGTGGTGGTGCCCCCGGACCCGACCGGCGTGCTCCACCGGGCCGACCTGGCGGTCACCACCATGGGCCGGGGGCCGGGCGAGGACCCCCTCTTCTTCGCCACCGCAGCGGCCGCCGGGGCCTTCGTCGCCCGGCTGGTCGCCGAGCGGGCCTAGCCTCCCGACCGGTGTCCGCGGCGAAGCTCGAGAGGCTCCTGAACCTCACGGCCCTCCTGCTCGACACCCGCGTCCCGCTGCGGCGCGAGGACATCCGGGCCCGCCTGCCGGGCTACGCCGAGGGCGACGAGGCCTTCCGGCGCCAGTTCGAGCGGGACAAGGACGACCTGCGCCGCATGGGCATCCCCCTGGTCGTCGAGCCGGTGCCGGGTCGGGCGGTGCCGGTGGACGGCTACCGGATCCCCGCCGACCGCTACTACCTGCGCGACCCCCAGCTCGCACCCGACGAGCTCGCCGCCCTGCACCTGGCCGCGTCGGCGGTGCGGGTCGAGGGTCTCTCGGGTGGGGAGGGGTTGCGCAAGCTGGGGGACAGCCCGGCCCCCGAGGGCGACGGACCGGCCATCGAGGTCGGACCCCTGCCCGGGGGACCGAACCTGGCCACCCTGTTCGGCGCGGTGACCGCCCGCAGCACGGTGGAGCTCACCTACCGGGGCGAGGCCCGCCGCCTCGACCCCCACCGCCTGGAGCTGCGGCGGGGCCGCTGGTACGTCACGGGCCACGACCACGGCCGGGACGGGGAACGGGTCTTCCGGGTCGACCGGATCGAGGGCGACGTGGCGGTGTCGGAGGGCCCGCCGTTCGCCGCCGCGGCGCGGTCGCGCTCGGGGGCCGAGCGGGAGCCCTGGGAGCTGGGGGAGGGCGAGCCGGTCCGGGCCCGGGTCCGCATCGACGGCCCGCCGGCGGACTGGGCGCTGCACCACCTCGGCCCCGCCGCGGTGGTGGCCCGCGACGACGACGGGGTCGTGGTCGAGCTCGACGTCGTGCACCGGGAGGGGTTCCGCACCTTCGTCCTGTCGTTCCTGGAGCACGCCGAGGTGCTCGACCCGCCCGAGCTGCGGGACGAGGTCGTGGCCTGGCTCGAGGCGCGCGCCTCGTGACGCGGGGGCGGCCGGGCGCGGCCGACCGGGTCCGGCGGGTGCTGGAGATGGTCCCGTGGGTCGCCCGGCGCGACGGGCCGACCCGAGCCGAGATCCGGGAGCGCTTCGCCATCACCGACGCCCAGCTCAGCGACGACCTGGCCGTGGTCTGGTACGTCGGGCTGCCCCCGTACACGCCGGACTCGCTCATCGACGTGGTCCAGGAGGACGGCCGGGTGTGGATCCGGTACCCGGACGTGTTCACCCGGCCGCAGAAGCTCACGCCCGAGCAGGGCCTGGCCCTGCTCGCGGCCGGCGCGTCGCTGCTGGCCCTGCCCGGCAGCGACCAAGGGGGCCCGCTGGCCCGGGGCGTGGCCAAGCTCGGGGCGGTCCTCGACGTGACCGGCGACGGGGCGCTGGAGATCGACCTGGGCCGGGGCCGCACCGAGATCGTGGAACCGTTGCAGCGGGCGGTGGCCGACCACCGCCGGGTGGCGCTCGACTACTACGCGTACGGGCGCGACCGCCGCACGTCACGGGTGGTGGACCCGGTGCGGCTCCACGCCGAGCGGGGCTCGCTGTACCTGTACGCCCACTGCCACCTGGCCGGGGCCCCGCGCTGGTTCCGGGTCGACCGGATCCGCCACGTCGAGGTCCTCGACGAGACCTTCGAGCCACCGGACCAGCCGGCACCGGCCGAGGTCTTCGAGCCCTCCGACGACGACCCCCGGGTCGTGCTGGACCTGGCCCCCTCGGCCGCGTGGGTCGCCGACCAGTACCCGATGGAGGACGTGCGACGGGCCGAGGACGGCGCCCTGCGGGTCACCTGCGTGGTGACCGCGGTCCCGTGGCTCGAGCGCCTCCTGCTGACGCTGGGCCCCCAGGCTCGGGTCGTGGACGGTCCTGCCCATCTCGTCGACGCCGGCCGCCGCGCGGCCGGGAGGGTCCTGGAGCGCTATACGCTCCGGTGAAGTGAGCGACCTGGAGACGTCCGCGACGGCGGGCGACACGGAGTCTCGGTCCGACGACGAGGCGGACGCCAAGGGCCGCGCCCGCTCGATCGTGGAGTGGGCCGCGGTGATCATCGGCGCCCTGCTGGTCGCCCTGGTCATCAAGACCTTCCTCTTCCAGGCCTTCTACATCCCCTCCGAGTCGATGCTGCCCACCCTGGAGAAGGGCGACCGGGTCCTGGTCAACAAGCTCTCCTACGACCTCCACGACATCCACCGGGGCGACGTCGTGGTCTTCGAGCGGCCACCCAACCAACCCAAGGACGACATCAAGGACCTCATCAAGCGGGTCATCGGGATCCCCGGCGACGTCGTCGAGTCCCGCGACGGGATCGTCTACGTCAACGACCGGCAGCTCGACGAGCCCTACCTGCCCGACGGGACCCGCACCGACAACCTGCCCCGCCAGACCGTGCCCCAGGGCCACATCCTGGTCCTGGGCGACAACCGGGGCGCGTCGACCGACAGCCGGATCTTCGGCGCCATCGACGAGGACCTGGTCGTGGGCCGGGCCTTCGTCAAGATCTGGCCGCCCGGCCGGCTCGGCGGCCTCTAGGACCCGTCGGGGGCGGCGGCGCGGGCCAGGGCGTCGGCCATGCGGTCGACGTGGTCCGAGTAGACGGCGTCGATCCCGCAGTCGAGCAGCTCGGCCAGGATCCGGGGCTGCTGGGCGTCCCATCCGAAGGCCAGCACCTCGAAGCGGTGCACGAGCGCCACCCGACCGCCGGTCCAGTCGCTGTGGTGGAGGTTGAGGGCGTCGATCCGGGCCCCGGCCAACGTGGCGGCCCGGCGCTCGAGGCCCTCGTGCAGGTGGCGCAGCCGGGTCGAGTCGACCAGGTGGACCTCGGGCTCGATCGCCCGCCAGCCCTGGAGGACCTCGAGGTCGGGGTGGCAGAGCCAGAGCCGGCCGAGCGCCTCGCCCCCCGCCGCCCGGGCCACCTCCACGACGCGGGGGAACGCCGCCACGTCCTTGACGTCCAGGGACAGGTCGGCGCCGGTCCCGCAGGCCTCGTAGAGCTGGGCCAGGGTGGGGACGTGGGCCGGGAGGTCGTCCCGGGCGCTCCGGGCCACGGGACGGCGCCGGAGCCGGCCCACGACGCCGTCGTGGTCCAGGACGGCCTCGCCGTCGGCGGTGAGCCAAACGTCGGACTCCAGGCCGGTCGCGCCCAGCCGCAGGGCCAGCAGGAAGGCCTCGATGGTGTTCTCCGGAGCATGGGCCCGCGCCCCCCGGTGCGCGAAGCCCAGGGGAGGGGTCCGAATGGACCGGAGGCGAGTAGGCACAGCGGCCCATTCTGCCGCGATTAGCTCGATCGGCCCATTGTCACGCCGACGGTCCTGGGGGAAAACCACACCACCACCAACCGGGGCGAGAACGGGCTGGAGAGATGACGACGTTGATTCGGGCGAGCTGTGGAGACTGCGGCGATGTGGAGCTCTCCACGTCGGACCTCCTGGTGCGGGTCTGCGCCCAGGACGACAGCGGGACGTACATCTTCCGCTGCCCCGCCTGCCAGATGTCGGTGGTCAAGCCGGCCGAGCGCCGGATCATCGAGCTCCTGGTGGCCTCCGGGGTGCCGCTGCAGTCCTGGGACCTGCCGGCCGAGCTGACCGAGCCCCGGCCCACCCTGGGCCCGCTGACCCACGACGACCTGATCGACTTCCACCAGTTCCTCCAGGACGAGGACTGGTTCGACGCCCTGTTCCTGTCGGGCCGGTAGGGTCGAGCCGTGGCGCTCCTGTGGACGATCCCGGTGCTGGCGGTCGTCGCGGGCACCGTCGTCGCCCTCCTCGGGATGGTGGGGATCGAGCGGGTGAGCCGTGACCTCGAGCTCCAGAGCCGCCGCCTGGAGGCGGTCCGGGTCGCCGTGCGGCAGGTCCGCGTCGAGGCCGAGGAGCTGCGCCGGCGCTGATCGGTGCCCGCAGGCATCGACCTACACTCGCTGGCATGTTCAACCTCGGCGGGGGCGAGATCCTCGTCATCTCGCTGATCGCCCTGATCGTCCTGGGCCCGCAGCGACTCCCCGAGGCGGCACGCCAGGTCGGCCGGGTCGTGGGGGAGCTGCGCCGGCTGTCGAGCGGCTTCCAGAACGAGGTGCGCTCGGCCTTCGACGAGGCCGAGTCCGCGCCTCCGGCAACGTCGCGCCGAGCGGCCGAGGCCGCCGGCGAGGTCGCGGAAGCCGCCGGCGAGGTCGCGGAAGCCGACGCCCCGCAGGACGACCCGCACCCGAACGGGCGCTTCCCGGCCGAAGGCACCGACGCCGATCACAGCGGCCCGGCAGGCCAAGCGGGCCCGTAGGTGGTCGCCGAGCCGCTCGACGAGAGCCGCATGACCCTCGTCGAGCACCTCACCGAGCTGCGCGCGCGGCTCATCAAGTGCGTGGTCGCGGTGGTCGTGGGGATCGTCGTGGGCTTCGTGCTCTACGAGTGGATCTTCGACTTCCTCATCCGCCCCTACGCGCAGATCGCCGACGAGCAGAACTCCCTGACCGGGGACCGCCTCCTGCAGACCGACCCCCTCGAGGGCTTCGGCATCCGCATGCAGCTGTCGACCTACACCGGGATCGGCCTGGCCATGCCGGTCCTGCTCTGGCAGGTCTGGCGGTTCGTGACGCCGGGGCTGTACAGCCACGAACGGCGCTACGCCGTGCCCTTCGTCCTGTCGGCACTGGTCCTGTTCGTGCTCGGAGCCGGCCTGGCCTACATCACCCTGCCCCAGGCCCTCGACTTCCTCACCCGGATCGGCGGCGACAACCTCGTCACCGCCTTCAGCACCGGCAAGTACGTCAAGCTGGTGACCTACATGATGCTGGCGTTCGGCATCGGCTTCGAGTTCCCCATCGTGCTGGTCTTCCTCCAGCTGGCCGGCCTGGTCGAGCCCCGCACGCTGGCCAAGGGCCGCCGCTACGCCGTGGTCGGGATCTGCATCCTGGTCGCGGTCATCACCCCGTCGGGCGATCCCTACAGCATGCTGATGCTCTCGGTTCCCATGGTCCTGTTCTACGAGATCTCCATCCTCCTCGGGCGGGTGATGGCACGTCGTCGAGCCGATGCCTGAGCCCGGCGCGCCCGACCGCCGCCAGGCCCTGCTGGGGCCCCTGCCCTTCCGGCTGGACCCGTTCCAGGTCACGGCCATGGATGCGCTCGACGCCGACCGCTCGGTGCTGGTCGCCGCACCGACGGGGTCGGGCAAGACGCTGGTGGCCGAGTACGCCGTGGCCCGGGCCCTCGCCGAGGGGCGCAAGGCCTTCTACACCTCGCCCATCAAGGCCCTGTCGAACCAGAAGTACGCCGACCTCGCCCGGCGCCACGGGGCCGACCGGGTGGGCCTGCTCACGGGCGACAACGCCATCAACGGCGACGCACCGGTCGTGGTGATGACGACCGAGGTCCTGCGCAACATGATCTACGCCGGGTCGCCCGCGCTGGCGGGCCTGCGCTACGTCGTGCTCGACGAGGTCCACTACCTCCAGGACACCTACCGGGGACCGGTGTGGGAGGAGGTGATCATCCACCTGCCGGCCGGGGTCGACCTGGTCTGCCTGTCGGCCACGGTGTCCAACGCCGAGGAGCTGGCCGAGTGGATCTCCACGGTACGTGGACCGACCCAGGCGGTGATCGAGGAGACCCGTCCGGTCGAGCTGGAGAACCTGTACCTGGTCGGCGACCGGGGCTCCGAGCGGCTCCACCTGCTGCCCACCCTGGTCGAGGGCCGACCGAACCCCGAGGCCGACCGCCTCGACGACGAGCGGCTGGCCGCGCGGGGGGCGCGCCCACGGGGCCGGCCCCGCCGCCGGTTCTTCACGCCCCGGCGCGACGAGGTCGTGGACCGCCTGCGGGACGAGGACATGCTCCCGGCCATCGTCTTCGTGTTCAGCCGGGCCGGCTGCGACGAGGCCCGCGACGGGCTGCTCGACACCGGGCTGCGCCTGACCACCGTCGACGAGCGGGCCCGCATCCGGGCGCTGGTCGACGAGCACACGGCCGCGCTGGCCGACGCCGACCTGCACGTGCTGGGCTTCGACCGGTTCCTGGGCGGCCTGGAGGCGGGGATCGCGGCCCACCACGCCGGCATGGTGCCCCCCTTCAAGGAGGCCGTCGAGGCCTGCTTCACCGAGGGCCTGACCAAGGTCGTGTTCGCCACCGAGACCCTGGCCCTGGGGGTCAACATGCCGGCCCGGTCGGTGGTCATCGAGCGGCTGACCAAGTTCACGGGCGAGCGCCGGGAGTTCCTGACCCCGGGGGAGTACACCCAGCTGACCGGGCGGGCCGGCCGGCGGGGGATCGACGACATCGGCTACGCCGTGGTGCTCTGGTCGCCCTTCGTCCCCTTCGACCAGGTGGCTGCGCTGGCCTCGAGCCGGACCTACGCGCTGCGCTCGGCGTTCCGTCCGACCTACAACATGGCGGCCAACCTGGTGAACCGGTACGAGCCGGCCCGGGCCCACCACCTGCTGAACCTGTCGTTCGCCCAGTTCCAGGCCGACCGGGCCGTGGTGCGGCTGGAGTCCCGCCTGGAGCGGGCCGAGGCGCGCGGCCGCCGGCTGCGGGAGGAGGCACGCTGCGAGCGGGGCGACGTCGAGGAGTACCGGGACCTGAGGGCCCGGGCCGACGCGGTGCGCCGCGAGGTGGTCGCCGACCACGGCCCGGCCGCGGCCGACCGAGTGCTGGCCGCCCTCACCCGCCTGGGGCCGGGCGACGTGGTCGTGGTCGACGGCGCTCGGGCCGCGGTGCTCTCCGTCGCCTTCCGCAAGGGCCATCCCAAGGTCCACCTGATCGACGAGCGGGCCCGCAGCCGGGTGATCTCGGCCGCCGACCTGTCCGGTCCCCTGGTCGCGGTGGGCTCGGTCGAGCTCCCCGTGCCGTACAACCCCAACCACCGGGCGTTCCAGCACGGGGTCGCCACGGCCCTGCGCCGGGCCCGGGTCGGCCGCGGCCGCCCGACCGGCGACGGCGGGGACCTCGACGAGACGGGCCGTGATCGCCTCGACGCCGCCTTCCGGGCCGCCGAGTCCCACCCGGTGGCCGACTGCCCCGAGCGCGACGTGCACCTGCGATCCCTGGTCCAGGCCGACCGGGCCGAGCGGGAGGCGGCTGACCTCCGCCGCCAGGTCAAGGGCCGCACCGGGTCCCTGGCCCGGCGCTTCGACCGGGTCCTGCGCCTGCTGGAGGCGTGGGGCTACCTGGACGGCTGGGCGCTGACCGAGGCCGGCGCGGTCCTGGCCCGGACCTACCACGAGGCCGACCTCCTGGTCGCCGAGGCCATGACCTCGGGGCTCCTCGACGGCCTCGACCCGCCCGAGCTGGCCGGGCTGGTGTCCTGCCTGACCTACGAGCACCGGGGCCGGGACCGTCCGCCGGCGCCGACGTTCCCGTCGAAGCGCGTGCGCGAGCGCTGGGCCGACCTCGAGCGCCTGGCCGGCGAGCTGCGGACCGACGAGGCCGCGGCGGGCCTGCCCGAGACCCGCCTGCCCGATCCCGGCTTCGTGACCCTGGCCCACGACTGGGTGACCGGGGTGCGCCTGTCGGACCTGCTGGCCGACGAGGACCTGTCCGGCGGCGACTTCGTGCGCAACGTGCGCCAGCTCATCGACCTGCTCCGCCAGGTCGGCGACGTGTCCCCGAACCCGGCCACGGCCCGCGCCGCCCGTCAGGCCGCCGACGGCCTGCACCGCGGGGTGGTCGCCGCGTCGTCGACCGTCGAGGTGGCCGACGAGGGCGACGAGGCCGCCGCGGACGAGCGCGACGACGCGCGGGACGGCACCGACGAGGCCGGCACGGCCGGCGCACGGGACGGCACCGACGAGGCCGGCACGGCCGGCGCACGGGACGGCACCGACGAGGCCGGCACGGCCGGCGCACGGGACGGCACCGACGAGGCCGGCACGGCCGGCGCACGGGACGGCACCGAGGCCGACCCTGGCACCGCCGCCGGCACGGGGCCCACCGGTGGGCCGCGGGTCGCCGAGGGCCCCCGTGGCGAGGCGGGCACGGCGGGCGGCCCGGCGGACCGGTGACGATCCGGCGGGGCGAGACGTGGGGCGCGCCGGCCCCGCTGCCCGACCACGGGGTCGTGGTGCGCTCGGACGCCGAGGCCCGGGCGGTGGTGGAGGAGGCCCGGCGGGAGGGCAGGCCGGTCCCGCCGCTCGGCCTGCTCGGCGGTGACCTCTGGCGCACCCTGGGCGGGCGCACCGACGCGGGCCGCCTGCGCTCGCCCGAGGCGTTGACGGTGCCCGTCGACCTGGGCGCCGTGCTGGTGGACGGCCGGTTGCACTGGTTCGTGGCCCACATGGTCGCCCGGCACCGGTGGTGGCGGGGCCGGATCGTGGCCGCCATGAACGCCCAGTTCGTCGGCACCTGGGACGTGGCGCCGCGGGGCCACCCCAACGACGGGCGCCTGGACGTGCTCGACGTGGCCGCGTCGATGGGCTGGGGCCAGCGCCGGCAGGCCCGGTCCCGCCTGGCCACCGGGACCCACCTGCCGCACCCGGCCATCGCCCAGCGCCACGTGGCCGCGGCCCAGCTGGACCTCGATCGGCCCACCCCGGTGTGGCTCGACGGCGAGCGGGTGGCCACCGCCCGCCGCCTGTCGCTGCGGGTGGAGCCCGACGCGCTGACCGTGGTGGTCTGACCGGCCCCGGTCGCCGGCACCCGCCGCCGGGCCGGCAGCGGCGGGGGGAGGGGGGGGTGGGAGGGCCCCGGACCTGGCATCGTGGAGCGGTGGACCTCGACGAGACCAAGCAGCGGCTGAGGGCCGAGGTGGATCGCCGGGCCGAGCTGCTGCTCGACGCCTCCCACCGGATCCACGCCCGCCCCGAGACCAACTACCAGGAGCACCACGCCCACGACCTGCTCACCTCGATCCTGGACGACGCCGGCTTCGAGGTGACCCGGCACGCCCACGGCACCGAGACGGGGTTCGCGGCGCGGGCCGGGTCGAGCGGGCCCCTGGTCGCCGTGCTCTGCGAGTACGACGCGCTGCCCGGCATCGGCCACGCCTGCGGCCACAACATCATCGCTGCGGCCGGCCTGGGCGCCGGCCTGGCCGCGGCGGCGCTGGCCGAGGAGGCCGGTGGTCGGGTGGTGGTGCTGGGCACCCCGGCCGAGGAGGGCGGCGGGGGCAAGATCCGCATGGCCCGGCAGGGCGCGTTCGACGGCGTGGACGCGGCGATGATGGTGCACCCGGCCGGCGCCGAGCTGGCCCGCATGGACGTGATCGCGGTCCAGGAGCTGTACGTGACCTACCACGGGCGGGCCGCGCACGCCGCGGCCGCGCCCCACGAGGGCCGCAACGCCCTGGACGCGGCGGTGCTCGGCTACCAGAACGTCGCCGCGCTCCGCCAGCACATCCGGCCCAACGAGCGGATCCACGGGATCTTCACCGAGGCCGGCGACAAGGCCAACATCGTGCCGTCCCGCACCAGGGCCCAGTGGATGGTCCGCTCGGGGCGCATCGCCACCCTGGGGCCGCTCGTCGAGCGGGTCGTGGCCTGCCTGGAGGCCGGGGCCGCGGCGGCCGGCTGCACGTTGGAGGTCGAGACCCCCAACCCGACCTACGCCGACATGCTCGACAACGCGTCGATGGTCGAGCTCTACCGGCGCAACGCCGCCGCGCTGGGCCGTGAGGTGCGCGATCCCGAGCCGGGCACGACGGTGGTGGGGAGCACCGACATGGGCAACGTGAGCTACCTGGTACCGGCGATCCACCCCATGATCCAGGCCGCGCCGGCGGGCACGCCGATCCACACGCCCGAGTTCGAACGGTGCGCGATCACCGTCGAGGGCGACCGCGCCGCCCTCGACGGTGCGGTCGCCATGGCCTGGACCGTCGCCGACCTGTGGCTCGGGGACGGGGTCCTCGACGCCGTGCGGGCCGAGTTCGCCGCCACCGCCGAGGCGGTCGGCGCGCCGGCCCGACGGTCCGCGATCGGCGAGAGGGCCACGGCCTAGGCTCTCGGAGCCCGACACGCCCGAGGCCCCGCCGGAGCGGCCGAGTGACCGTCTACATCGCCGAGGAATTCACCGCCGACGAGGCCGACGTCCTGCGCCGGTACTTCACGAACCTCGACGGCCCGGTCTTCGCCCTGGTCAACCTGCCCGAGGTGGTCAAGGGCGCGCTGTTCGCCCGCTACTCACGCTCGTCGAAGAGCCTGCGACGCCTCTTCCTCGACGAGTTCGTGGGCGAGCTCGACATCACCGGCGACACGACGATCGACGCCACGGTCGGCCTGCGCCGGGCCGAGGAGCTCTACGACCGGGTGTTCTTCGAGTACGGGGACGACTCGGTGGCCCAGCTCGGCGGGGTCCACCTGGCCTGCGAGCAGGCGTCGAACCTGCTGACCAAGGTCCTCGAGTGGGGCCGGCTGATGTCCTACCTGGAGCAGTCGACCCGCTACATCGCGTACGACACGCGCCTGGGCGGTCGCTACCGGTACTACCGCGACCCCGAGGTGCTCGGCTCCGCCCTGGGCCTGCGCTACATCGGCGACATGGACCGGCTCTTCGACGCCTACGCCGAGATGGTGCCGGTCATGGCCGACTTCTTCCGGGCCCGCTTCCCCAAGGACCCCGGCGACACCGACTTCGTGTACCGGCAGGCGATCCGGGCCAAGGCCTTCGACGCGGTGCGGGGGATCCTGCCCGCGGCGTCGGTGTCGAACGTGGGGATCTACGGCACCGGCCAGGCCTACGAGGCCCTGCTGCTGCGCATGCGGGCCCACCCGCTGCCCGAGAGTCGGGCCTACGCGGACCTCATGCTGACCGAGCTGCGCAAGGTCATCCCGAGCTTCCTCAAGCGCGTCGACCTGACCGACCGGGGCATCGCCTGGAGCACCTACCTGGCCAGCACCCGCAACGCCGTGGAGCAGGTCGCGGCCCGGCTGTTCCCCGGCGACGTCGAACCCGAGCCCGTGCCGGCGGTGACCCTGGTCGACTGGGACCCCGACGCCGAGGTGAAGCTGGTCGCCGCCATCCTCTACGGCCACACGGCCCTGCCTGAGGTGCAGCTCGAGCGCCGCGCCCGGGAGATGACCGTCGACGAGCGGGCCGAGGTGATCTCGGCCTACGTCGGCGACCGCACGAACCGCCGGCACAAGCCGGGCCGGGCCTTCGAGCGGGTCGGCTACCGCTTCGACGTGCTGGCCGACTACGGGGCCTTCCGCGACCTCCAGCGCCACCGGATGCTGACCATCGAGTGGCAGGAGCTCAGCCCCCGGCACGGGTACACCCGGCCCGAGGCGGTCGACCTGGCCGGCTGCGGCGAGCGGTTCGACGAGTCGATGGAGCGCTCCGCGTCGCTCCACGCCGCGCTGGCCGAGCGCTTCCCGGCCCAGGCCGCCTACGCGGTGTCCCTGGCCTACAAGGTCCGCTTCTACCTCGACCTCAACGCCCGCGAGGCCATGCACCTGATCGAGCTCCGGACGACCCCGCAGGGCCATCCGGCGTACCGGGTGGTGGGCCAGGAGATGCACCGGCTGATCGAGGAGGTCGCCGGGCACCGGGCCGTGGCCAAGGCCATGCGCCACGTCGACCACAGCGCGGAGCCGTCGCTGGAGCGCCTCGACACCGAGCGGCGAGCCGAGCAGCGCCGCCTCGCCCGCCCGTAGGCGCCTCCCCGCATCCGCCGGGGGAGAGGCCGCGCCTCCGGGCACCGGCGGTTCGGCGCGTCCTGTGGTCCTTGTGAGCAGAGTGACGATCGTGACCTGTGCGCCTTGTGTGGCTCTTGTGACCAAGGGTAGGGTCTAGGTCCGACTGCGGGCGGAGAACCCGAGGAGGTTCTCGTCATGCGCGCCCACACGCCGTCCAGGGATCGCCGTCACGACGGCCGCCGCCTGGCGCGCAGGATCCCCGCGCTCGCAGCCGTCTCGGCCCTGGCCTTCCTGTCCCTCGCGGCCACCTCGTCGCACACCATCCGCCGGGGCGAGACGCTGGCCCAGATCGCGGCCCGCTACGGCACCACCGTCAACGCCTTGGCCCAGGCCAACGGCATCGCCAACCCGAACCTGATCATCGCCGGCCACACGCTGGTCATCCCGTCGGGATCCTCGGCATCGGGCTCGGGCGCGGGCACCTACGTCGTCGAGCGGGGCGACACGCTGGCCGCGATCGCCCGCCGGCACGGCACCACCGTCAGCGCGCTGGTCAGCGCCAACCAGCTCCGCAACCCGAACTTCCTGCTCGTGGGCCAGACCCTGTCGGTCCCGTCCGGGTCCTCGGCCGCACCGGCCACCTCGAGCGCAGCCGCGTCGTCCTCGGCCGCCTCATACCACGTGGTCAAGGCCGGCCAGGGCCTGGCCGCCATCGCCCACGAGCACGGCGTGACCATCGACCAGATCGTGGCGGCCAACGGCATCACCGACGGCAAGATCTACGCCGGCCAACGGCTCCTGCTCACCGCCCGCTCGGGCACCCCGGCCGCGGCTCCGGGCGGCACGTACACCGTCGAGCGGGGCGACACCCTGGCCGGCATCGCCCGGCGCTTCGGCACCTCGGTGTCGGCCATCGTCGACGCCAACGGCATCTCGAACCCCAACGCCATCCGCATCGGCAAGGTCCTCCAGATCCCCGCCGGTGGCACCGCGGGCGGCACGGTCCTGTGCCCGGTCCCGGGCGGGAGCTTCATGAACGACTTCGGCTTCCCCCGCTCGGGGGGCCGGTTCCACGAGGGCAACGACGTCTTCGCCCCCCGGGGCACGCCCGTCCTCGCCCCGGTCTCGGGCGTCGTCCAGCAGCTCACGGGCAAGCTCGGCGGCAACCAGGTCAAGCTCATGGGCGACGACGGCGTCGGCTACTACGGGACGCACATGGACAAGTTCGGCAAGAGCGGTCGGGTCCAGGCCGGCGAGGTCATCGGGTACGTGGGCAACACCGGCAACGCCATCGGCGGGCCCACCCACCTGCACTTCGAGGTGCACCCCGGGGGAGGGGCGGCCGTCAACCCGTACCCGATCCTCTCGCGGGCCTGCTGAGGACGTCCTCGACGCCGGCGGCGTTGCGGTTGTGGGCCGCCGGCCCGGTACCCTGCGCGATCCGCGGCACCTATGATCCCGCCCGCGGTGGCCCGCCCCTGCCCCTCGACCGCTCCGAAGGACCCCATGGCTGACGACGACCTCCTCGACGACGAGCTCGAGATCGACGAGCTCGACGGCGAGGGTGACGAAGAGATCGACGACGACGCCATCGGCGACGAGATCGACGGGGAGGACGAGGAGATCGCCCTCGACGACGAGGACGACGACTTCGGCGGGGACGACGAGGACGGGGACGACGACGCGGAAGAGGCCCCCGCTCCGGTCCGGGCCAAGCGCGACGACGAAGGGGAAGAGGACGACGACGACGAGGAGGCCGACCCCGACGACGTCGAGGCCGATCTCGACACGATCCTCAAGGACCGCCTCGCGGCCCAACCGCCCGACGAGGACGAGGAGGACGAGGAGGAGGCGCCTGAGGCCGACGACCGGGGGGACAGCGGCAACCGCATCCAGCCCCGGCGCCCCGGCGAGTTCGTCTGCCAGTCCTGCTTCCTGGTCAAGCACCCCAGCCAGCTGGCCGACCCCGACGCGATGCTCTGCTCGGACTGCGTGTGACGGGGCGCGGCCCGTGAGCGGGGAGGAGCGTTCGCCGGTCGACCACGTGCTCGACGCCGTCGTCTACGCGCCGATCGGCCTCGTCTTCGAGGGCCGGTCGATCTTCCACCAGCTCGTCGAGAGGGGCCGTGCCCACGCCCAGGTGGCCCGCGTCGTCGGCCGCTTCGCCGTGGACAAGGGCCGCGCCGAGGCGCTGAACCTGGCCGGTCGGTTCGTCGCCCGGATCGAGGACGGGCCCGAGCAGGACGATCCGGCCTGGTTCGAGATGGCGGACGACCTCGATCTCGACGACCTCGGCCTCGAGGGCGGCCCGTGGGAGCCCGACCCACCGAGCGAGGCGGCCCGGCCCGAGGGCCTGGTGGGCCCCGACGACGAGCGCAGGACCGAGACGACGGCCACGGCCGACGCCGAGGACGACGCGACCGGGGGACCGGCGACGGCGACCTCGCCGGGCGGCGCCCTCGAGGCGGACCCGGCGCCCGAGCGCCACGGGCGACCCGGCCTCGGCGTGCCCGCCGGGGGGTCCCTGGCCATCCCCGACTACGACAGCCTGGCCGCGGTCCAGGTCGTCAACCGGCTGGCCGGCCTGGAGCCCGGCGAGCTGCGGGCCGTCCACGCCTACGAGGCGAGCCACCGGGCCCGCCGGACGATCCTCAACCGGGCCGCCCAACTGCTGGCCGACTGAGGGCGGTTCGCAGGTGGAAGCCGCCCGTCCCGCCCTGCCCGCCGACCGGCCCCGCGTGGTCGAGCTGGCCGGGGCCGCGATCTCCGAGCTGGCCGTCAACCGGGGCGGGGCGCTCTGGTCCCGCCGGGAGGCCCGTGCCGTCCCCGTCGACGCCTCGATCGACGAGGCCCTGGTCGCCGCCGACCGGCACCTGGTGGTGGGCACCATCGACGGGGTGGTCGTGGGCTACGGCCTGGTCCGGGTCGAGGTCCTGCGCGACGGGGGCCGGCTCGGGGTGCTCGAGGACCTCTACGTGGAGCCCGACGCCCGCGGGGTGGGTGTCGGCGAGGCCATCATGGGCATCGTGCTCGAATGGTGCGGTGCCCAGGGCTGCTTCGGCGTCGACTCCCTGGTCCTACCGGGCGACCGGGCGGCGAAGAACTTCTTCGAGTCGTTCGGCCTGGTCGCCCGGGCGATCGTGGTCCACCGGGCGCTCGATGCCTGAGGCGCTCCGGCTCCGGCCCGAGGTCTGCGTCGGGGCGGTCGTGGTCTCCGACGGCCGCATCCTGGTCGTCCGCCGGGGCCACGGGCCCGGGGCGGGGGAGTGGTCGATCCCCGGGGGGAGGGTGGAGGCCGGCGAGACCCTGGCCGAGGCCGTGGTGCGCGAGCTGCGCGAGGAGACGGGCGTCGAGGGCGTGTGCGGGCCGCTGATCGGCTGGGTCGAGCGCCTGGGCGACGACCACCACTTCGTGATCATGGACTTCGAGGTGACCCTGCTCGGGTCGGACGAGCTCGTGGCGGGCGACGACGCCGCCGAGGCGGCGTGGGTCGCCCTCCACGAGCTGACCGATCTGCGCCTGGTCGAGGGCCTGGCCGAGTTCCTCTGCGACCACGGCATCCTCGAGATCTTCGCCTGAGGCGCTAGCGGCCCGTCCAGCGAGGGGCCCGCTTCTCGATGAAGGCGGCCAGGCCCTCGCGGGCGTCCTCGCTGGCCTGCGCGGCAGCGAACGCCTCGCTGGACAGCGCCCAGCCGACCGAGTCCTCGGCGTGGGTGGCGCTGAGCATGATCCGGCGGCTCTCGCGGACCGCGTTGGGCGCGTTGGCGGTGATCTGGTCGGCGAGCCCGATGGCGGCCTCGAGGGCCTCGCCCGGTTCGACGAGCCGGTTGACCAGGCCGAAGTGGTGGGCCCGGGTGGCGTCGATCGGGTCCCCGGTGAGGATCAGCTCGAGGGCGATGTTGGTGGGGAGCTTGCGACCCAACCGGAAGAGCGCGCCCGCCGCGGCGACCAGGGCCCGCTTCACCTCGGGCACGCCGAAGGTCGCGGTCGTCGAGGCGACGACGAGGTCGCAGGCCAGCACGATCTCGGTCCCGCCGGCCAGGGCGGGGCCGTCGACGGCGGCGATGAGGGGCTTGGTCCGCTCCCGGCGCACGATGCCGCCGAAGCCGCCCCGCGCCGTCGACAGGGCCGCCGCGTTCCCGGCGTTGATCTCCTTGAGGTCGGCCCCGGCGCAGAACACGGGCGGGACGCCGGTGAGGATCCCGACCCAGGCGTCGTCGTCGGCTTCCAGGCGGTCGAGGGCAGCCTCGATGCCCGTCGCCACCTCCCCGTTCACGGCGTTGCGGGCCTCGGGGCGGTTGATCGTGATGATGGCGAGCGGGCCTCGCTGCTCGTACTCGATGGTCATGGCGGCGAACCCTAGAGGCTGGGCCGGGTGGCCCCGACGGTGGACCACCGCCGCGGTGGGGCGAAGCGGTAAGGTCCGGCCATGCGAACAACGGCCGAGGCCGGAGCGCGCCAGGTGGGCACACCGGCTCGGCTCTGCCTGGCGCCGCGCTGATGGGGGACCTCCCCGACGACGAGGAGAACGGGCACCTCCAGTGCCCGTTCTGCCACGCCTACGAGGTCGACCGGCTCTACCTGGCCTCGTTGCGGCTCGACTCGTGCGTGTGCGCCTCGTGCGGCGCCCGCTGGGACGAGGACGCGTCCACGGGGGAGTACCGCGGCCGGGCGGCCCACCAGTCGGTGCTGGCACCCCGCCAGCTGGCCCGGGCCGACCACCCCACCACCCGGGGCACCTGAACCTCGGGACCCCGCCGGGTCGGCCGTCGACGGACTGTGTCCTCGTCGGCCAGGCCGACCGCCGGGCTCCCTGCCGCTTCAGCCCGCCGGGTCGACCTCTGTCGCCGCGACCTCGTCGCCGCCTGCGGCAGCGTCCGTCGGCTCGGGCGCATCGCTCGTCCCCACCGCGGGAGGGGCGCCCGGCTCCTCGTCGGGTCCCGCTACCGAAGGCGCAGGGTCGGGCTGTGCCTCGGCCGTCCCGGCCGAGCCGACCGGGTCGGGCGTCGAGACGTGGTCGGAGAGCGGAGGGCCGGAGCCGCCCTCCTCGTCGGTTCCCGCCGCTGAAGGCGCGGGACCGGCGTCCGCCTCGCCGTCGGTGACCGGCGCCGGGGCGGCGGCCTCGGTCGCCGGGGTCTCCGGCACCGTGCTCTCGGCGGCCTCGTCGGACCTCGTGGCGACGGCCTCGCCGTCGGTGCCGGGGACAGGGGCCTCGGCGGAGGTGGCATCCTCGACCGTCCCGACCTCCGGCACCGTGCTCTCGACGGCGCCGTCGGACCTGGCCTCTACGGCCCCTGCATCGGTCGACTCGGGACGGGTCTCGGCGTCGGTGGATCCGGCCCGTGCCTGCGGGTCCGCGCGGCGGCCTTCCTCCGACCGTCGCCGGCCCTCGCCTCCGGCCGGGCGGGTCGGGCGCGGCTTGCGCCGCTCGGGGCGGGGCCGCGGGATCGTCGGATCGGGGGTGATCTCGAAGATGTGGGCGACCTTGGGGATCCGGGTGGCCAGCCGGGCGATCGTCGAGCGGACCTCGTCGGCGAGGTCGACCGGCAGCGACTCGGGGATCACGCGGTCCCGCACCGGCGACAGCGCCAGGGCGTCGAGCACGGCGATCCAGCGGTCGGGCCCGGCGTCGGCGGTCAGCGCGGCGCCGGCCGCGGCGGTGAGCTGGTTGGTCAGCTCGGCGGGCAGGGGCGCGCCGGCCTTGGGCGGGCGGGAGCTGACCCGCAGGGCCCGGACCACGCGACCGACCTCGAGCGTGGCGGCCAGCTCGGCCAGCCAGGCCGAGTGCTCCTTGTCGACCCGCACGGCCAGGGCCTCGCGCAGCTGGGCGGCCACGGCACGGCTGTCCTCGTCGCGCGCCGAGCCCTCCGACTGGGAGACGACCGAGCGCAGGTCACGCAGGTCGAGCTCGTCGACGTCGGCCAGGGCCGCCTCGGCCCGGTCGCGCCAGTCGGCCACCCGCACGCGGGGCCAGAGGCGCTCGGCCAGGCCGACGAGGCCGGCCTCGGCGATCGGCTCCTCGCCGCTCGCGGCCCGCTCCTCGTTCTGCTTGGCGATCGCGGCACGCACGGCGGGCAGGCCGCCCGACAGGAGCTGCTCGGCGATGGGCCGCTGCTCGTCGGGCAGGGAGTCGAGCAGCGCCTTGCGGTGGACCCGGCCGGGGCGGAGGCGCTTGGCCTTGGGCCGCTCCACCGCCGGCATGGGGGGAGGCGCCGGGCGGGGGCTGCGACGGGGTCGCTCCCTGGACTCGCCCCCTCCGCCGTCGCGGCCCGGCCGCTCGGCGCGGGGCCGACGCTCCCGCTCGCCGTCGCGGGCGGGGCGGCGATCGCGCTCCCCGTCACGACGGGGCCGCCCGCGCCCACCGCCGCGCCGGTCACCGTCGGCCCGGGCCGAGACGTTGCTGATGACGAGCGGCTCGTCGGTCGAGCGGCGCAGGAGCTCGAGGCGCTCGGGCTCGCGGCGCTCGCCCTTGGGCGGGACGACCGACACGATCGAGATGCCGTCGACGAAGAAGTCGGCCTCGACCTTGAGGACGTCGCCGGCCTTGGCGCCCGCCGGGACCAGCTCGCCCCCGATGACGCCCTTGGGCTCCCGCGCGCCCGCCGCGCGCCAGGTCCACGAGCTGTCGTCGCGGAGGCTCGTGAGCTCGATGTCGATCCGGCGGGACATGGCGCTCAAAGGTACTCGCGCCAGGTTGGGGTCCCCACCGCGTCACCGGGGCGGGCACCTCGCCCCGGTGCGGGACCGGTGCAAGGGGCCGTCGAAGCCGGGCCGAGGCGGTGCTCAGGCCGGGCAGAGGTGGAGCGCCCCACCCCCGCCGACCGGACCGACCGAGCGGTCGGTCGCTTCCCCGGGTGCTCCCGCCGCGTCGAGGGCGAGGGTGCGGTACTCCCGAACGACCGGCCCCCACCACGAGCGCAGGGCCTGCTTCGCCTCGGATCCGCACCCTTCGGCGGGGTGGACGGCCCAGCGCATCGAGGAGAGGTCGTGACGCCCCCGACGATCGGGGGCCACCACCCGCAGCGCCTCGAGCAGGTCGGGTTCGAGGTGCGTGTACGTGCACCGGTAGCGCTCGATGCTGCGCAGCAGGCCGGCGACGTCGCCGGGCCGGCTGAAGACCACGCGGTGGCCCGCGTGCAGGGCGGCCCCGGCGAAGGTGACCCAGCTGGGGACGTGGGGCGCCACGGTGCAGAGGTGGACCTGTTCGCGGCCGGAGGGGATCCCGAAGGCGTCCAGGACCTGGGTGAGCCGGCCGGCCGCCTCGTCGGGGCCGAGCGCCGGCCTCGGGGCGACCGGCGGTGCGGCCGGCTCGGAGCCGAGGTGCAGGACCGAACCGGTCCGGCGTCCGACGGGCGTGGTGTCGGGGTGGGAGGCCAGCACCGTGCCGAGGTCGGTGAAGCCCCGGATGGGCCCGAGGGCGAGGCGGGCCGGCCGGTCGAGGCCCAGCCCGTCGGCCAGCGCGGTGGCCGGGCCCGAGTGCTGCTCGTG
>JBFWTJ010000028.1:0-19286 GCA_050247895.1 Acidimicrobiia bacterium
GCGCTGACGGCGTCGGGCTTGAGGCAGGAGCCGTCGGGCTGGTGGAACACGAGGCCCTGGTCCTGGAAGTCGGGGCCGACGAGCATCCGCTGCTCCAGCATCTGCTTGCGGTGCTCCTTGAGGACGGCGACGGTGCCGGCGTCGAGGGCGATGGGGCGACGGCCGCGGGCGGTCTTGGGCTCGCCGATGCTGACCTTGCCGCGGACCTGGATGATGGTCTGCACGACCCGGAGGCGGCCGGCGTCGAGGTCGACATCGGACCAGCGGAGCCCGACGGCTTCGCCGCGGCGCATCCCGGTGGTGGCGAGCAGGACCCACAGTGGGTGGAGCCGGTCGTCGTCGGCCTTCGACGCGGCGAGGAACTCCCGCAGCGTGGCTGCGTCCCAGGAGTGGACGCCGTCGGACTTGGGGGCGTGGATCGGTGGTGAAGAAGGGCGACCGCTGGTACGTCAAGATCGAGCTCGACCCCGACCCGACCACCGGGCGGCGTCGCCAGAAGTGGCGGAACGGGCGCGCCGGCGCCGAGTCGCTTCGAGCGCGGCCGTGTAGTCCGCCTCGGAGCCTTCGTAGAGGCCGAGTGCGCTGGTCTCGGCGGTCAGCTCGTCGAGTGCGGCTCGTTGTGCGGCGTGTCGCCGGGCTCGGTAGTCGAGGACGTCGTGGAGCCGGACGCGACGATGCCGGTTGGGCTGGTCGAACGGGATCGCGCCGTCCTCGAGGAGCTTCACGAGCGTCGGTCGGCTTACATCGAGGAGATCCGCCGCCTCCTGGGTGGTGAGGACGAGGTTCTGGGGGGCGACGTGCACGGCCCTGCCTTGTCGCATGACCTCGACCGCGTGCCGGAGCAAGCGGTCCACCTCCAAGGGGAGCGGCATCTGTTCGCCGTTCACGTCGACGAGGAGGCCGGGCTCCCGGTGGCTCTGGAGGAAGCGCGCCAGCTCGAGCACCGAGCTGAGGTCCTGCGGCGGGAAGACGAGGTCGTCCTCCCGATCCTGCTCGGCGGCATCGGGCATCCCGTAAGAATAGGCGTGAATCGAAAGAATCGAAAGCCTCCAGGTCTGAGGTCTCTACAAAGTGGTCGTTGGGATGCCTACAATCTGGTCCCTGGATTGGCCGCGAGATGGAGCCTGCGAGTGTCCTACCTGCTCAGAGTCGTCGACGCCGAGCTGGATGCTCGCCTCGCCGCTGCCGGAGCCGTCGTCATCGAGGGACCCAAGGCGGCCGGCAAGACGGAGACCGCGCGTCAACGAGTGGCGAGCTCGGTCCTGCTGGACGTCGACGAGAACGCCCGACGAGCAGCTGCGGTGGACCCAGGACTCGTGCTGGATGGCCCGGTCCCGCGGCTGATCGACGAATGGCAGATCGAGCCGGGCCTGTGGAACCACGTGCGTCGCGCCGTCGACGACCGAGGCCTTCCCGGCCAGTTCGTGCTGACCGGCTCGTCCGTGCCGGCCGACGACGTTGCCAGGCACACCGGTGCCGGCCGGTTCTCGTTCCTGCGGATGCGCCCCATGACCCTGTTCGAGAGCGGGCACACGAACGGCGCCGTATCGCTTGCAGCCCTGTTGGCAGGCGAGCCTCCCCGTTCCGACGATCCCGGTCTCACGGTGCGCGACCTCGCGGACCGCCTCGCCATCGGTGGCTGGCCGGCCCAACAGGCTCGTCGCGTCGCCGACGCCTCCCGCGCCACACGCGACTACCTCGCTCAGATCCGCGAGGTCGACGTCTCACGCGTCGCCGGGTCGAGACGGGATCCGGCGCGCATCGAGCGACTCCTCCGCTCCCTCGCCCGCAACACCGCGACGGAGGTCGCGATCACCGTCCTCGCCACCGATGCGGGAGGCGCAGACGGCCCGCTCGGGCGGCACACCGTCGCCGAGTACCTCACGATCCTCGAGCGATTGATGGTCATCGAGGACCAGCCGGCCTGGGCGCCGCACCTGCGCTCGCGCGCCGTCCTTCGCACCTCGCCCAAACGGCACTTCGTCGACCCGTCGCTCGCGGTTGCCGCGCTTGGCGCGGGTCCGGATCGCCTCCTCGCCGATCTGAACCTCCTCGGGCTCCTGTTCGAGTCCCTCGTCATCCGCGACCTCCGAGTGCTCGCTCAACCGCTCGACGGTCAGGTCCTCCACTACCGCGACAACTACGGCATCGAGGCGGATGCCGTCGTGCAGCTCGCTGACGGGCGGTGGGGAGCCTTCGAGGTCAAGCTCGGTGCCGGTCTCGTCGACGAGGGCGCCGCAGCCCTCCTGCGGTTCCGGGAGTCGATCGACACACGCAAGAGCGGGGAGCCATCCGTTCTCGCTGTCATCGCCGGGACAGGCTTCGGCTACGTGCGCCCCGACGGCATCGCCGTGATTCCGGTCGGCTCCCTCGCGCCCTGACCGCCCCTATGCCTCGTCGTCGAACGCGTTCATCACCCCGACGACCCGGCGATCGTTCGTCGGGGCGATCCGCACGTCGCCCATGACCTTGCGCTCCGCAGCCAGGAACGTCTCGTCGACACCGTGTCGACGTAGGACCGCCTCGATCGCCGCCGGAGCGCGCTCCAGCATGGTCACGGCAGGGGCGAGGTCCATGAACACTGGGAGGAGGGTCCTGCTGTTGACGAGCAGCGCCACCTGCGGACGCCAGAACAGCGCGTTGGCGAACCAGTCGCCGAGCGCGGCGGTGGACTCCTCGCCCCCGGCGGCGGGAGCGCCCTTCACTCGATCGCGCAGTTTCTTGGTGCCTCGGATCACCAACACGAGACGCAGTCTCGCGCCCTCGTCGAGGTCGCCCCGGCAGACCGGGACTTCTACCGGAACTTCTGTCGGACCGTTTGAAATCCGGTAGAAAGCGGCCGGCACCGTCCACCACGTCGATTCGCAAACTCGCAGCTCAGAGGCCATATCTGGCATCGATGACCACCGATCAGGACGCCTCAGATCGGAGTTCAAGTCCCCCCTCGCCCACCATCGTCGGGGGAAGTTGATCACTGCGGCGGTGACGCCGCCGGCATCACCTCGACCTCGCCCCGTTCGGGCCAACGCTGATGCCGGCCCCGAGGCGGTAGCGGCAGGTCATCCGGCGCCTCGACGCGCAGCCGACGCTGCCGGCGAGGTTGCCACCGCGGTCTCGTTCCTGACCGGTGACCGCAACTCGGGAATGCCAACCGAAGTTCGCCCCTAGCGCGCTCGTTCGAGTCAGCCCCAGAGGCGAGGGACTCCCCACCGGCTCGTTGCCGCGTGCCGATGTGGTGTGATGCATGCGTGCCGAGGCCACCGAGCGCCACTCCGCCACAGATCCACGGAGGATCGCTCCCGTGCAGGTGAGGACGGTGTGAGGTCCGAGCGCGCTGAGGAGCTTGCCCTCGAGCGGCATCCAGGGCTCCTGTCGACCCTGCGCCCGCTCGAGCGCCTCTTACGCGGAGGAGTCCGAGGAACAAGTCGGCCTGGCGGCCTTGGGTGCCGCCTTCTGGCTCATGATCTCAGCATTCCGGCGGCCATGACGACGGCTACTCATGAGTGACCAGCGGCCGGCCTCCGCGGTCGCACGGCTGGTCGGCTCCGCCAGTACAGCGGTGGCCATGGGTGTCGTGCTCACCGTCACCACCAACGCCACACTGGCGATCCTCGCGGGAATCGCGGCAGGCGAGACAACCTTCGTGATCTCGGGGTGGGTGATCCTGTGGCGGCTGTCCGCGAACGCGACTCGTGGCAACGCTCGACGCGAGGAACTCCGACCGGTCGTCGAAGAGGTCGCGGTCGTCACCACTGCCCTCGGTGGTCTGATCAGCATCGTCGTACTGCTCGTACACAGCGACTCCGACACCGGCCACGCCGCCATCGCTCTTGCTGGCGTCGCCATGGCCTGGGCGGCGCTGCACCTGATGTACGCCGCCCGCTACGCGTCGCTCTACTACGGCGCCGGCGACGTCGAAGCCAGCGCAGCCGGAGGGATCGACTTCAATTCCGAAGACGAGCCGGCGTATCGGGACTTCCTGTACTTCAGCTACAACCTCGGGATGACCTACCAGGTCTCCGACACCACCGTCGCCAGCTCGGAGATCCGCGCCGTCGTGCTGCGCCACTGCCTGCTGTCGTACCTCTTCGGCACCAGCATCCTGGCCACCACGATCAACCTCGTCGTCGGGATCGTCGGCGCCTGACACGGACGTGTCGGTGACCGCTGGCGTCGTTGAGCGACGCCAGCGGTACCGCTTCTAGTCTCGGGCAGATGGCCGAAGACGTCTTCACGGAACCCCAGCTCGACCCGCACACGCTGTCCAACCTCGGACCGCTGACAGGCATGGCTGGGATCTGGGAGGGCACCGCTGGCGCAGACGTCCACCCCGTCATCGAAGGCTCGAAGTCCGAAGCATTCGTGGAGCGCTACGAGCTGCAACCGATCGACCCCCAGACGAACGGCCCGCAGTACTTCTACGGGTTGCGCTACCACAAGCACATCACCAAGCCAGGCGAGGTCGAGACGTTCCACGATCAGGTGGGCTACTGGTTGTGGAACCCGGTGGAGGAGACGGTGACCCTGTCGGTCGCGATCCCTCGAGGTCAGGTCGCGCTGGCGTCGGGTCCGGCCGTCGCGAACGCGACGACCTTCACCTTGCGTGCGGAGCGTGGCGACACCGCCTACGGAATCTGTTCAAACCCCTTCCTGGAACGGACGTTCACGACATCGTCGTTCGTCGTCACCGTCACGATCAACGGCAACGGCACCTGGGGCTACGACGAGACGACGATGCTGCGCGTGCTCGGACGCGACGAACCTTTCCCCCACACCGACCGCCACACCCTCCAGAAGGTCGCCGACCCCACTCCCAACCCCCTCGCCCGCTGAGCGCTAGGGGGCCTCAGACCACGCCACTCACTCAACGTTCCTGACAGACCCCCGTAGCGCCGTGTCGGGCGGCGAGCGGCCGGAGGAGCGGCGGTTGCCGCGCCCCGTCCCGCTCGCGTTCGATCAGCCGGTGCGCCACTTCGCGCATTGGCTGACTGATCCCCTCCTCCACTAGGTGGTCATCCGCCTCTCCCGGCGGAGGAGCACCATGCCGGTCCCGATCAGTCCGAGTCCCACGAGGAGGCTCACCGCCACCGTCGCGCCGGTCAATGCCAAGGCGCCGGACGCGCCGGTCGACGCCAGGGCACCGGACACGCCGGTGGAGGCCAAGGGACCGGGCAGGGTCGGCTTCACGACCACGCCGGCGTCCCAGGTCGGGTCGATGCCCTGTGTGGCGCTGATCTGGCGGTATTCGTACTCGCCGGTCAGCGCGGTGTTGGAGTCGTCGAGGACGATCGTACGGGTGAGGCCGTCTGACGGGTTGGCGTCCGAGTCCTGCGTGTCGGAGCCGGCGTCGCGGGTGGTGAACTCGTACTTCGCCTTCTGCTCGTCGGTCAGGGTGAACCGCACCTGGTAGGTGCCGGCGGGCAGGTCGTCGAAGACGTAGCGCCCGTTGCTATCGGTGGTCGTGCTGGCGATGGTCGCGCCGTCCTGGAGCAGCTCGACCTTGACGCCGGGTAGCGGTTCCTCGCCGGGGTCCTGGATGCCGTCGTTGTCGCTGTCGATCCAGACGATGTCGCCGATGGCGTAGGTCTTCACCACGAACCCGAAGTCCAGCGTCGGGTCACGGTCGCCGTCCTCGTGCAGGTCGCCGGGCTCGGTGCTCGCCTCCCAGGTGGAGGAGTCGCCCCCGCGGTCACCCTGGCCGGCGGCGGTGGGCACGTAGGGCCTGAGCGGCTCTTGCGAGGCGGTGCGGTCGATCCGCACCGTGTAGGTCTCGGTCCCGCTGAGGGCCGGGAGGTTCTCGAACGTGTACTCACCGTTCGGGCCGGTCGTCGTCGGACCGACCGGGTTGCCGAACACGTCCGTGACCGGCTCGCCGTCGGGGCCGACGATGGTCAGCACAACGCCGGGGATGCCGGGCTCGCCCGGATCCTGCCGGCCGTCGCGATCGGTGTCGACCCACACGTAGTCACCGACGGACACCGACTTCAACGGGACGATCTCGGCGAAGGTCGTGCCGATTCGATTGACGATCGGCGCCGAAGCGTCGGTGATGCGCACCGCGACGTAGGCGGCGATGGGCTCGCCGGCCTGCAGCAGGGTTCCGGCCTGCTGCTCGATGGTGACAGTGCCGGTGGCCGCGTCATAGGAGGCCACGAGGTTGCCGCCGACGTCGACCGGCCCGGCGGTCGGATCGTCGCCGGTGGCCGCGTCAGCTTCGCTCACGAACCCGAGGAACTGGGCCGCAGCCGGGAGGACGTCGTCGACCGGCACGATCACGACGTTGTTGTAGCTGCCATGCGGGATGAACTCGATGCGGTACACGTAGGTGTCCTGCACGAGGTTGCCGGCGCCGTCCATCTGCGCCCTGAGCGTCTCGACCCACTCCTCGCTCTCCCGTTCGAACACGCGCTTGCGCACCTCGGCCTCATCGCCATATGAGGTGGCCTCGGCTTCCGTCTCGGACCAGTAGAGGGGGTCGCCGTCTGAGCCGACCAGGGTTGCCCGGTTCGTGATGGTCTTGGTCTCGCGGCCGTCGAACGGCACCGTGGTGAGCGAGAGGTTGACCCGGTACTCGCGGTCGACGCCGCGGGCGTCGACGATCGCGATGCCAGCGGGGCTCAGCTCGATGATGAGGTTGCCGTCGGCGTCGGTGCTCAGGGCGAAGTGCGACGGGTTCAGTGCCTGACCGTCGTACGTCCCGGAGATCTCCAGAGCGTTGGGGTCGCTCAGGTCGAAGGTGTCCGTGTCGATGAAGTCGACGATCGAGCTGGTGCGCACATCGATGCCCTTGCCTGCTGCGACGGTCAAGACGTAGTCGACCGTCACGGTGTCGCCGGGGTTGACCTCAGCGTCTTCAGCCGCACCGGCCTTGGTGAACACGCTCGAGTCGTTGATGCCCTCACTGGCGTCAGGTGGGACGACCACGGTGACGTCATGGGTGGCCTGGTAGGGGCTGCCGCTGCGGTAGTCGAAGTCGGCGATGTTGCGCCAGCGGTAGGGCGTGGCGTCCTCGATGGTCGTGCTACCAGCCTCGGTCAGGCCCTGCACGGTGTTCAGCTGCGCCTTCACCGCGATGCTGGCATCGGTGGTGTTGTCCTTGCCGACGTTGATCAGGAGGCGCTGACCGTCGACGCAGTACTGGCCGATGAACGCGTCGGCGGCGAAGTCGGCCACGTCAGCCGGGCAGCTCGTCGCCTGCGTCAGAGTGATCCCGCTGGCGGTGATGAAGTCAGGGGCCGTCGTGTTCCAGCTGGCCTGCGTGGGCAGGATGTCGCTGACGACCACGTTGCGGTCGAGCGTGAAATTCGGGCCACCGGTCCACTGGCGCAGGTCCGCCCTCAGCGTGTACGTGATGTCGGCCGGCGGGGTCAGGGTGCCGTCCTCGTCGGCGAGGACGTTCCGACTGCTCCAGTCGGCGGTCTTGCCGAAGGCCTGCCCGATGTTGACGCCTGCCACGGTGCCGCGCATCCTGATCGACGCGGTTCGGTCGACCGCGCCGAAGCTCGCCGTGTTCGTGAGCTGGATCTCGAAGTTGCCGGTGCCGCCACCCAGGTTGTCGTACTGGGTCTGCAGCAGTGCTTCGAGTGCGGCTAGGTCGGTCACCTCGGCCCTGTAGCCAACCGTCAGGATCGACGGACCAGGCACGTTCACGGTGCCGCTGAACGCGTTGCCGGTCACCGTGGGGACGAACGTGAAGGGGTCGACGGTCCGGTTGAGCCCGTCTGCATCCCAGCTCGTGAGCTGGGCGGTGAAGGAGCCGGAGACGTAGTCCAGGCCCGCGGGGAGCTGGTCGGCGATCTCGAAGCCGGTCCGCGCCGCCGGCGAGTCCAGCCTCAGTGTGTAGGTCAGCTCCTGGTCGAGGAGCTCGGGGCGCAGCTGCACCTGCCCGCCGACGACCGTGACGAAGCTGTCGAGGTTGCCGGGCGCGGCGCTCTTGGCATAGCCCTCGGAGACGTTCGCGAACTCGTCGCCCTGGTTGCGGATGATGACGGTGACCGAGTTCTCCTCACCGTCGATGCTCCAGGTGAGCTGGTCCTCGCCGCTGGCGTCCACGGGGTTCACCGTGAAGTTCAGGTCGAACACGCCCTGGTCCACGCCGGCCGGCCACGGATCGCGGAACGTGACAGAGACCTCGTTCCCGTTCTGGGTGACGGACTCGATCGCCGTGTTCGAGGCCGGTACGCCGGTGACGGTGACGTTGGCACCGAGATCGAACACCACCGTCGAGCCAGGCGCGACGTCGGTGTTGTACTGGACGCGGAGGGTCAGCAGGTCGCCCTCGTTGACCACAGCGACACCGTCATAGGTCTCACCATTGAGAAGCACCGTCGAGAGAATGCCGGGTGTGGCGCCGTAGGCCGCCTGCGAAAGTCCGATCACAGAGGTCATCGCGAGCAGGACGGCGAGGCAGACCGAGATCCCTCGCCCGAGCAGGAGCCTGGGCCGGCGCTCAGCGGCGCCCTCGATGTAAGACAAGTGGTACTCCCGGACGATCGGCTCGACCCGACCGCACGGTTCTGGCGTGACGACGCCACCCAGCAGGTGCGATCGAGCGAGCAGTGCAAGATGCACGCTGCCGCGGCATCCTCGCTGACAGTGGCGCGGAAAATGGTGCCGTTACGGCACATTCATCCTCTGAGGCGGAAAGTCCATACCGGGACTAGTCCTGGTATGGACTCCGCTTTCACGGGCTACTCCTCGGGTGGCGAGTCCTCGAGAAGGCCCAGGTCCCGAGCAGCAGTGAGCGCCGAGCGCCGAGAGGAGGCGCCCAGCTTGCGGTAGATGCTCTGCAGGTGCGTCTTGACGGTGTGGGGAGACACGAACAGCGTCTCGGCGATCGCCCGGGTCCCACCGTGCTCGGCGAGCGCGGACAGCACGGCTGCCTCGCGTGGGGTCAGAACCACGACGGGTGGTCGAGCAGCGCTGGTGACCGGCCGCTGGACCTCGAGATAGCGCTGCAGCACCGTCGACTCCCGCTCGATGGCGAACTCCTGGAGCAGCCGACGGTCACGAGAGTCGAGCAACGCCACGTGCAGGCGTGCCCCAGATGTCTCCCAGGCGACGGCGGCACTTCCCAGCCAGGACCATGCCGCTTCGGGATCGCCAGCTCGCAGAGCGGCGACCGCGGCGACCGTCTGGGTCTCGGCCCGCGTGCGGACAGTGTGCCCAGCAAGCTCGAGCAAGGCGCGCCCCCGCTCGAGTGCCTCGCGGCTACACCCCTTGCCGAGGAGCCACGACACTCGGGCGGCCGCGAGGTACGGGCTGCCGTCCGGCTGTCGCTCCAGCAGGCGCTGCACCTGGCGATGGTCGCCGGCGGCGAGCCACGCGTTCGCGAGGGCGGCGCGGAGATGCTGAGTGGCCGCGTTGTCGCCGGCACCTGGTGGCGCGGCGGCGGACGTCAGCTCGCCGGTCACTCGCTCGGCCTCGGCGCGGGGCTGGTCGAGGCCGTGCATGGCCAGCATCGACGCCGCCGTCATGAAGGGCCAGGACTCATTGGTCCGCAGATACAGGTACGAGCTTGCGTCACGGAGGACACGAGCCGCTCCCGCGAAGTCAAGGGCGTCGAGGCGGACGTATGCCTCGGCGAGAAGTCCCATGCTGTTCATGGACGTCTGCCGCATCTCGGGTGGCCAGGCGTCGACGTCGATCGAGGCCAGGGCGATGCCCGCGGCGGCCGTGTCGCCGGCAAAGGCGCTGATCGCCGCGACGTAGACCATGGAATAGTTGCGCGGCGCCGGCCTCCTGCACAGCACCACCGATCGATTCGCGGTTGCAAGTGCTTCCTCGATCTCGCCGCCCAGCCAGATGGAGAAGGAGAGCTGCCGCAGGATCGTCCCGACGTGCTCCCCGAACGGGACGAGAAGATCCGGACCCATCGCCTCGGCCAGCTTCCTCGCTTCCAGGCTGGCTTCCGAGGAGCTGCGCCAGTCCAGCGCCAGGCGCCGGGAGATCGCGCGCATGCTGGCGTGCGAGAAGGCGTCGACGGAGGGCTCGATGTAAGCGGGATGGTAGGGCGACTCGATGGCGATGCGGAAGATGCGCGGCGCTTCCAGACGCCGCATGTGGTTGGTCATGAGCGCCAGCCCCAGCCCGAAGGCGAGCATCGGATACTCCGTCAGCATCGGCTCCGGGACCTTCTCCAACACCGGTAGGAAGCGGTCGCTCGTGTAGCTGTCGGGGTTGCTGATGACCACCGAGACGAAAACACGATCCGCCAGGGCGTAGTCCTCGCCGTCCACAGCGAACTGCAGTGACTGGTCGGTGACCTCCTCGTTCTCGAGCAGCCACAGTGCGGTCGTCACACAGGACCGCCGGAACCGCTCAGCGTCGGCCGAGGCTCTAGCGCGGAAGCTGTCGCGGATGGTCTCGACGTACTGGAACACCGGACGGCCACGGGCATACGGGATCCACCGCCCGAACCCGTTGCGCTCCAGCATCTCCAGCAGCGCGAGAGGCTCAGAGCTACCGCTCAACTGCCGCGCGAGCTCGAGATCGACATAGGGCGGCACGCTGGTGTCGGTCACGAACTGCACCGCCACGGGATTCGGCAGCAGGGACTCGAGCTTCGCGGCTACGACCGCATTCCACTCCAAGGAATCCACTCGCGGGATCCAGCCGAGTTGGGAAAGCGCGAGCACGACCGCTCGGACGGTAAGAGGGAAACCCCGCGTCGCTCCGGCGACCGAGCGCGCGAGCCGCTCGTCCTCGATTCCGGTCTGCGAGGCGATCAGCGCCCCGACCTCCTCCCCGGTGAGCGCCAGCTCTGCCAGCGCGATCACACGCACGATGCCCCCGCCAGGGGGGTCGGATTCCGCCAGTTCCGTTCGCCCGCGAGTGGTGATCATCACCCGCAGCTCAGGCACCGCGGCGAGCAGGCGCACGAGATCGGCATCGATCTCCCGGATCGCCTCGCCCAGGTGCTCGTACGCGTCGAGGATCACGACCACGGGGCCGGCTTTGGCGAGGAGCCTGGTGGCGATGCTGACCGGGTCGATGGACATCGCGAGCTGCTCTTCGACCTGAGCCACGGCCTCCTTGGAGAGGTCCCCGTGACGTGCGGCGCTACCCACGACATGTCGCCAGAACGCAACGCGGGTGGTGAAGCCGCGCCCGAGCGACACCCAAAGGACCGCCTCCTGGCGATCCGGCTGCAGTGACCAGCTCCGCAGAAGCGTCGTCTTGCCGGAACCGCTCGGTCCCTGGACAACGCAGACGCGGACCATTCGCGCGTCCAGAACGCCGTAGAGCCGAGGCCTATCGACGACTCCCGCGATCGCCGCCACTCCCACATCATCAGGGAAGCCCATCTCGTCAGTCATACCAGAGAGACCATCAACCTATGTCGACGCCGAGCGTCTCGCCCCTCGACGTTCCCGCGGCCTTTCCGCGGCCTTCCGGGCCCGACACGAGCGATCCCCAGCGCTGTCGATGGCTGCGGCGCCGTCGGGGTCACGACGGACCCAAACATCGAGATCCAGCCCGGCTGGGCGGCTCGATCACGGGACCACGTCCGGTACGCCCTCGTCGCTCGACCGAGACCGCGGCGCAGATCACCGGCAGAACGTCAGTGACCTCCGCCGGTGGCCGTGACCTCGCCGGCTTGGAACAAGCCGAGGGCGCCCTTGCCGACGTTGGCGAACTTGTGGGTCACGATCGGGTACAGGCCAGCCTCGTCGAAGCTGAACTCGACGAAGCCGCCCTGGGAGGGTTGCAGGTCGAGCGCCTGGGCGCCGCCACGTCGGCCGTCGGGTTGCAGAAGATAGGTGCCCTCCTTGAAGACGGTGTCGAAGACGGTGCCCACGATGTGGAACGCCGAGTTCTCCGACGGACCGGCGTCGAGCACCCACACCCGGATCCGCTGGCCGGGCTCCACGCGCATGGGCCGATGCTGGTACTGGTTGACGTAGCCGTTGAAGACGACGGCGTCGTGCTCCTCGCGCTGCATCTTGCCCAGGTCCCCGGGTTGGCCGTCGGGCCCGGTGTAGAGCTCGGACTGCACGAGGACGTACTCGTGGTCGACCGAGGCCAGCTCGGGCGGGTCGATGACGATCGCCCCGTGCATGCCGTTGCCGATGTGGTGCAGCGCCGGAGCCGTGCCGCAGTGGTACATGAAGATGCCCGCGTGCTTGGCCTCGTACTGGTAGACGAGGGACTCGCCCGGTCCGATCGTGCGCATCTCGTCGTCCCAGGCCACCTTGCTGGCGTGGAAGTCGATGGAGTGACCGACCGCGCCCTCGTTCACGAGGGTGATGGTGAAGATGTCACCGACTCGACCCCGCAGCGTGGGCCCCGGGAACTGCTCGTCGAAGGTCCAGAGCTCCTGGGTGACCCCGGGAGCGACCTCGATCACGGTCTCGGTGGCCCGCAGGGTCAACGTGTGCTCACGACCGCCCGGAGCGGGCTGCAGCGTGGGGTCGTAGGGCTCGAAGTCGGCCGGCGGCTCGGCCGAGAAGTCGATCACCGCCCCCGAGCCCGACGAGCCGCCACCCCCGCTGCCGGCGACGTGGTCGGTGCTGCCCGTGACGACGATGTCGAGCACCATGCCGGCCTCCTTGTGGCCGGGGACGGTGCACCACGCCTGGCTGGTCCCGGTGACCACGCCGAGGCTGGCGGTCACCGACTCGCCGGGGTCGAGCATGCCGGTGCCGGTCTCGCCGTGGAGCTTGAGATCGTGGGGCATCTGGCCGTTGTTGGTCACGTTCACGACGACCTCGGTCCCGGCGGGCACCTCGATCTCACCGGGGACGACGTCGATGTCGACCAGCTCGATGTCGAAGGTCATCGTCTCCCCGGCGGTGGCCGCGGTGCCCCCGGGCCCTCCGGCTTCGTCGATGGCCCGCAGGCCGAACCCGACGCCGACGACGGCCACGAGGATGGAGACCATCGAGAAGAACACGGCGATGGCGAGCCAACCGTCGTAACCGATCCTCTCCTTGGACGCTGGTGTGGGGATGTCGGTCATCGGTTCGGACCTCCGGTTCAGCGCGCCGCACCGGCGGGCTCGTCCCGGGTGCGCGGCGCGGTCGGGGACAGCACGTGGTCCTCCTCGTGGACGTGCTCGTCCGTACCGTCCTCGAGCGCGACCAGGCGATCGAGGAGCGGCCGGTGGCCGGTGCACGTGTCGGCCGGGACCGCGTGAAGGGCGCCTGACTCCCGGGCGGGCCGGCCGGATGCCACCTCGACGAGCAACTGAGCGGTCACGTCGTCTCCTCTGGTTTCTCCATCTAAAGGTAGAGAAACGCCGCCGGCGCACGTAGGGCCGAAGGTCCCTTCGGCGAAGCGGAGACGCGAGCGGGGCACTCCGAGGGGAAAGGGCCTATCGCTTCGAGCTCGCGCCGCCCTGCCTCGGGGCGACCGGGGGGCTCCTCTAGCTTGGATCCGGGCGCAGCAGGCGAGACCCGGAGGGACGCGCATGGACAAGGCACGCAAGGGGGAGTCGACCCGGAAGCCGCCGGTCCCCTCGGACAGCCATGCCGACATCGACGAATGGATGCGCCGCCTGATGCCGGACCTCCATCCGATCGTCCAGCGGCTCGACGAGCTGATCCGCGCCACGCTGCCCGGGCTCCAGTACGCCG
The DNA here is from genome assembly GCA_050247895.1 of Acidimicrobiia bacterium. Taxonomy (GTDB): domain Bacteria; phylum Actinomycetota; class Acidimicrobiia; order Acidimicrobiales; family VFJN01; genus CAVPEW01. Next base: position 13,578 of record JBFWTJ010000028.1, read on the forward strand.
TGAAGTGGAAGAAGGCGTACTACGGGCTGCCCGACCACGGATGGGTCATGGAGATGGTGTCCTACGACGTCTCGGTGAACCTGGTCTTCTTCGGCGGTGCCGACTTCGACTCGCCCCCGCCGCTCGGCGACAGCGGCCGGTCCCGCTACGTCAAGGTGAAGACCCTCGACGAGCTCGACCAACTCGACGTGCGCAGCTGGATCGAGCAGGCCGGCCGCACCGCCGGCTGGAGCTGACGCCGGCGACCGGCCGGCGCGCCCGGCCCGCCGTCGCCGTCAGGCCAGGACGCGGGCCTTCAGCCGCTCGAACTCGTCGACGTCGATCACGCCCTCGTCGAGGAGCCCCTTGGCCGTGCGCAGCTCGCTGGCCGGTCCCCCCGTGCCCGCCACCTCGCGGATGTAGGCGTCGGCCGTCTCCTGCACCTTGCGGGCCTGGGCCACCTCACGTGCCCGCATCCCGTGGCCACGGATCAGGACGTAGGCGAGCAGGGTCAGGAGCGGGAAGACCAGCAGCCCGACCAGCCAGGCCACCTTCCCCACCCCGGACAGGTCCTCGCTGCGGAACACGTCCACGACGACCGAGAACGTGATGATCAGGTACTGGACGATCAGGAAGAGGATGAGCAGCGACCAGGCCAGCTCACCGAACCCCAACGCAGCGACCAACATGGGTCCCCCTCTCGACGGCCCGCCGGCGGCGGGCTCGATGCGAACCGGTCAGGCGGAAGCTGGGACGACGTCGCCGCACGGGCCGACCGGAACGGGCGAGGCGGCGAACGGTGGTTGCAACGGCGCTCACAGTAGGCGGACCACCCGGCGATTTCAGAGGGTCGACCCGAGCGGCCCCACCCACGCGGCACCGGCGCACCGACGTGACCGCTGTGGTGGACTACCGGGCGTGGACGTGGCCGGCCTGCTCCTCGAGCTCTACGGGCGGATCCCTCCCCTGGTGGACGCCGCCGTCACCGGGCTCGACGCCGAGCAGCTGACCGAGCCGCCCCAGCCGGGCGCGAACCCCGTCGGATGGCTGACCTGGCACCTGACCCGGGTCCAGGACCACCACGTCGCCGAGCTCCTCGGCGTGCCCCAGGTCTGGGTCGACGGCGGCTGGGCCGCCCGCTTCGGGCTCGATCCCGATCCCGACGACACCGGCTACGGCCACACCCCCGCGCAGGTCGCCGCCGTGCGGCCCGACGGTCCCGATGCCATCCGGCAGTACCACGACGCCGTCGACCGGCGGACCCGGACCATGCTCGAAGGGCTCACCCCCGACGACCTCGACCGCATCGTCGACCGCCGCTGGGACCCGCCGGTCACCCTCGGCGTGCGGCTCGTCAGCATCGCCGACGACAGCCTCCAGCACGCCGGCCAGGCCGCCTACGGCCGCGGCCTGCTCGACCTCCGCACCTGAGTCGACAGGGGCGCGGCCGCGCTCGAACCGGCGCGTACGAGATCCCTCCACGAGGTGGATACCCTTCCGGAGTTCCACGAGTACGAGGGCGGGCACCCGTGTACGAGCGATCCGACGGCAACCAGGCCACCTCGCGCGGCCGGCTGGAGTTCCTCGACGGCCTGCGCGCCGGCGCCGCGTGGTTCGTGGTGGTGCACCACGCCTGGTTGGGAGCGTTCGGGACCTTTCCCGAGAACACCGGCCCGTGGGCCGTCGGCTGGTTGCGCTGGGGGCACCTTCCGGTGTCGCTGTTCATCGTGATCAGCGGCTTCTCGCTCACCCTCGCGCCTTCCCGCAACGATGATCGCACCACCGCGGGAGCCGCCGACTTCTTCCGCAGGCGGGCCGTGCGGATCGTGCCGCCGTACTGGGCCGCGCTCGCCGTCTCGTGCCTGACGATCATCCTCTACACGGGCAAGCACAGCGAGTTCTACGTCACGGCGAAGACGGTCGTCGTCTACGGCCTCCTGCTGCAGGACACGTTCGAAGCGCCGGTACCCAACGGAGCGTTCTGGTCCATCGCCGTGGAGTGGCACATCTACTTCTTCTTCCCGCTCCTGCTCTGGATGACCCGCCGCTGGGGACAGCGGTGGATGGTCGCGGCCACCACGGTGGCCGTGGTCGGCATCTACGTCGCGGCGACCGAGGTCGGCGGCTTCTTCGAGAAGTTCCTGCGCTTCAGCCCCCAGTACCTCCTGCTGTTCGTCTTCGGGGTCGTGGCGGCACGGGCCCTCAGGTCGTCCGCGGTCAGGCCCGGTGCCGCACCGGTCACCGCCGTCGTCGGGTCGATCGCCGTGCTGCTCCTGCTGTGCCTCGGCTCGCCGTCCTCGTTGGTCGAGCAGTTCTTCTGGGTCGACCTCGCCTTCGGCTTCGTGTGCGCGGTGTGGCTGTTCGCCATGGCCACCGGGAGCTTCCCCCGGGCGTCGGCGGTCCTCTCGCTCCGACCGATGGTCTGGCTCGGCCGGTTCTCCTACAGCACGTACCTGATCCACGTCCCCGTGCTCGGCGTGACGCACTTCGCGGTGGCGCTGCCCGTCGGCGGGACGAAGCTCCAGGAGTTCCTGATCCTCGTCCTGGTCGGGCTCCCCGCGACCCTCGTCGCCTCGTACGTGCTGTACCAGTTCGTGGAGCGCCCGTCCGCCGAGCGGACCTCCACGCTCGGCCGCAAGTGGGTGGAGGCCAACCTGGCCCGAGTCCGCTGAGCCCGCCCGGAGGCGGGACGCGGCCGCCTTCAGTGGCGCGGTACCTCAGGTGCGGACCGTGACCGAGGAGAACGTGAGGTGGGCGGACCCGAGGGGTTGCTCGGCCGCCGCGGCCCGCTCGATCACGCCGCTGCCGGCCAGGTCGCCGTCGGGGGAAACGATCAGGTAGGCGAGCGCCACCGCGCCCACGTGGACGGCCTTGTCCCGGGCCAGCAGCCGCTCCTCGTACTGCGACTCGACGCTCGTGCTCGCCACGTGGACCACCACCAGGTACGGCTTCACCGTGCGGTACGAGGCGGCCACGTCGGCGACGGCCAGCGGCGTGAGGCCGTCGTCGCCCGCGATCAGCGCGGCCGAGGCGAGCTGGTCGACCGCTTCCACGACCTCGGCCGCCAGCTCGGCCTTGGCCAGCTGGACCTCCACCTCGCGCCGGCGCCGGGCCACCGCCTTGGCCGCGTCCCTCGACGGGGCCACCAGCGCCTCCAGGGCCTCGGGCGTCACGTCGGCGGACTTGGCCTTCACCTCGAGGATCTTGGCGATCGCCGCCTGCTCGGCCTCGGCGGCCAGGAGCGCCTCGTCGGTCGCCGGCGCGTTCTCGGCCCGGAACCTCGTGGCGGCCACGTCGACCTCGTCCCGCCGGGCCAGCAGGGCGTCGAGCCGGTCGCTGACCGTCGTGGTCCCCGGCGGCTGCCAGCCGACCACCGACACCTTCCGGCCCGCACCGCCCTCGTTCAGCGCGCTGCCGACCGCCTGGGCCACGTCGGCCAGGACCGCCCGCTCGTCGATCGACGACGGGCCGCCGCGCACCGTCCGGCGGGTCTGCAGCAGCCGGGCCACCGCGGGCAACGCCCCCGACACCAGGCTGACCGCGGCCACCAACGGCAGCGCGGCCAGCACCCGCACCTGCTTGCGCGTCGCCGGCTTGGCCCCCACCGCCGCCGCGGCCAGGGCCAGCCGCTCGTCCAGCCGGTCCAGGTGGGCGCTCAGCGCGGCCTCCACCGTGGCGAAGCGCACCAGGCGCTCGTCGACCGCGACCCACACGTCGTTCTTCCCCGGCAGGCCCTGCACCCGACCGGCCAGGTCCCGCGACGCCTGCTCCAACGCCTTGTACATGGCGATGTGCGCGAAGGGCGACGCGCTGTCGGGGACGCTCAGCGCGCCGGCCGGGAGGTCGCCCGCGCCGGGCAGGTCGGGGACCAGGGCGTCGAGCTCGACCTTGGCCGCCTCGGCCCGGATCTTGCGGGCCTCCGCCTCCAGCTTCGAGGTCTCCGCCTCGGCCTTGCCTGCTGCCGTCGCACCGTCGGTCACGTCCGCCCTCCCGCGTCGAGTCACGGGATCGTTGCCCGACCGGCCGGTCCTGTCCACCGTCTCCACCAGGTGCTTCCTGCTTCCTGCCGGGAAACAGGAGACGACCGTTCTCTGTTCTCGTGCACCAGAACGCCCGCTCACCCGACGTCGTCCCCCTCACCGAGGACGACCTGACGGCACTCGGCGACCTCGGGCGGTTGCTCGGCTGAGCTCGGGGCGGACGGGGGTTCCCGGACCGGTGCGGGCGGGGATGCCGTAGGGTCCCGGCGGGGAGGTGGACGCCACATGGACCTTGCGGAGCAGGTGGGGTCCGGCGAACCCGCGTGGGCCGCGGCCGGCGGCGGCGGGGCCGGCCGGGACGACGCCCTCCACCGGCTCGACCGGGCCGTCGCCGACGCCGGCAGCGTCGAGGAGCTGTGCCGGGCCGTCGTCGAGGTGGCCGTCTCGGCCAGCGGCGCCGAGGCCGGCAGCATCGTGCTCCTCGACGAGGGCGGCGAGTGGGTGCGCCTCGTCGCCTCGACCGGCTACGCCCCCGACGTCGTGGCCCGCTTCGAGCGGTTCCGGGCCGACGCCGACGTGCCCCTGGCCGAGGCCATCCGCACCTCCCGCACCCTCGTGCTCGGCGACCCGGCCGCCTACCACGACCGCTACGACGAGTTCCGCGTCGCCGCGGTCGCCGCCGGGCGCTCCGGGGCCCTGTGCATCCCGCTCCCCATCGACGGGCGGGCCGTCGGCGCCCTGGGGCTCAGCTTCGGCGCCGACCGGACCGGATCCGCCGAGGACCCCGACCGGTGGGCAGCCTTCGGCCGGCGCGCCGCGGCGGCACTGGCCCGGATCCTGGTCCCCGAGGAGCCCGAACGGCTCCGCGAGATGGTCGCCGCGGCCCGCAGCCGGCTGGCCTTCGTGTCCGCCGCCGGGCGCGAGCTGGCCCGCTCCCTCGACCGGTCCGCGGTGCTGGCCACCCTGACCCGGCTCGTCGTCCCCCGCTTCGCCGACTGGGCCTCGGTCCTGCTGCCCGAGGGCGACGAGCTCGTCGCCGCCACGCTCGTCCACCGCGGCCAGGACGACGACGCGGGCGAGGACCGCGCCGGTCGCTTCCGCTGCCCCGTCGACGCGCCCGGCGCCGCCGCGGCCGCCTACCGGCACGGGGGACCCCTCCTCGTGGCCGGCGTCGACGACGAGGTCCGGGCCCGCATCGCGGTCTACCCCGAGCTGGCCGGGCTCCTGGCCACCACCACCAGCCGCTTCGTGGTCCCCATGACCTTCGGCGACCGCACGCTCGGCGTGCTGACCCTCGCCGAGTGCCGCGGCCGGCCCCTCGATGCCGACGACCGGGCCGTGCTGGCCGAGCTCGCCGCCCGGGCCGGCACCGCCCTCGAGCACGCCGAGCGCTACGGCGCGACCAGCGACATGGTCGAGCTCCTGCAGCGGGCCGTGCTGCCCCGGGCCATGCCCGGCGTGCCCGGCCTCGACCTCGCCGCCCGCTACCTGCCCGCCACCGTCGGCGTCCTCGTCGGCGGCGACTGGTACGACGCCTTCGCCGTCCGGGACGGCCGGATCGCCCTGTGCGTCGGCGACATCGCCGGCCACGGCCTCGAGGCCGCCGCCTGCATGGCCCAGGTCCGCAACGCCCTGCGCGTCTACGCGCTCGACGACCCCGAGCCGTCGAGCGTGGTCACCCGGCTCATCACCTTCGCCGTGGACGCCGAGATCACCCGTGTCACCACCGTGCTCTACGCCCTCGTCGACG
>JBFWTJ010000029.1:0-19219 GCA_050247895.1 Acidimicrobiia bacterium
GAGCACCGCGGCCAGCCGCTGCCAGTCGGCCAGGTCCAGCTCCTCGGCGCGGGCCTCGGGACGGATCCCGGCCGCCACCAGCTGGTCCGGCGTCGCCCGGCCGGCGAGGGCCCGGCGCAGCATCTTGCGCCGCTGCCCGAACCCCGCCTCGACCAGGGCGAAGACCGCGGCCCGGTCACCCACGGCGGGATCGGGCCGACGCTCCACGCGCAGCAGGACCGACTCGACGCGGGGCTGGGGCACGAAGACCGTCGGCGGCACCCGGGCCACCACCGTGGCCGTCGCCCACCAGGACCGCTTGACCGACGGGATCCCGTAGGCGGGCGCGCCGGCGCCGGCCGCCAGCCGCTCCCCCACCTCCCGCTGGACCATGACCAGCATCCGGGCCACCTGGGGCGCCCCGGCCAGCACGTCGAGGACGAGGCCCGACGCGACGTTGTAGGGCAGGTTGGCCACCAGCGACCACGGGCGATCGGGATCCGCCGGGCCGAGGACCATGGCCCAGTCCAGGACCCGGGCGTCGGCCTCGACGATGCGGGCCCGAGCCCCCACGGTCTCGCGCAGGGCCGGCAGGATGTGCCGGTCGACCTCGACCGCGGTCACCTCGGCGCCGGCGTCGAGCAGGGCCAGGGTCAGCGACCCCAGGCCGGGACCGATCTCCACCACCCGGTCGCCGGGACCCACCCCGGCCAGGCGCACGATGCGCCGCACGGTGTTGGGATCGGCCACGAAGTTCTGGCCCAGCGCGCGGCTCGGGCTCAGGCCGTGGCGGTCCAGCAGGGCCCGGACGTCGGCAGGGCTGAGGGTCACCGGCACGATGTTCGCACCGGGCGACCACCCGGCGGCGCTACCAGCTGATGGTGACCTTGATGACGCCGGTGCCCAGCGGGGCCAGCTGGGCGAAGACGTCGTCGTCCAGGTCGATGACGCGGCCCGGTGTGAACGGCCCCCGGTCGCTCACCACGCACACCGCCGAACCGCCACCGTCGCGGGTGACCGTCACCGTCGTGCCGAAGGGCAGGGTCTTGTGGGCGCACCCGCCGGGCGCGTACTTGGCCGGCTGGGCGTACCAGCTCGCCTGCCCCGACTCGCTGTTGGCCGGTGGGGCCTCGGCCGCAGGGGCCTCTGATGTCGGCGGTTCGGGGGCGGCCGTGGTCGTCGGGGCCACCGTCGTCGGGGCCGGACGGGGCGTGGCCGCGACCGAGGCCACCGTGGGCTTGGGCCGCGGTGCGGCCGTGGTCGTCGGAGGGGCCGTGGGCGCGGGCCGGGGGGCGGCCGTTGTGGTCGTCGGGGGCGCCACGGTGGTGGTCGGCGCCGAGGTGGTCGGCAGGGCCGCCGTCGTGGTGGTCGTCGAGGGCGCGGCGGTCGAGGTCAGCTCCTGCACCGCGGCCACCGTCGTGCCCTGACCCGGGTCGGGCAGGTTGTCGACGACCATGACCGGCAGGGCGACCACTGTGGAGGCGACGGCGAAGACGAGCCGGTGCCGGGGCACCAGCGGCGCTGCCGGTCCGGCCTCGACCGGCTCCCCGCCCGTCTCGACCACCGCGGCGGGCGCCTCGCCGGTGCCCGGTCGGGGCCCCGCCAGGTGGCGGGGGACGGCCTTCCTGCGCACGCGCATCTGGGGGACGTTACGAGGTTTCGTAACGAGAACGCAAACTACGCCGGGGTGGTTCCGAGGTCGTCCAGCCGGTAGGTGCGGGACGCGTTCTCCCAGGTCAGCGCGGCGATCTCGTCGGTCGGACGGCCCATGGCCCGGGCCAGGGCCTCCCCCACGACGGTGACGAGCTCGGGTCGGTTCGGACGGCCCCGGTGCGGCACCGGAGCCAGGTAGGGGCTGTCGGTCTCGACCAGGACCCGGTCCGGCGGGCACACGGCCGCGGCCGCCCGCACGTCGTCGGCCGACGGGAACGACACGATCCCGCTGAAGGACAGCGACGCGCCCAGGTCGAGGCACCGGCGGGCTTCGTCCGGCCCCCCGGTGAAGCAGTGGAACACCGTGCGCTCGGGCACCCCCTCGGCGGCCAGGACGTCGAAGGTCTCCGCCCAGGCCTCACGGGTGTGGATCACCAGGGCGAGGTCGTGGTCCCGGGCCAGGCCCACCTGCGCCGCGAACACCGCCCGCTGCACGTCGCGGGGCGAGTGGTCGTAGTGGAAGTCCAGGCCGCACTCGCCCACCGCGACGACCTCGGGCTCGCCCAGGAGCTCGGCAAGCCCCTCCAGGCCCCCCTTGGCGTCGTGGGGGTGGACCCCGGCGGTGGCCCAGACCCGGCCCGGGTGGGACCGGGCGACGCGCACGTAGTCGGCTGACTGGGCCACGTCGCAGCCCACCGTGACCAGGCGCGCCACGCCCGCCACGCCCGCCGCCGCGACCTGGGTCGCGGCCGCGGCCGGGTCGCGCTCGAGGTGGCAGTGGTCGTCGGTCCACACGACCGGCACCTCAGGCCTTGAGCCGGGGGAAGATCGGATCGCCCTTGGTCACCGTCCGCCCGGCCGGGTAGGCGCCCCAGCGACCCGCCTCGGGCAGGCGCTGCTGGTCGGGCGTGCCGTCGAGGCCGATGCGGCGCCACGCCTCGGCGGCCGCGGCCGGCACGGCCGGGCTGGCCAGGATGGCCACGGTGCGGATCGCCTCCAGCGCGTCGCCCAGCACCGCCTCGAGCTCGGGACCCGGTTCCATCTTCCACGGCTCGTTGGCCTCGAGCAGGGCGTTGGTCTCCCGGATGAGCCGCCACGTGTGATCGAGGGCCACCGAGGGGGCCACGTCGGCCCAGGCCCGCGTGGTGGCCTGGAGCACCTCGGCCGCCACCGCGGCCAGCGGGCTGTCGGGCCGGGGCGCGCTGCCCACGCCACCGCACTTGCGGTCGACCACCGTGGCCACCCGGGACAGCAGGTTGCCGAAGTTGTTGGCCAGGTCGGCGTTGTACCGCTCGACCATGCGCTCGTAGCTGAAGTCGCCGTCGGGCCCGAAGGGCACGTCGCGCAGGAAGTGGTGGCGGAAGCCGTCGACGCCGAAGTCGGCCACCAGGTCGGCCGGGGCGATCTGGTTGAGACGGGTCTTGCTCATCTTCTCGCCGCCCACCAGCAGGAACCCGTGGACCGAGATCGACGACGGGGGCTCCAGGCCGGCGGCGAGCAGCATGGCCGGCCAGTACACGCAGTGGAACCGCAGGATGTCCTTGCCGATCAGGTGGTGCCCGGGCCACCAGCGGGCGAACCGCTCGTCGTCGCTGCCGTAGCCGACCGCGGTGATGTAGTTGATCAGGGCGTCGTACCAGACGTAGGTGACGTGGCGGTCGTCCCAGGGGATGGGCACGCCCCAGCTGATCGAGGTCCGGCTGATCGAGAAGTCCTGCAGGCCCTGGCGGATGAAGCCCAGCGCCTCGTTGCGCTTGCCCTCGGGCCGTACGAAGCCGGGGTGGGCCTCGTACCAGTCGAGCAGGGCCTGCTCGAAGCGCGACAGGAGGAAGAAGTAGTTCTCCTCCTCCAGCACCTCGACCGGCCGGCCGTGGATCCGGCACAGCCAGCCCTCGCCGTCGGGGTCCAGCTCGTCGGTCGTGTAGTAGGCCTCGCAGGCCACGCAGTAGAGCCCGCTGTAGGTGCGCAGCTCGATGTGGCCGTTGTCGTAGACCTTCTGGAGCAGGGCCTGCACCGCGCGGTGGTGCCGGGGCTCGGTGGTGCGGATGAAGTCGTCGTTGCTGATCCCCAGCTCGGCCCAGGCGTCGCGGAAGCGCTCCACGGTGCGGTCGGCCCACTCCTGGGGGCTCACGCCGTGCGACTCGGCGGCCCGCTGGACCTTGAGGCCGTGCTCGTCGGTCCCGGTCAGGAACCACGTCTCGTCGCCCAGCAGGCGGTGCCAGCGGGCCAGCGCGTCGGCGATGACGGTGGTGTAGGCGTGCCCGATGTGCGGCGCGTCGTTCACGTAGTAGATGGGCGTCGTCACGTAGAAGCGGTCGGGCACGGGCCCGAGGATACGGGTCGGCGCCGAAGGGCCCGTGCCCGATCAGGAAGGCAGGCGGCGCACGTCGCCGGCGGCCCGGCGCAGGACCTCGCCCTCCCCGTCGCCGTAGGGCTCGGCCCCGGTCGCCACCCCCCGGCGGGCCCGCAGGTCGTCGATGCGGTCGAGCTGGCGCTCGAGCTGGCGGCGACGGGGGCCGCCGAGCTCCTCCAGGCCCCGCTGCGCGGTGTCGAACCGCTTGACGACGGTGTCGAGGGCCTCGGAGAACTTGGTCCACTGCTGGCCGAACGCGCCCAGGCACTGGAGCAGCTCGTCGGAGGTGCGCTCCAGGCGGGCGTGCTCGACGGCCTGGCGGACCACGGCCAGCACGGCGAAGAGCGTGACCGGCGAGCACAGCACGACCTTCTGGCGCAAGGCGACGACGACCAGGTCGGGGTCGTGCTCGTGGATGAAGGCGTAGACGGACTCGTTGGGGATGAAGAGCAGGACCTCGTCGAGCGTGTGGTCGGGCTGGACGTACCCGCGACCGGCCAGGTCCTTGATCCGGTTCCGCACGTCGCGCAGGAAGGCCTGGGCGCTCCGGTCGCGCTCCGCGTCGTCGCCGGCCTCGAGGTGCCGGAGGTAGTTGTCGATCGGGAACTTCACGTCCATGTGCAGCTCCCGGCCCCCGGGCAGGAAGAAGGTGACGTCGGGGATCGTGCCGCCCGGGATCGCCGTCTGCTTGCGGTAGGTGATCCCCTCGACCATCCCGGCCAGCCGCAGCACGTCGTCGGCCATCCGCTCGCCCCACTGGCCCCGGGCCTTGGGGCTGGCCAGCGCCTGGCGGAGGTGCTGGGTGGTCTCGGCCAGGCGGCGGCTGGCGTCGGTCGCCTCGTTCAGCCCCGACAGGAGCTGGCCGTGCTGCTCGGCCCGCTCCCGCCGCAGGCCCGCCACCAGGTCGCCCATGCGCTGGAGCTGGTCGCCCAGGGCGCCGACCCGCTCGTCGAACGCCTCGGACCGCAGCTCGAGCTGGCGGGAGCCCGACGCCAGGTGGTCGCCGAGCCGGTCGCCGGCCAGCCGAGCCGCCATGTCGGCCGCGGCGCGGATGGTGTGCTCCCGCTCGGCGGCCAGCCGGGCCGCCATGGCCGCCTCGTGCTCGGCCGCGACCCGGGCCAGCTGGGCCGCGGCCTCGGCGCCCGAGCGCCCGGCCGCAGCCCGGGCCGCGACGACGCCCACGACCACACCACAGGCCACGGCCAGCGCCAGGCCCAGGACCACCAGGAAGAACATGCCGCGGACGCTACGCAGGGGGTGCGACAGGAAAGGGGGACCCCGTACCCTCGGCGGCCGTGTCCACCTGGATCCTGCGCGCCGACGGCCCCCCACCCCCCACCGCCACCGACCGGGTCGCGGTCAAGGACCTCGTCGACGTCGCCGGCCTGCCCACCACCTCGGGTTCGGCCGCGGTGGCCGCCACCGCCGTGCCCGCGGCGGCCGACGCCGCCTGCCTGGCCCCGGTCCGTGCCTCGGGGGCCTGGCTGGCCGGCAAGGCCAACCTCCACGAGCTCGCCTTCGGCGGCACCGGGATCAACCCCTGGTTCGGCACGCCGACCAACCCGCTGGATCCCACCCGGGTGCCCGGCGGCTCGTCGAGCGGATGCGCGGTGGCGGTCGCGGTGGGCGAGGCCGACTGGGCCGTGGGCACCGACAGCGCCGGGTCGATCCGCACCCCCTCGGCCTGCTGCGGGACCGTCGGCCTCAAGACCACCTGGGGCCGAATCCCCCTCGACGGGATCCGCCCGCTGGCACCCACGCTCGACACCGTCGGCCCGATGGGCCGCGACGTAGCCGCCACCGCCCGGGGGCTGCGGGCCCTGCGGCCCGACCTCGACCTGGCCGTCGAGGCGGCCCCCGTGGTCGGGCGGGTCCGGCTCGAGGGCACCGACCCGGTGGTCGACGCGGCGATCGACGCCCTGCTCGCCGCGGCCGGGCTCGCCGTCGTCGAGGTCGCGCTCCCGGGGTGGTCCCACGCCGACCAGGCCGCCCGCACCGTCCTGTTCGGCGAGGCCTGGCAGGTCAACCGGGCCCTCGTGGCCGCCGACCCGGCCCACGTCGGTGCCGACCTGCACGAGCGCTTCGAGGTCGGCGCCGCCATCCACCCCGACGACCTCGACGACGCCCGGCACCGGCGCCCGTGGTGGCGGGGGGAGCTGGCCCAGGCGTTCCGCCGGGCACCCGTCCTGGTCCTGCCCACGCTGCGCACCCTGGCCCCGACGCTGGACGACCCCGCGCCCGACACCCGCTACGCCAACGCCCCGGTCAACCTGGCCGGGCACCCCTCGCTGGCCCTGCCCGCACCCACCGGCGGCCACCTCCCGGCCAGCTGCCAGCTCGTCGGCCCCGACGACGGCGAGCCCCTCCTGCTGGCCACCGGCGCCGTGCTGGAGGCCGCGGCCGCGACCCTGGGCTGAACCGCGGCCGTCCCGCTCAGGCGGCCAGCAGGCAGCCGGCGAAGGTGGCCACGCACAGCACGCCGACCGCGACCGCCGACAGGCGCGCGTCGTGCAGGACCCGGGGCCCGAACGAGGTCAGCAGCCACGTGGCCGCGACGCCGCCGACCAGGCCGCCGACGTGGCCGCCGACCGAGATGTTGGCCACCGCGAAGGTCAGCACCAGGTTGATCACGATCAGGCTCCCGATGCCCGTGCTGAACGGGTCGATGCCCCGGGCCCGCAGGGCCACGAAGGCTCCACCCATCAGGCCGAACACCGCCCCCGACGCCCCCACCGTGAGGCTGTGGGGCGACACGACGAGCACGCCCAACCCGCCGCCGAGCAGCGACGCCAGGTAGACGAGGCCGAAGCGCAGCCGACCGAAGGCCGGTTCGAGCAGGGTGCCGAGCTGGAAGAGCAGCAGGCAGTTGAAGGCGACGTGGACGAGGTTGGCGTGCAGGAAGGCCGAGGTGAAGATGCGCCACCACTGGCCCTCGGCCACGCCCACCAGGCCCGTCCCGTCGAAGCCCAGGCCGATCAGGCCCCCGTCGACCACCACCGAGTCCCTCGTGGCCAGGTCGGAGCCGATCCCGGCCACGAACACGGCCAGGTTCACCGCCACCAGCACCAGGGTCACCATCGGTCGCCCCACGGTGCGGGAGATGCCCCGGACCACGGTCTGGCGGCCTCCACGGGCGCACTCGGGGCACTGGAAGCCCACCGATGCCTGGTGCATGCACGCCGGGCAGATGGGCCGGTCGCAGCGCTGGCAGCGCACGCCGGCCCGGCGGTCGGGATGCCGGTAGCAGGTCTGCACCGCGGTCTCCACGGCGTCGCACGCTACCGGTCGGGGCCTCCTACACGGCCACCCCGAGGGCCCGGCCCAACGGGGCCAGGGGGTGGGCGGCGCGCTCGGGTGCCGCCGACAGAGCGGCGAAGACCGCCTCCTGGGCCCGGTCCAGGTCGAGCTCCAGGCCCAGCTCCCGGCCGGTCCGCAGCAGCATCCGGGCCCGCTCCGCGTGCGGCGCCGAGCCGGCCGCGGCGGCGACGGCGGCATCCTCGACCGCCCGGCCCAGGATCTCGGCCGCGGCCGGCGTGGCCACGTCGAAGCCCTCCGCGTGGGCCGAGCGGGCCACCGCCAGCGCATCGTCCAGGCCGTCGGTGCTCCCGTTGCCGAGGGCCTCGGCCAGCGTGCGCTCGAACCGGCGGGCCAGGCCCGCCTCGATCGGTGCCCGCAACGGGCGGGGCAGGACGTAGCCGGCCCGGGACAGCGCGGCCAGCGTCGGCTGGTGGTCGGACCGGAGGTGGTCGAAGGTCGCCGCGAACCGGTCGAACAGCGCCTGGGCCGCCCGGTCGACGATCTGGCCCGCCTCGTCGGGCAGCGCCATCTCCAACCCGAACTCGCGGGGCCCGAAGCGGTCGCCGACCAGGCGGAGCAGCGCGGTCACCCGGGCCCCGCCCTCGAAGGCGCCCCGCAGCGCGGCGAGGTCGTCCTCGCCGTCGCCGGGCCCCCGCAGGGGACGGACCGCGCCGAACACCTCCAGGCCACCCAGGTGCACGGCGGCGTAGGCGTGGCCGGTGCGGCGACGCGTCCGCCGGTGCTCGAGCACCACCGTGCCGGCGGCCACGGCCAGGCCGCCCCGGTCGAGGTGGAGGCGCTCGCCCCACCCGATCCGGTGGTTGGCCAGCACGGCACCCTCGCCCTCGACCTCGCTGACCCCCCGGCCGCCGAGCAGGTCGACCAGCGCCAGGTGGGCGGCCACCCGGGATCCGTCGACCCGGGACGGCTCCACGTGACGGGCCCAGATGCGGCGCCCGTCGCCCTCCTCGGGCCGGTTGGACGAGGCCTGGCCCAGGATCCGCAGCACGTCGTCGAGCGGGGGGTCCTCGCCCAGCTCGCGGTGCAGGTCGACGGCCCGGGCCGCGTACCGCAGGATCTGGAGGGTCTCGATGCCCGCCAGGTCGTTGAAGAACCAGCCGCACGACGTGTACATCAACAGGGCGTGGCGCTGGGCCTCCAGCAGCGTCAGGGCATCGACGGGGTCCGCCCCGTCGACCAGGTGCACGCCGAGGAACCGGTCGATCCCGACCCGGCCCAGCACGACCTCGACGTAGGCATCGCGGGCCGCCCAGGGGTCGCGCAGAAGCGCGGCGCCCCGCCGCTCGAACACGCCCCGGCCCCAGTCCCGCAGCAGGTCCAGCGCCGCCCGCAGCGGCGCCCGCCAGCGCTGGTCCCACTCGGGCGCCCCGCCGGTGCGGCAGCCGCAGTCCGACCGCCAGCGCTCGACGCCGTGGACGCAGGACCACGACGAGGTGTGCACCCGGGCCTCGAGCACCGGCCGGCTCCGGGCCAGCAGGTCGGCCAGGCGGGGGACCTCCACGCCTCGGCGGGGTCCCTCCACGGCCAGCGCGTAGGCCAGGCCCCGGTCGGCGTAGGTGTGGTGGTGGCCGAAGGTCTCGCCGTCGGTGGCCGCGCAGACCAGCCCGCCGGGACCGGCCGACTCGACGGCCCGGGCGACCAGCGCCTGGCTCGACACCCCGGCGAAGGCCAGGTCGTGGGACAGGGCCCCGTCGTAGACGACGAGGTCGACCCCGAGCGACGGGTCCTCGGGGTGCCGCCAGCGCAACGGCCGGCTCACGTCCAGGGCGCCGCCCACCGGGACCCACCCGTCGTCGGGACCGCCGCCGGCCCCGTCGCCGTCGAGCGGCCGGACGGCCGAGACCTGGGTCGGGGCCAGGATGGTGAAGTCCACGCCCTCCTCGGCCAGCACCCGCAGCACCGCGTCGTCCACCGCGGTCTCCGGCAGCCACATCCCCGCCGGCCGCCGGCCGAAGCGGTGGGCGAAGTCGGCCAGGCCCCAGCGCACCTGGGTCCGCAGGTCGTGCCCGTCGCACAGCGGGAGGATGGCGTGACCGTAGGCCTGGGCGATGGCCCGGCCCGCGGCGGCGTCGGCGGCCAGGATCCGCTCGTAGGTCTCGGGGGCGTGGTCGGCAAGCCAGGACATGAGCGTCGGGCCGACGTCGAAGGAGATCCGCTCGTAGTTGTCGACGATGTCCACGACCCGGCCGGCGTCGTCGACCACCCGGGCCCCGCCGTTGGGCCGGTAGCACTCGGCGGAGATGCGGGCGTTCCCGTCGTGGAACGGCGCGGCCGACGGCTCGACCGGCACCTGCTCGGTCCAGGGGTTCTCGCGGGGAGGTTGGTAGAAGTGCCCGTGGACGACGAGCGCCACGTCGGTGCCGTCCGACACGTCGGTCGACGCTACCGAGGTGAGGGCGGGACCGGGCGGGACCGGGTCCGCATCAGGTGCTGGGGCCAGAAGGCGGCGAGGGCCAGCACCCCGGCGACCAGGAACGCGCCCCGGTTCGACGACAGGGCCACGACCAGGCCCAGCACCGGCGCGCCCAGGCCCCCGGCCAGGTCGAAGAACAGGGTGAACGTGCTGACCGCCCGGCTGCGCTCGGACTGGGGCACGCCCTGGAGCGCGGCGGAGAACATCGCCGGGTAGAGGGCGGCCATGCCCAGGCCCAGGCCGACCGCCCCGAGCCACACCGCGGGCGCCGACGCCCAGGCCGCCACGACCAGGATGCCCGCGGCCAGGGCCACGATGGCGATCGACGAGGTCCGCTCCCAGCCCAGCCGGTCGGGCAGGCGGGCGCCGAAGATCCGCACCACCACCACGACGCCGGCGTAGAGGAGGAAGACCGGGGCCACGTCGGTCATGCCGACCTCCTCCCCGTAGACGGCGACGAAGGCCGAGAACGCGGTGAACGGGGCCAGGGCCAGCACCAGGACCAGGCCCGGGCCGATCGCCGAGGGGTGCAGCAGGGCGGGGCGGACCGACGGGACCGGCGCCGTGGCCACCGCCGGCGTCCACCAGCCGAAGACCGCGCCCAGCGCCGAGGCCGCGCCGGCCACGATCCAGGCCGCGTGGTAGCCGTGGCGGTCGGCCACGACCTCGCCCAGGATCGGGCCCAGGGCCAGGCCGCCGTAGAGCGCGGTGCTGAAGTACGAGGCCGCCTCGCCCCGCCGCTCGTCGGGTGCCATGTCCTGCGCCGCGGTGGCCGCCCCCACGAACACGGCCGCCTCACCCACGCCGGTCACCAGGCGCAGGGCGGTGAGGGGGACCACCGCGTCGGTCAGGGCGTAGGCGAACTGGCTGGCCGCGGCGACCAGGCACCCGCCGGTGACCAGCACGCGGCGACCGTGCCGATCGCCGAGCCGGCCGGCCCACGGCCGGGCCAGCGCGGCCGACACGGCGAAGGCCCCCACGACCACCCCGATGGCCAGGCCGCCACCGCCCAGCTCCTCCTCCACGTACCGGGGCAGGGTCGGCAGCAGGGCCCCGAGGGCGGTGAAGTAGGCCAGCGTGGCCAGCATCACCATGGCGAAGCGCCCGGTGACGAGGGGGACCCGCGGCGCCCCCGGCCCGGTCCCGCTCACCGTGCCCGGCGGGCCAGGACGAAGATCGACAGGCCGAAGGGCAGGCGGCCCCGGGCCAGGCGCCACCGCTCGGCGCTCGACAGGCCGCCCATGACCCGTCCCACCGCGGCGCTCGACTCGCCGACCTCCTCGTCGTGCTCGCCGGCCAGCCGGCGCAGCGGCGTCCGCCGCAGCAGCACCGCGGGCGGGACGAGGAAGGAGTTGAAGTAGGACGACCGCTCGACGTCGAAGCCGGCCCGTCGCACGACCGCCTCGACCTCGGGCCGCACGTAGCGCCGCCGGTGGGCGGCCCGGTCGTCGTGCGCGCTCCACAGCCACTGGTACGCGGGCACCGTGACCAGCAGCAGGCCGGCCGGGCGCAGCACCCTCCGGACCTCCTCGAGCGCGGCGACGTCGTCGTCGAGGTGCTCCACGACGTCCATGGCGCAGGCCAGGTCGACCGAGGCCGGCGCCAGGGGCAGCTCCTCGGCCCGGGCCACCGCGACCCGGGTGCCGGTCGGCCCGAGCGGCGCGCGGGCCACCGCGTGGGCCGACAGCTCCACGCCGACCACAGGCCCGCCGGCCACCTCGGCCAGCATGGCCAGGTTGTCCCCCGTGCCGCAGCCCACGTCGAGCACCCTGGCCCCCGGGACCAGGCGACCGCCCAGCAGCCCGGCGACCAGGCGCCGGCGACCCTCGTACCACCAGTGGGTCCGGGCGTGGGCGGCCATGCGGTCGAAGTAGGCCTCGTCGGGCTGGTGGCCGACGCTCACGCCGACCCCGTTCCCGGCACCCGGCCCACGACCAGGTGGTGGGGGTGGAGGCGACCCCGGTGCAACGGGACGTGGGTCACCTCGAGCCCCGCGGCCCGCATGGCCCCCGCGATCCGGTCCGGGGGGACGAACTCGACGGTCTCGCCCTCGGTGATGCGCGTGACCCGGGTGGAGACCAGCTCCTGGGCCCGGGCCAGCTCGAACTTCCAGCGGGGCCGCACGTCGATCTCCTTGACCAGCAGCGCACCGCCCGGCGCCAGGGTCTCGGCCAGCGCGCCGAGGAGCGCGGTGGCCCGGGCCGCGCCGAGCAGGTAGAGGACGTCGTTGACCACCACCGCGTCCCAGGGACCCTCGGGGACCGAGCTCGCGTCAGCGTCCTCGACCTCGACGTGGGCCAGGCCGGCCGCGGCCACCGCCCGGCGGGCGTGGACCAGCTTGTCGGCGTCGACGTCGACGGCGTGGACCCGCCGCTCCGGCCCGGCCAGGGCCAGCACCAGCGACAGCAGCCCGTGGCCGCAGCCCAGGTCGAGGACCCGCCCGGCCCGGGGGACCCGGGCCTCGATCTCGGCCAGCGGGCAGGTCCGCCGCCGCACGGCCACGTGGGCCCGCACCCCGCGGGGCGCGGTGGCGAACGCCGCCACGGCCGCGTCCACGGCGCCCGTCACGCCGTCCCCAGCTCGGCGTAGGTGCCCAGGCGGAAGCCCCAGCGGCCCACCGCGGCCCGCGTCGCGGGGTCCCGCAGCGCGTCGAGCTCGTCGCCCCACCGGTAGCCCCACCGGTAGCGCTCCCGGGCCAGGTCCCGGTGCTCGCCGGGGTGCACGGCCAGCTCGGCGCTCGGTGCGCCGCTGGCCCCGAGGCGACCGAGCGCGTCGAGCATGCGCGGCCCGGCCAGCGCACCGGCCTCGTCCAGGCCGGTGGCGGTGGCCGGCCAGGCGAACCCGGCCCCGGCCGCAGCGGCCTCGAAGCGCCGGCCGAGGCGGTTCACCACCCGCCCCACCGGTGCCCCCGACGCCGAGCGGATGATGCGCACGGCGCGCACGCCGGCCTGGCCGGCGACGTCGAGCACGACCCGACCCACCGCCGGCCACAGGTGGACGTGCTGGTGGCTGTCGACGTGGCCCACGGCCAGGCCCGCGCCGGCGATCCGCTCGATCTGGGCGGCGAACTCGCGGCGCAGGTCGGCGGGGTCGACGCGCCCCGCCGCCACCCGGGGCAGGAGCTGGCGCCACGAGCGGGCGAAGGCGCCCCGCCGGTCGACCAGGGTCGGGACCTCGCGGGCCGACAGCAACGGGGGGTCCTCCCCCACCGCGGCCAGGTGGGCGCCGACGGCCAGGCCGCTGCCGGCGAGCCACGGGGCGCTGCGCTCGAAGGCCGGGGCCACGGCGAGGACCGACGTGCTGGTCACGATCCCGTTCGCGGCCGCGTCCAGGATGCCCCGGGACACCCCCTCGGTCAGCCCGTAGTCGTCGGCGTTGACGATCAGGAGCCGCTCGCCGCCGGGGTGCTCAACCACGCGGCGGGAGCGAGGCGACGGGCCGGGTGCGCAGCACGTCGCCGTACAACGCGACCAGCTCCCTGAGGATCTTGGCGATCACCGCCGGCGACGACAGCGTGGAGGTGCCCCGGGCCCGGGGGAAGTAGTCGACGCCGAACTGGATGATGTGGAACCCCATGCGCTGGGCCTTGGCCAGCAGCTCCACGTCGATGAACGAGCCCTCGCTGCGCAGCTCGAGGTGGTCGATGACCCGCCGCCGGATCAGCTTGAAGGCGAAGTTCACGTCCCGGACCCGCAGCTGGAGCAGGCCCCGCACCGCGGCGTTGTACACGTGGGAGTAGAGGGCCCGTCGGGCGCCCTCCCCGGTGCGGTCGTGGCGGTAGGCGCTCACGACGTCGGCGTCGTAGATGTCGGCCAGGCGCAGCGCCTTGTGCAGCTGGTCGAGGTCGAAGGGCATGTCGGCGTCCGAGTAGAGGACCAGGTCGCCGCGGGCCTTGCTCAACCCGGTCCGGATCGCCCCGCCGAGCTTGCGGTTGACGCTGTGGTGCACGACCCGGACCCGGTCGTCGACCGCGGCGATGGCGTCGACCAGCGCGCCGGTGGCGTCGGTCGAGGCGTCGTCCACGATGAGCACCTCGAAGCCGTCGATCCGCCCCGAGGCCACCAGCTCCTGGCCGGTGATCAGCGCCGCGGCGATGGTCCGCTCGATGATGAGCTCCTCGTTCCATGCCGGGAACATGAACGTGAGCTCTCCGGGCACCGCGGCGAACAGTAGTGCGGGGCGGAGGCCAGCTTCAGGACAGGTAGAGGCCGTGGGCGAACCAGGCCGTGCCCAGCACCAGCAGCGCCCCCGACCCACCGGCCAGCAGGAGCCGCGTCGAGGCGGCCCGGCCGGCCGCCCAGCGCCCGACCAGGGCGAAGGTCGGGAAGGCGCCCAGCGCGTAGCGGCCCAGGCCCTGGCCGTCCTGGCTGCCGATGCCCGGCAGCAGGACGATCACCGCGGTGTAGGCGCCGTAGCGCAGCCCGAAGCGACGGGCCACGGCCGGGCTGAGGGCCAGCACGCCCAGCGCGATCACGGCCTGCACCACCAGCCCGTAGGCGTAGATGCGGTCGGAGCCGTTGACCAGCGAGGCGGCCAGGTCGACCTTGAACCAGGTCCGCGGGCCCGAGGACTGGCCCCAGGCCTCCTGGACCTCGGCGAAGAGCAGCGGATCGTCGAAGCGGGCCCACAGCCAGCCGCACCAGGCCAGCAGGCCGCCGAGGGAGACCAGCACGACGGCGTCGGCCGGCCGGGCCCGGGACAGGCGGACGCGGCGGGGGATCTCCCAGCGCCACCGGCCCTCGAGCGCGCCCCGCCGCTCCAGCACGCCCACGACCAGGCCGACGACCACGGCCAGCCCGACCAGGCGCGTCGCGGTGGCCGCCGCGCCGGCCAGCCCGGCCAGCAGCAGCCGGTCCCGCTCGAACAGGGTGAAGGCGGCCAGGGCACCGACCAGGAACAGGGCGTCGCCGTAGACGGCGCCGTACAGGTACCAGGCGTAGGGGTACAGGCCCAGGGCCAGCAGGGCGCACACCGCCGCCCGGCGGTCCAGCCGCGCCGCGGACCAGCGCCAGAACAGCACCATGGCCACGGCCCCGCTGGCCAGGCTGACCAGGATCCCACCCAGCGCCAGGTTGTCGACGAGCCGGCCGACGGCGCGCACCGCGAGCGGGTACCCGGGGAAGAAGGCCACCGCGGACTGCCGTCCCGGCACGTAGGAGTACCCGGCCCCGGCGATCCCGACGTACCAGTTGCCGTCGTAGCGCAGCCAGCCGCCCCACAACCACTCGCCCGGCGCCGGGCCCACGGGCGAGAGGCTCAGCGCGTTGCGGGTGACGTGGCGGGCCACGGCCCACGACACGGCCCAGAGCACGGTGCCCACCGCGCCGTACAGGGCCAGGGGCGGCCACCAGGGCACCGGGCGGCGGGACGCCGCGTCCGCCTCCACGTCGGCTCAGCGGGGCGCGAGCCAGCGCACGGCCAGCGGCGGCAGGGTGAGCACCGCGGACTGGGCCCGACCCTGCCACGGGACGGGCTCGCCGGCGACCTCGGGCTGCACGACGCCGCTGCCCCCCCAGCGGGCGTCGTCGGTGTTGAGCAGGTCGATCCAGTCGCCGGGCACCGGCAGGCCGACCCGGTACCCGTGCCGGGGCACCGGGGTCAGGTTGGCCACCGCGACCACCACGTCGCGGGGGTCGCCACCCGGGACGCGGCGCTCGAAGGCATAGACCGAGTGCTCGGCGTCGTCGGCGTCGAGCCAGGCGAAGCCGGCCGGCTCGTCGTCGCCCACGTGCAGGGCCGGGGTGGCCGCCTCGACCCGGTTGAGCTCGGCCACCAGGTCCCGCACGCCCCGGTGGGCCGGGTCGTCGAGCAGGTGCCAGTCCAGGCTGCGCTCGTGGGACCACTCGGCGGCCTGGGCCAGCTCGGCCCCCATGAACAGCAGCTGCTTGCCCGGCTGGGACCACATCCAGGCGTAGAGGGCCCGCAGGTTGGCGAAGGCCTGCCAGGGGTCACCCGGCATCTTGGCCAGCAGCGAGCCCTTCAGGTGGACGACCTCGTCGTGGGAGAGGGGCAGCACGTAGTGCTCGCTCCAGGCGTAGAGCAGCCCGAAGGTCAGCTTGTCGTGGTGCCAGCGGCGGTGGACCGGGTCCTCCTGCCAGTAGGCCAGCGTGTCGTGCATCCAGCCCATGTTCCACTTGTGGGTGAAGCCCAGCCCGCCGGCGTCCACCGGCCGGGTCACGCCGTCCCAGGCCGTCGACTCCTCGGCGACGGTGAGCACGCCGGGGTGGTCCCGGTGCACGACCGTGTTCACCTCCTGGAGGAACGAGATGGCCTCGAGGTCCTCCCGGCCGCCGTGGACGTTGGGGACCCACTCCCCCGCGCCCCGCGAGTAGTCGAGGTAGAGCATCGAGGCCACGGCGTCGACCCGCAGGCCGTCGACGTGCATCTCCTCCAGCCAGAACAGGGCGTTGGCCAGCAGGAAGTTCCGCACCTCGTGCCGGCCGTGGTTGAACTCGTAGGTCCCCCAGTCCGGGTGCTCGCCCCGCCGCGGGTCGGCGTGCTCGTACAGCGCGGTGCCGTCGAAGCGGGCCAGGCCGTGCTCGTCGCGGGGGAAGTGGGCCGGGACCCAGTCCACGATCACGCCGATCCCGTGCCGGTGGAGCTCCTCGACGAGGTGGCGGAAGTCGTCGGGGTCCCCGAAGCGGGCGGTCGGGGCGAAGTAGCCGGTGACCTGGTAGCCCCAGGACGGGTCGTAGGGGTGCTCGGCGGGCGGCAGCACCTCGACGTGGGTGAAGCCGAGCGAGCCCACGTGCTCGCACAGCAGCGGGGCCAGCTCCCGGTAGGTCAGCGGCCGGTCGCCCTCCTCGGGAACCCGGCGCCACGACCCGAGGTGGACCTCGTAGATGGCCATGCGGTCGCGCCGCACGTCGGCCCGGGCCCGCCGGGCCATCCACGCCGCGTCGTCCCAGCGGTGGGACGACGCGAAGACCACGCTGGCGGTGCCCGGCGCGGCCTCGGACCGGAACGCCACCGGGTCGGACTTGAGGCGCAGGCGCCCGTCGGCGCCGAGCACCTCGAACTTGTAGCGGGCCCCGGGCCCGACGCCGGGGACGAAGAGCTCCCACACCCCCGACGTGCCGAGCGAGCGCATCGGGTGGATCCGCCCGTCCCACTGGTTCCAGTCGCCCACCACCCGCACGGCGCGCGCCGCGGGCGCCCACACGGCGAAGGCCGTCCCGGCCACCCCGTCGTGGACCCGGGGGTGGGCGCCCAGGACCTCCCAGATCCGCTCGTGGCGGCCCTCGCCGGCCAGGTGCAGGTCGAGGTCGCCCAGGGTGGGCCACAGCCCCCAGGGCTCGACCACCTCGTGGGTGTTCCCGTCGGCGAACCCGTAGCGGATCCGGTAGCCGGGCGGGGGCACCTCGGGCAGCCGGGCCTCGACCACGCCCCGGTCGTGGACCACCCGCATGGGCCGCTCCACGCCGGGGCCGAGCACGAGGGTGGCCCAGCGGGCCTCGGGCCACATGCCCCGCACGACGACCGCGCCGCCGGGCTCGGGGTGCACGCCGAGGTACGAGTGGGGGTCGCGCAGCTCGCCCCGGACGAGCGCGTCCAGGGCACCGGGCGGAGGGGTCACGACAGGAGCCTCGCCACCCCGCCGGCGGGGATGCCGACCAGGTCGGGGCGGTGGCTCAGCTCGTAGCCCACCTCGTAGACGGCCTTGTCGAGCTCGAACGCCGCCAGCAGGGCGGCGCGGTCCTCGGGCCGGGCCGGGAGCAGGGCGGCGATGCCCTCCACGCCCAGGTACCCGTCGAGGAACGCGGCCCGGTTGCGCGCCTCCCACTGGTCGGCCAGGCGGCAGAGCTCCTCGTCGTCGGGGTCCCACTCGGCCAGCACGGTGGCCGCCGCGTAGTGCAGGGAGCGCAGCATCCCGGCCACGTCGCGCAGCGGCGACGAGCGGGTGAAGCGGTCGTCGCGGCGGCGCAGCGGCTCGCCCTCCCAGTCCAGGACGTACCAGCCGGTGTCGGCCAGCACGAGCTGGGCCAGGTGCAGGTCGCCGTGGATGGTGACCGCCGGGGCCGGGTCCCGCACCGCGCGCAGGGCGTCGAAGCGGGCCCGCACGGCCTCGGGGTCGAACGGGGTGGCGGCCGGGCCGCCGGCCACCTCGGCCAGGTGCTCGGCCATGTCGTCGGCCCACACGGCCGGGGCCACGAGGTCGACCCCGAAGGCGTCGGCCAGGCCCAGGTGGAGCTCGGCCAGCAGGGCGCCGATGCGGGTGGCGTCGGCCGAGAAGTCGGCACCGCACTCCTCGGGCGGCAGGCGGGAGCCGAGCACGTCGCGCACCGAGGTGTGGGCGATCTGCCAGCCCTCGGTCGCGCCGACCAGGAACTCCCGCAGCACGGCCAGGTGGGCGCCGTCGCGCGACAGCCAGGCCAGGGGGGCCACGACCGAGGTCAGGCCCCGGGCGGCCAGGACCCGGGGGATCTCCACGTCGGGGTTGGGCCCGGGGTGCACCTTGCGCAGCACCTTGAGGATGAGGGCCTCGTCGTAGACCACCGAGGAGTTCGAGTGCTCGAGCACGAGCGGGCGGCGGACCTCGACCTCGCGGTCGGGTGCGACCAGGTGCAGCACGGCCACGGCGAGCTCGGGGTCGATGAGGGCGTCGTAGACGACCTGGCCGTCGACGACGCCGACGATCTCGCGGTCCTTGCCCTGGAGGAACTCGACGCCGTCGCCGGCCGGCCGGGCGCCGAGGAAGAGCTGGTAGGTCTCCGCCGAGCCGTCGGAGAAGCGGGCCGTGGCGCCGAGCCAGAGCAGCTCGTTGGGCCCGCCGCCCACGGCGTCGAGCCAGGCCAGCTCGACCCCCTCCACGGTCCGCTCGCCCACCCCGGCCCAGCGCTGCTGGACCAGGTGCCCGGGCAGCAGGGCCCGCAGGGCGTCGGCGTCGATCACGCCTCGGCTCCCGGCTCGGTGGGCGGGTCGACCAGGGAGAACCAGTAGAAGCCGTAGGGGGCCAGGGTGACGAAGTACGGAAGCTCGCCCACCGGCGGGAACGACATCCGCCCGGTGAGCTCGACGGGAACCTTGCCCGCCATGTGCTGGAGCATCAGCTCGGCCGGCTGGGGGAACCGGCTGAGGTTGTTCACGCACAGGATGATGTCGCCGTCGCCGGTCTCGTCGCCGGGGGCCCGGCGCAGGTAGGCCAGCACGGAGGGGTTCTCGGCGTGCAGCGGCTCGAAGGCGCCGGTGCCGAACACCGGGTGCTGCTGGCGGACCTGGAGGAGCCGGCGCAGCCAGTGCAGGAACGACGACGGGTCCCGCTGGTTGGCCTCGATGCTCACCGCGCTGAACCCGTAGACGGGGTCCATCAGCGGCGGCAGGTAGAGCTGGGCGAAGTCGGCCCGGGAGAAGCCCCCGTTGCGGTCGGGCGTCCACTGCATCGGCGTGCGGACCCCGTCGCGGTCGCCGAGGTAGATGTTGTCGCCCATCCCGATCTCGTCGCCGTAGTAGAGGACGGGGCTCCCGGGCATGGAGCAGAGCAGGGCGTGGAACAGCTCGGCGAC
>JBFWTJ010000030.1:0-19012 GCA_050247895.1 Acidimicrobiia bacterium
GGCCGCAGCGCGCTCCTGCTCAAGCTGGTGCTGCTCGACCTGCTCGGCATGGATCGGGCCCCGCTGGTCGACGCGCAGCGGGCCGCCTTCGCCGACCTGCTGCGCGACCGGTCCCACCGCGGCGACCCCGGCGACGTCGTCGCCTCGTGGCGTCGCTACTCGGCTCGGGCCGTCAACGCCTTCCTCGACTCGCTGGCGCCCCCGTGGGAACGCCGGCGAGAGCCCTAGCCGGCCGGGTCGGGCTCGACGGTCCCCCGGGCCGGGCGTGGCCAGCGGGCCTCGATCAGGTCAGGTCCGGCGACGGTCACCTGCATCCCCGCCTCCCCGAGCTGGTGGCGCAGCAGCTCCACCGCGGCGCCCTCGCCGCCGGGCGCTGCCGTCCACGGTCGGATCGCCACGCCGCCCCCCTCGCCGTCGAGGGGCACCACCCGCCACCACGTCGCGGCACCGGTCCCCGGGGCCCAGCCGCTCCCGCCCTGCCCGGCGTGGGCGGACTCGGGGACCAGCACGACCGTGGCCCGCTCCACGGTCGCCGTGCCCACGAGCACGTCGGCGTGGCTGAGCCCGCCCCGGTGCAGCACCTCGCAGTCCAGGCCCAGCCGCTCGGCGGCGCGGACCACGGCCGGTTCGCGGTCGGGCCCGTCGCGGCCCACCACGTGCACCACCACCGGCAGGATCACCCCGCCGTCGGGCTCGGCCACCGCCCGGGCCAGGCGCAGGACCTCGTCGGGCCGCTCGCCCACGTCGACCAGGACCCGGGCCCCGGGTGGGGGCGGTGGCCCCCGGTGGGGCACCCGGGGCACGAGGTAGCGGGCGCCGAGCGCGCCGACCTGGTTCGACACGACCACGATGACCAGGACCGCGGTGATGGCCCCGGTGCCGACCAGCCCGATCTCGAAGGCGACGAACGCCGAGGCCAGCGTGGCCGCGCCGTGGGTGACCGCCAGCGTCCAGACCAGGGCCGCCTGGCCGGGCGCGTAGCCGAACGCCATCCGCCCGGCCACCGAGGCCACCGCCTTGCCGGCCAGCAGGACGACGACGAACGCGGCCACGAACTCCAGCGCGCTCGACGACCACAGCAGGGCCGGGTCGATGAGCATGCCGATGCTCACCGTGAAGAGGGGGATGAGCAGCGTCGTGCCGAAGAACTCGACCCGGGCCAGCGACGGCCCGCCGTCGGGGTACATGCGGTTGAGGCCCAGGCCGGCCAGGAACGCGCCGACCACGGCCTCGATGCCCAACGCCTCGGCCAGCGCGGCCATCGCCGCCATCGAGGTCATGGCGAACAGGAACCGGGCCGGCGGGTGGTCGTGGAGGTGGGCCAGCAGCAGGCGGCCGAGCGCCGGCAGGGCGAAGGCGCTCAGCGCGGCGACCACGGCCAGGGCGACCACGAGCTGCACGACCAGGTCGAGCCCGGTCGTCCCCCGGGTCGCGTAGCGGGCCACGCCGGCCAGCACCACGAGCGACACCGTGTCGGTCAGCGCGGTGGCCCCGGCGGTGGCCACCACCGCGGGGTCGGTGCCGAACCCGGCCCGCCGGTAGGTGGGCAGCACCTCGAGGCTCTGCGACGACCACAGCGAGCCGAGCAGGACGCTCGCCGCGACCCCGTAGCCGAGGACCTCGGTCCCCGCCACGAACCCGAGGCCGAAGGGCACCGCGTAGAGCAGCAGGGCCAGGACCGCGGTGGGCCGCCAGCGGCGCAGCACGTGGTGGACGTCGAGCTGCAGGGCGGCCAGGAACACGATGTAGAGCAGGCCGATCTGGCCCAGGGCCGGGGCCAGCGTGTCGGTGGCCGGCACGACGGACAGGCCGTGGGGCCCGATGGCGTAGCCGAAGCCGAGCAGGCCGATGACCGGGGCCAGGCGCAGGGCCTGGGCCACGCGCTGGCCGGCGAAGGCGGCCGCGGTGACGGCCAGGAAGACCACGGCCGGGCCCCGGGGGCGCTCGACCACGAAGGCCAGGAGCGCGTCGCGGGTCATCGGGGCTGCCGGGTCAGGATCACCGGGACCTCGGCGGGGTCGCGGCCCAGGGCGGGGAGCAGCTCGTCGCCTTCGAGCTCCCGCAGGCGGCCCGAGGCGGCCAGGTTGCGCAGCGCGGCGTCGACCGCCTCGAGGTTCTCGGCGCCCCGGGCCGCGTCGCGGGGGAGCGCGGCCACGACCCGGTCCCCGGTGCGGAACTGCGCCGGCACGTCGAGGGCGCCGCCCGACGCGTGGGCGGTGGCCAGCGCGGTGCGCAGGTCGAGCAGCGCCGCGTCGGCCCTCCCGCTGTCGAGCGCGGCGAGCGTGGCGGCCCGGTCGGCGACGACGAGGGGCGCTGCGGCCGGCCGGACGACCTGCTCGACGAAGCCCACCTCGGTGGTGCCACGCTCGACGACCCAGCGCAGCGAGCGGGCCTCCTCCAGGTCGGCCAGGGTCTGCCCGCGGGCCACGACGGCCCCCGCGTCCACGGTCAGGTACGGCGTCGACAGCGCGAGCGCCTCGGCCCGCTCGCCGGTCACCGCGATCTGGGCCAGGGCCAGGTCGGCGCCGCCGAGGTCACCGGCCACGATCCGGTCGAAGGGCACGTCGCGCACCTCGAGCGCCAGGTCGAAGCGCTCGGCCAGGGCGGCGGCGATCCCGTGCTCGAAGCCGCCCACGGCCCGCCCGTCTCGGTCGGTCTCCCAGAAGCCGGGGGCGGGCAGCGCGGTGGCCACGGTCAGCGTGCCCTGCTCGACCGGCGTGAACCCGAGCGGTGCCGGGCGGTCGCGCCCGCAGGCGCCGGCGACCAGGACGGCCGCGACCAGCGCGAGAACACGGGCGACGGCCGGGGGCCCCCACGACACGGCGACAGCCTTCCACGACGCTGGGCGACGCCTGCGGTACCCTCCGCGGCGATGGGGGCGGACCCCGCAGTGCGAACCTGGGGGATGCGGGCCGCCGCGGCGTGTGCGGCGGTGGGCCTCGGCGTCCTCGTCGCCGGGTGCGGCGACACCGAGGAGCTGTCGCTCTGCCCGGCCTACGACGACCTGGTCGAGGTGGCCGAGCCCGTCCTGGAGGCCGATCCGACCAGCGCCACCGCGGGCCAGGTGGCCGAGGCGACCCAGGACGTCCGCACCGCCCTGGCCCGGGTCCGCGCTGCGGCCGACGGCGAGTACGCCGCGGCCATCGACGAGCTCGACCTGGTCCTGGGCGAGCTGGCCACGACCCTCGACGGCGTCGACCCCGATGCCGACTACACGACCTGGGCACCGCTGGTCGAGGACACCGCCCAGGACGTGGCCGACGCGGGCGGGCGCCTGCAGGAGCTCGTCGAACCGGTGTGCACACCCCGAGCGGGCTGACGGAAGGACGGCAGGTTGGACGCGTTCCTGACGGTGTTGGAAGCCGCCGTGCTCGTCGGCGCCATCGTGATGGGCACCCGGGCCAGCGGCGTGGGCCTGGGCGTGTGGGGCGGCCTGGGCGTGGCGGTCCTGGTCTTCGTGTTCCGGCTCGCCCCGGGCAGCCCGCCCGTGGACGCCATCCTCATCATCATCTCGGTCGTGGTGACCGCGGCGATGATGCAGGTGGCCGGCGGGATCGACTGGATGGTGTCCGTCGCGGCCCGGGCCATCCGCAAGCGACCCAAGCAGATCACCCTGATCGCCCCGCTCATGGCGTTCCTGTTCTCGGTCGGCGCCGGGACCAGCACCGTCCTCTACCCCCTGCTGCCGGTCATCTACGACGTGTCGTACCGGAACAAGATCCGCCCGTCGCGGCCCCTGTCGCTGGCCGTGGTGTCGACCGGCGTGGCCCTGGCCTGCAGCCCCGTGTCGGCGGCCATGGCCGCCATGGTCACCCTGACCGACGTGGCGCCCTACGACTTCGACCTGGTCAAGATCCTCTCGATCACCCTGGTCGCCTCGATCGTGGGCATCGTGATCACCTCGATCGTGGTGAACCGGCTCGGGCCCGACCTCGAGGACGACCCCGAGTACCTGGCCCGGATCGCCGACGGGCGGCTGAAGCCCCCGGGCGCGGCCGGCGCCGCGGCCGAGATCACCGCCACCCGGGAGGGCCGCAACGCCGCGCTCATCTTCCTGTCCGCGGTGGGCCTCATCGTGGTCCTGGGCCTGTTCTCGGACCTGCGCCCCTCGGTCGGGGGCGCGGACGGGACCAGCGCGCCGATCTCGATGACCGTGACCATCGAGATGCTCATGTTCACCGCGGCGGCGGTGATGCTGCTGGTCTGCAAGCCCAAGGTGGCCGAGGTGTCGGGGGCGTCGGTGTTCAAGGCCGGCATGGTCTCCTGCATCGCCCTGTTCGGCCTGGCCTGGCTGACCGACACCTTCATCCGGGCCCACCAGGCCGGCATCGTGAACACGGTCGGGGACTGGGTCGACTCGGCCAAGTTCATCTTCTTCATCGCCGTCTACCTGGTCTGCGCGCTGACCACGAGCCAGTCGACCGCGACCCGCACGATCGTGCCCATCGGGCTGACCGCCGGGCTGGCCCCGGGCCTGGTCACCGGCATGTGGGCCGGTGCCTTCGCCGGCATCTACACGCTGCCGACCAACGGCTCGCAGATCGCGGCGGCCAACTTCGACGAGACCGGTAGCACCCAGCTGGGCACCCGGCTCGTCGACCACTCCTTCTTCGTGCCCATGGCGGTCCTGGCCGTGTCCACGGCCGCGGTCGGCGCGCTCATCGGCGGGATCCTCTACTGATGGGGGGTGCGGGGCCGGACTGGATCCCCGAGGGGGCGGCCTTCGGGGTCGACGAGATGGTCTTCTACGCCGGCCAGCCCGAGCGCACCCTGGACGACGCGCTGGCCACCGTCGACCTGATCGTCACCGGCCCGCACGCCTCGGCCGCGTTCCCGGCCGAGGTCCGGCCCTTCGTCGACGAGCGGCTCACCCAGCGGCTCCAGTACGACTTCACCGACGTGTCGACCTCCCCGGTGGCCCGGCGATGGGCCGAGCGGGACCCCCGCGTGCTCTACGTGGAGAACCCCCATCCCCGGGCGGTGCGCGACGCCAACCGGGCCCGGCCCGACGACCTGCGGGCCCGCCTGCAGGAGGCGTTCCGGCGGATCGTCGACGCGGGCGAGGGCGGCCGGCCCGCGCTCGACGGCGTCGACGCCGTCCGTCCGGTGACCTTCGGCTACGTCCCGGTCCTGCGCCCGCCGTCGACCGGCGCCGAGTGGGACGCGCTGGTCGACGCGCTGGTCGCGGCCGGGCGCAACGGGGTCGACGTGTACGAGTCCGTGCGTGACGAGCTGATCTCCCGGGCGGTGGCGGCCAAGCTCGCCCGCCTGGCCACCCTCGACCTCGGGTCGCTGGCGCCGGCCGAGCGGACCTCGGCCACCACGCTGCTCGTGCTCTCGCTGCACGACACGATGAACCGCACGGCCCGGCCCGACGGCGCGATCTGCGTGGAGCGGGCCCCGGCCGACCGGCTCCCGGCGGTCGTGGCCCTGTCCAACCGGGGCGGTCCCGACGGCGCCGTCCGGCCGAGCGCGACCGGCGAGCTGCTGGCCGAGGTCGACGTGCCCACCCTCGACGCCCCGACGCTGCGGGCCGTCGCCGACTCCTACCGGTGGGCCTTCGACGCCCACGACGCCGACGACGTGGCCTTCAACCGCCCGTACCTGGGCGGCTACGAGACCCAGCGGGCCGGCCCCGCGCTGCGGGCCCTGGCCCCCCGCGCCGTGGTGGCC
This sequence comes from Acidimicrobiia bacterium, assembly GCA_050247895.1. GTDB lineage: Bacteria > Actinomycetota > Acidimicrobiia > Acidimicrobiales > VFJN01 > CAVPEW01. The sequence goes on from JBFWTJ010000030.1 coordinate 5,674, forward strand.
ACCGCGGACGGGGCGACCGCCGCGCTGCGCCTCGGTGCCTGGCAGGACGAATTCCGCCGCGAGTTCCTCCTCGGCCCCGAGGCGACCGAGGCCCTCACGGTGCCGGGCGAAACCTGGCACGGCCCGCCCGACGACCGGGTCGCCCACCTCGCCGAGCGCCTCGCCGCGGCCCACGACCACTTCCTCGCCCACGCGCCGGCGCCCTGAACCCAGGTCCTAGGATCTCGAGTTCCGGTGGGCCCGACCGACATGGAGGCGACGTGACCCCCACGGAGGACGAGGCTCCGAGCCGCCCCCGGCGGGTCGACCGGCGCAGCATCGCCACGCGGGCGAAGATCATCGACGCGGCCATCGGCCAGCTCGCCCGCCACGGCTACGAGAACACGCTCATCGCCGCCATCGCCACCGACGTCGGGATCACCGACGCCGGCGTGATGCACCACTACCCGACCAAGCGGGCCCTGTTCCGGGCCGTGGTGGAGCGGATCGCCGAGTTCCAGCAGGGCCTCTTCCGCGACCTCCTGGCCCCCGGAGGGACCGAGGGGATCAGGAACCTGGCCTCGCTGGGCGCGCTGATCGAGGAGGTGGGCGACTACGTGAAGGCCACGGTGGTCGTCTACTCGGAGGCCATGGGCGACCACTGCGAGGTCCGCGAGGTCATCGTCGCCTGGCGTGCCGCGATCACCGGCATGCTGGTCGGCGCGCTCGAGGAGGGCGTCCGCCGGGGTGAGGTCGCGCCGGGCGTGGACGTCGGCTTCGAGGCCCGGACGCTCCTCAACCGGGTCAACAGCCTGGTGGTCGACTGGCTGTTCAACGAGGACCCGGCCACGGCGGCGACCGACTTCGCCACCGCCGTCGACGTCCTGTTGGCGCGCATCGCCGCTCCCGCCTGAACCTGCGCCCGCCGCACGGCGGGCCGGGACCTCGCCCGTGACGTGCGGGCAGCTTTGGCCTGCCGTGGTGGCGGCGTCGGCCTCCCGTCGTCATCGGCGGCCGATCGACTGGCCTGGTGGCAACGAGGACCTGGTGCGCACTAGGACCTAGTTCCAACTAGGACCTAGTGTCAGCTAAGACCTTGTCGACACTAGGTACTGTCAACGAACGACCTGGCGGTGACCAGGTGGTTCGCAGCAGTCAGCAGGCGGGAGGGCACAGGTGGAGCGAGCGCGGGTGGGTCGCGGGGGCGCGGCCGGACGGGTCGTGCGCCTGCTGGCGGCGGTGTGCAGCGTGCTGGTCGGCGCGGCGGGCCTGGGCCTGGTCGGCGCGGGCCCGGCGGCGGCGGACCTGGGCGATCCTGGCCAGGTCACCCTGGACAAGGCGGCCGACGGCCTCGCCGACCTCACCGGCGTGGCACCGGGCGAGACCTTCGCCTACACGTTCCTCGTCGGCTGCGACGACAACCCCTGCATCGACGCGGCCCTCACCGACACGCTGCCGCCGGAGTTCGCCGGCTTCGCCATCGAGAGCCTCTCGGTGACGCCGGCCACCACGCCGGCCACCGCCACCGCCACCTTGACCGGCTGCGCGGTCGGCGGCCCGGTGACCCCGTCGTGCGACCTGTCGGTGGCGTTCAGCGCGCCGCTGGGCGACCTCGGCGGGGTGCCCCAGGTCGGGATCCCCGCCGGGGTGACCTACCGGGTGACGCTCCAGCTCACCGTCCCGCTCGACCAGGACCCGACGTGGCCCTCCAACGGCGTGGCGGTCCCCAACACGGCCGAGGCCACCGCGTCGAACTCGACGCCGGCCACCGACACGGCGACGGTCACCGTCGAGGTCCCCGTGGTCGTCGAGGTGACGACGTCCAAGGCGTGGTCGGTCGACTCGCAGCAGTTCGAGCCGGGCGCGGCGGCCTCGTTCACCATCGGTGCGGCCAGCGTGGCCAACGTGCCGGCCACCTCGCTGGTCCTGGAGGACCCGCTCGGCGCGCTCGACGGCGCGACCGGGCTGCCCGCGGGCAACCCCTTCCGGTACGTGGACCTCACCGGGCTGTGCGCGCCCTCGGTGCTGCCCGAGGGCGCGGACCTCGTCCAGGTCGACCTCTACGTGCTCGACGAGATCGCGGGAACCTGGTCGTGGTCGGCGGGGACGCCGGGTGCGACCGCGACGCTGCCCGACGTGGGTGGCGCCCAGGTCGCCGGCCTGCGCGTCACCTACTCGGGCAGCGGCGGCGCCACGATCGTGCCCGGCGGCACCGCCGCGTCGCAGTGCGTGTCGACCGTCCAGCGGGCCACCGACCGGGAGACCGACGCGTCGCTGGTCGGCGGGGTGACCGTCCCCAACACGGTGGGCTCGGAGCTGGTCGTGCCGGGCCAGGACCCGGCCTCGGGCACGGCGTCGGACTCCTTCGTCGTGGCCCCCCTCGACGTGGAGGTGACCCCGGGCAAGACCATCAGCCCGTCCGAGGTGCCCGCCAGCGGGACCTTCGGCGTCCAGCTCGCCGCCCGCAACGACTCCAACGGGCCCCTGACCTCCCTGACGATCCGCGAGCCGGCCGACCTCGAGGACGGGCCGTTCCTGTCCGAGGACCTGGCCTTCGACGGGTTCACCGGCTGGACCTGGCCCACGGGGGCCACCGCGGGCGAGCTGGTCTGGGCGTTCGCCGACGGCACGACCTCGGCACCCGTGGCGCTCACCCCCTCGGGCGGTCCGCCCACCGCGCCGGCGACCCCGCCCGCCGTCGCCGGCTTCACGGTCACCTACACCGGCGAGATCGTGCCCGGCACCACCGCGGGGATCGGCTTCGACGTGACCACCGACCCCGAGACGGTCCCCGCGGGCACGGTCTCGCTGCCGTTCGTGAACGTGGTCGAGGTGTCGGGCACCAACCCGGCCGGCACCGACACCGAGACGGCCCAGGACGACGTCACCGTCTACTTCCCCGAGATCGAGCTCACCCTGGACAAGGAGGTCCGCCCGGCCCTGGTCACCCCCGGCGGCACGGTGGTGACCGAGCTGCGGGCCCAGACCGCGACCAACGCCCCCACCGTCGACCCCACCACGATCGTGGTCGAGGACGTGTGGGACGGCACCGCGGCCACCGGCTTCTGGGACGCCTTCCGGGCCCGGAGCATCTCGTTCACCCAGGTGCCGGCCGACTCGACCATGACCGTCGAGTACGCCACCGGGACGCCCCCGACGCTGGTGTGGACCACCCTGGCCACCGGCGTGACCGGCCTCTACTCGGCCGACCTCCCCGCCGGGATCGCCGACGACGTGGTCGGCCTGCGCTTCACCTTCGAGAACCCCGAGGGGTTCGCCCAGGGCACGATCGTGCAGCCCAACGTCGTGTTCGAGGCGTCGGGCGAGCTGCGGGACGGCACCCCGACCACCGAGGAGGAGGGGGTCCCGGTCGCCTACGACAACGCGGCCCTGGCCCAGGGCTCGGGTGACGCCGGCGGCGTGCCGGTGACCTCCGACGAGGTGCCGGCCGAGGGCACGGTCGAGATCGTCGACTTCGGTGACGGGCCGGGGACCCTCCTGGCCGACAAGCGCTGGGTCCAGGCCGACTGGGCCACCGACCTGCCCGCGGTGCTGTCGCAGTCCGGGTCCGCCGCCTTCACCCGCCACGCCTGGGGCGTGACCGTGCCCGGCTACACGAGCGTGGTGCTGTCCGACCCGCTCCCCGGCACCGAGGGGACGCCCGGCGCCACGACGTTCCAGGCCTTCGACCTGACCGCCATCCGCCCGATCACCTACGCGCAGGACCCGCTGCTGCGCTGGGACCGGGTGTCGTCGGTCGAGCTGCACCTGGCCGGCACGTGGACCACGATCACCGCGCCGGGCGGGTCCTGGATGGACGGCACCGGCTTCAAGGGCTACGTGCTGACCGGCCCCCAGGCGGCCGCGGCCACCGGCGTGCGGGTGACGGTGGTCGAGGACGCCGCGGCCCGCGCCGCCAGCACCCAGCCGGGCCGCCCGGCGGTGGGCAGCGGGGTGGCGTGGTCGGCGACCGGCCGCCCCTTCGGCCTCCAGTGGCAGCTCCGCAACACGCTCCGGGTTCCCGGGGCGGGCCCCGACGACCGGTGGGCCACCGGCGAGGTCACCTACAACGGCGGCGAGGGCGACGTCGTCAACCACTTCCGCGTCGCCGGCACCACCGCCACCGACACCTTCGCCCGCGACGAGTCCGACGACGTCGTGCTCCAGGACGTGCCGCCCGGCGTCGACACGGCCAAGGCCGTCGCCCCCGGGTCGGTCGTCGTGCCCTACCCCGGTGACGTGCCCGCCGTGGGGTACCCGACGGTCGACGTGACCGTCGACGCCTGGAACACGGCGTGGGCCCGGGCCTCCTACCTGCGGGTCGCCGACCCGGTCCCGTGCCCGACGGCGACCGCCTGCGTCACCCCGGGCGACGACCACGACCCCGACGTGTTCACCGGCAACGCCTACGACCCGGCGACCAACCCCTTCGAGCGGTTCGCGCTCAGCGGGGTCGACTTCGTCGTGCCCGGCACCGTGCCCGTCGACCCGGCCGCGACCCAGGTCGCCCTCTGGCGCTACGACGAGGCCGACGGCACGACCTCGGTCGAGGTCACGACCATGGCCGCGCTCGACGGGCTGGGCGCCACCGCCCTGGCCGACGTGGTCGGCGTCGCCATCGTGTACCAGAGCACCGACCCGGCCACCACGGGCGGCCTGATCCCCCAGGGCTCCTCCGACGGCACCAACGTGGTGCGGATGGTGCTGCGGACCCAGCTCCGCCCGACCCTGCGCAGCACCGGCGCCGACGTGGTCGGCGGGGTCGAGGTCGACAACGAGATCGTGGCCCAGTCCTTCGACCCGGTCCTGGACCCCGACGCCACCCCCAACGCCTCGGACGAGGCGACCGTCCGGCTCGACACGGCCGGGCTCGACGTCACCGCGTCCAAGTCGATCACCCCGACGACGATCCTCGAGACCGACCCCGACGTGCCGGTGACCGTGACCCTCGGCGCGACCGACGGGACCTCGACCCTGGCCGCCGAGACGGCCACCATCACCGACACCGACCCCGAGTTCTGGGCCGCGTTCGCCCTCACCGGGCTGGGCGCGGTCACCCGGCCGGCCGGGGCCGACCTGGTGCGCGTCGACGTCCAGGTCGACGGCGACCCGACCTGGGTCGAGGGCGTCGCCGACCCCGTCGCGTCGCTGCCCGCCGAGGTGACCGACCTGGCCACGGTGACCGGCATCCGCTTCGTGTTCCTCAACGAGCCGTCTCGGCCGTTCTCGGCCACCGCGCCGTCGGCGGACTGGACGGCCCAGGCCGTGCTGGGCGTGGTGCTGCGCGACGGCGTCGAGTTCCCGGGGCAGGTCGACGACACCGTCGAGGTCGAGGCGACCCACACGGGCTACCCGCCGGCCACCGACGAGGCCACGGCCGGGGTCGAGCTGTCCACCGGCACGCCCCGGATCGACGTCCAGAAGGAGCCGATCACCGGCGGGCCCAAGATCGTCGAGCCCGGCGTGTCCACCCCATGGACCCTGCGCTTCACCAACGTCGGGACCTCGTACTTCCAGGTCGAGCGGGTCGTGGACGACCTCGGTCCCTGGCTGCGCTACGACGGTTCGGCCCCGATCTACGAGAGCGACGGCGAGCTGCCCACGGAGGGGATCACCATCGCCCAGGCGGCGGCCGACGACCTCACCTTCACCTTCCCGGCCGGCTCGCGCATGGCGCCGGGCGACTCGTTCACCATCACGGTCGGGATCGTCCTGGTGCCCGGCCTGACCTCCGACCAGCGGGCCACCAACGGGTTCCTGGTCGACACCGACGCCACGTTCGTGCCCGGCGACTGCACCAACACCTCGGGCAACGGCCAGGGGATCCTCACCGGCCTGCCCGATGACAGCTGCGGCACCAGCAATTACGTCCAGCCCCAGTCCGGCCCGCTGCTGTTCGCCGAGAAGGAGGTGCGGGGCGAGGTCGACGGCGACCTGGTCGACGGGGCCAGCAACGTCTTCAACCCGGCGCTGCCCTGCACGCCCGAGCCCGGCGCGTTCTTCCGGACCGTCTGCGTGGCCTACACGGCGATCGGGGCCACCGACGAGTGGCGCATCGGCTCGACCAACACGGGCACCGTGCCCTACACGACGATGACCTTCGTCGACGTCCTGCCCCGGCCCGGCGACCGGCTCCTGTCGACCGGCGCGCCCCGCCAGTCGCAGTGGCGTCCGGTGCTCGACGTGGACTTCGGGGTGGTGGCGACCATCCCGCTCCCGGCCGGCGCGACCTACACGGTCGAGGTGACGACCTCGACCGAGGCGTGCCTCGGCGCCGGGGGCCCGTCGGCCTGGCCGTCGGACCCGGCGTGCGCGACCCACCCCGGCCCGGCCGAGTGGGAGCTGCTGGACGACTTCGCCGGCGATCCGGCCGAGATCGCCGCGCTGCGGATCTTCGTCGACTTCGCCGGGACGGTCGCCGGCGAGCTCCCGCCCGGCCAGAACGTCCAGTTCGTGTACCACACGGCCAACCGGCCCTGGGACGAGGGCGAGCCCACCGCGGAGGCCGTGCGGCCCGAGCTGTGGACGGCCGGCCAGACCCAGCGGTCCTGGAACCAGGTCGGCGTCAGCGCCACCCTGACCTCGGGCGGCACCATCGCCCGGGCCCCCGAGCGCACCGGCGTGCAGATGCTCACCGGGGCCCTCGAGGTGGCCAAGACGCTCAGCGGCGACGCCGCGGCCCACGCCCCGACCGAGATCCCCTTCGACCTGTCCTGCACCGTGCCCGACGGCCTGGGCGGCACGGTCCCGGTCGACCTGGGCGAGGCGGCCACCCTGGTGGTGCCCACCGGCGGCACGGCCCGCCTCGACGGACTCCCGCTGGGTGCCACCTGCACCGTGACCGAGGACGGCGAGCTCGGCGACCACGGCGAGGCCGCCCGCACCCCCGCGACCCCGCTGACCGTGGAGGTCACCGAGCCGGGCGGCCCCGAGGACCCCGTCCCCGACGGGCAGTCGGTCACCTTCGACAACCGCTACGACTTCGGCGGGCTGCGCGTCCTCAAGGAGATCGCCGAGCAGACCAGCCCGGCGGTGCCCTTCGGGCCGTGGGACTTCACCATCACCTGCACCACGCCGTTCCCGACCCCGACCGTGGTCCTCGACGAGGCCTTCACCCTGGACCTCGAACCCGACGAGTACGCCGTGCCGGCCGACACCGTGCCGGTCAACGCCACCTGCGTGGTGCGCGAGGACCGGCCGTCGGACGAGACGACGATCGTGGGCGAGGGCGCCACCGACGGCGGCGACGGCACGGCCGAGATCGTCATCGGCCCCGACTCCGAGGTCCTGGTCACCAACCGGTACGCGGTCGGCACGCTCGAGGTGGCCAAGCAGCGCACCGGGGACGGCGTCGAGCGCTACGGCGCCGGCCCGTTCGTGGTCGACGCCGTGTGCACCTACGGCGAGGTCGGCACCGTGTACACCGGCTCGGCCACCCTCGACGCCGAGGGCGGCTACGTGGCCCGCTTCCGGGACGGCGACGGGGACGCCTGGCTGCCGGCCGGCGCGGACTGCACGTTGAGCGAGTCCGCCACCGCCGGTGCCACCGGCACCTCGGTGTTCTCGCCCTCGGCCACGGTGAGCATCGTGGGTGGCGAGCCCGGGGGCGTGGCGGCCGACGAGCCGACCGCGGTCACGCTGACCAACGCCTTCGACACCGGGCGGATCGTGGTGGCCAAGGAGGTCGTGGGCAGCGGCGCCGAGCTCTACGGGGCCGGCCCGTTCGTGGTGCGCCTGGAGTGCAGCTACGACCGCGACGGCGTGCCCACCCCGATCACCTGGGACGGCGAGGCCCACCTGGACCTGGTCCTCGACGCGGCCGGCGACTACCGCCGGGTGGTGGACGACCTGCTGGTCGGCGCCCGCTGCCAGGGGACCGAGACCGTGACCGGCGGGGCGACCGAGGTGGCCGTGGGCGACCCGGTGGTGGTGCCCGCGGCGGGTGCGCCGGCCGCGGTGCTGACCGTCACCAACACCTTCGCCGGCGGTGAGCTGGTCGTGGCCAAGGAGCGCACGGGCGCCGGTGCCGCCGCCCGGGGGGCCGGGCCGTTCACGGTCACGGTGGCCTGCACCTGGGTCGTCGACGGCGTGCCGGTGGCCATCGAGGTCCCCGGCGGGGCCGACGTGGTGCTGAGCGAGGCCAACGGCTACCGGGCCCGGATCCACCCGCTCCCGGTCGGCGCGGCGTGCACGGTCACCGAGGTCGACCCGGCCGGGGCCGACTCGGTCGCCTACGAGCCGGCCGACGGGACCGTCACGATCCCCGCTGCGCCGGCCGTGGCCACGGTGACCGTGGTCAACCACTACGACCCGCCGCAGGTCGGGGGCGCCGGGGGCGGCCGGTTGCCGCGCACCGGTGCCGACGGGCGCCTGCTGGCCCGCCTGGTCGTCGACGGGTCGGCGCTGGTGGTCGTGGGCCTCGCCGCGGTGGTCCTGGCCCGCCGCCGGCGGCGGGCGACCTGACCCTTGCCCCGGACCCGGGTGCGGCCGCGGGTGCCGCGCCCGGGCCCGGCCGGGCGGGCAGGATGGCGTCATGAGCGACGGTGACCGGCGGGTCCACCCGATCGTGGAGAGGGCGGCCGCGTACAGCTGGCGCCTCCTGGTGGTCGCCCTGGTGGCGGTGGGGGTGGCCTGGCTGCTCGGGCAGCTCTGGGTGCTGGTCATGGCCCTGGTGCTGGCCACGTTCCTGACCCGGGCCCTCGACGGCCCGGCGCGCGCCCTGCGGACCCGGGGCCTGGCCGCCCCGCTGGTCGCGGTGGTCACCCTGGTCGGGTTCCTGGCCGTCGTCGGGCTCTTCGGCTGGCTGGTGATCCCCCGGGTGGCCGACGAGTTCGAGTCCCTGGGCCCGACCCTGACCGAGGCCATCGACGACGTCGAGCGCTGGGCGGTCGAGGACTCGCCCTTCGACATCTCCCAGGCCGACGTCGACGACCTGCGGGAGAGCATCGGCGACGCGGTGGCCCACGCGTTCAGCTCGTCGGGCGACTCGATCGTGCGCAGCGCCCTGGTCGCGGTCGAGGTGCTGACCGGCCTGCTGCTCGGGCTCATCACCACGTTCTTCTTCCTCAAGGACGGCCCCGAGCTCCAGCGCTGGGCCCTCGACCGGGTCCCGGCCCCGCACCGGTCCACCGTCCGCCGGGCCACCCAGCGGGGCTGGCTCACCGTGGGGGCCTACCTGCGGGGCGCGGCCAGCCTGGGGGTCGTCGAGGGGCTGATCATCGGCCTGGCCCTGTTCTTCGTGGGTGCCGAGCTGGCCCTGCCGGTCGCCATCCTCACCTTCGCCGCCGCGTTCGTGCCCATCGTGGGCGCCGTGCTGGCCGGAGCGGTCGCCGTGCTGGTCGCGCTGGCCACCGCCGGGTTCGCCGAGGCCCTGATCGTGCTGGCCGTGGCCGTGGTCGTCCAGCAGCTCGACAACGACCTGCTCGCCCCCTACATCTACGGCAAGGCCCTGGAGCTGCACCCGCTGATCGTGCTGTTCGCGGTGGTCGGCGGAGGTGCGCTGTTCGGCTTCGGGGGCACGATCCTGGCCGTCCCGGTCACCGCGGTGGCCATCAACGTCCTGGTCGAGGTCCGGGCCGGTCCGTCCGCCGCGGCCGAGCCCGCCGGCCCACCGGCGGCCGGGTCCCCCTAGCCGCGGTCAGGGCTCCTCGGCCACGGCGGCCAGGGTGACGCCCCGGTGGGCGGCCAGGCGCTCGGCCTGCTCGTCGAGCGCGGCGCGGGTCCGGCGGGACAGCGGGCCCCAGGGCTGGATGCGCACGGTCAGCTTCGAGCCGGCGGCCCGGGGCCGCCACGTGCCCACGACCTCGCCGTCGACGACGATCGCGCCGGGCCGGCCCAGGATGCGCCACAGGTCCTTGCGCCCGGCCTCGTCGGGCACGGTCAGCTCCCGGTCGCGGCCCTGGAGGTAGGGGTCGTGCGAGCCGAGCAGGCGCAGGTCGCCCGGTGCCGGGCCGTCCGCCGCGCCGGCCAGGGCGCCGAGGTCGTCGGCCAGCAGGTGGCGGGGCCCGTCCCGGCCGGGGGCCTCGCCGGCCACGGCGACCTCCACCGCGTCGGCCGGCCAGCGGGCCTTGACCTCCTTCAGCGGGGCGTCGAGGTAGGCGGCGACGTCGCGGAACCGGGCCGGGCCGAAGAACCGCAGGTAGCCCCGGATCACGTCGTGGCCATCGTCCGCCTCACCGGCCAGGTGCCCCAGCATCGGTGCCCGCAGGCCCGGGATGCGGCGCAGGACGGGCGGTGAGGTCCCGGGCTCCAGCTCGAGGCCGGCCTGGAGGGCGGCGAGCCGGAAGGTCATCTCGTAGGGGTGGACGGCGTCGCAGGGCCGGCAGTAGCGCAGGAAGGGTTCGTCGAGCACCGCGGTGAGCCCGCTGGACACGTCGCCCTTGACCACCGGCCGGGCCGCCAGGCGGCGCATCTGGCCGGCCACGGTGCCGAGCGCGTCGATGACCGGGATCCCCGCCGCCTTCAGCGACTTGGCCGCGTCGAAGATCCGCTTGGCCGCGTCGGCCTCCGAGTAGGGCGCGGTGGCCACCGCCACGGCACCCGCGGCGGCCCGGTCGTAGGCGTGCGGGGCACCCCGCAGGGTCCAGGCGTAGACCAGCGCGGCCGGGTCGAGCGCCTCGACGCCCCGGTTGGCCAGGGCCCAGCCCACGCCGTCGGTCCCCGTGTCCTGCACGCCCTGGGCCAGCAGGGCCAGCTCGGTCGGATCGGCCACCGAGCCGGCCGGCCGGTCCAGGTCGTGGCGGTGGAACCGGTAGCGCAGGACGTCGGCGCGGGTGACCTCGCTCACCCCGCCACGGTAGGTCCCGGGCGGCGTGGGCGAGGCCCCGTCGGTCAGGCCTCGGCCAGGGCGGGGTCGCCGGGCAGGACCTCGGGCGGCTCGACGGCGAGCGCGTCGGAGTCGTGCGCCGCGTCGGGCAGGGCCCGCCAGGCCAGCAGCGCGGCGGCGGCCACGATGGCGGCGGCGACGGTCAGCGAGATGGAGAACCCGCTCATCCAGGCGTCGCGGGCGGCCTGGCCCAGGGTCGCCCCGGCCGATCCGCCGGCCCGCTCGGCCACGCCCAGGGCACCGGCCAGCGAGGAGGTCGCCGCGTCACGGGCCGCGTCGGGCAGGGCCTGCACGGTGGGGGCCAGCTCGTGGGCGTAGCGCGAGGCCAGCAGGCTGCCGAACACGGCGACGCCGAGCGAGCCGCCCAGCTCGCGGGTGGTGTCGTTCATGGCCGAGCCCATCCCGGCCTGAGCTCGGGGCACGGCCGACATCAGCAGGTCGGTGGTCGGCGCCATGGCCAGGCCCATGCCGGCCGCCGAGAGGCCCAGGGCGACCAGGAGCTGGACGTAGGGCGAGCTCGAGGTCAGCGTGGCCATGGTGGCCATGCCCATGCCGAGCAGGAGCATCCCGGCGGTGACCACGTTGCTCTTGCCGAAGCGGGCCACCAGCCGGGCCGAGCGGGGCGCGACCAGGACCAGCACGACCGAGACCGGCAGCATGCGCACCGCCGAGCCGAGCGGCGTGTACCCGTAGACGAGCTGGAGGAGCAGGCTGACGCTGAAGAAGGTGCCCATGAGGGCGAAGAAGACCAGCGTGAGGGTCAGCGAGGACACGCCGAAGGCCGGGATGCGGAACAGCCGCACGTCGAGCATGGGGTGCGGGGCCCGCAGCTCCCACAGGGCGAACACGGCCATGACGGCGAGCCCGCCGGCCAGCACGCCCACGGTCTCGGCCGACAGCCAGCCGTGGGTCGGCGCCTCGATCAGGGCGTAGACGATCGTGGACAGGCCCACGGTCGACAGGACCGCGCCCACGACGTCGATGGGCGTGCGGTGCGGGTTGCGGCTGCGGGGCACGATCAGCGACACCGCGACCAGCGACACGGCCACCACGGGCACGTTCACGGCGAACACCGCGTGCCACGAGTAGTGCTCGAGGAGGAAGCCGCTGAGCACGGGGCCCAGGGCGGTGCCACCGCCGCTGATGCCGGCCCAGGTGGCCACTGCCTTGGCCCGCTCGTGGGGCGGGAACACGTTGGTCAGGATCGACAGGGTGGCCGGCATGACCAGCGCGCCGCCGACGCCCATGACGGCGCGGATGGCGATGAGCTGGCCGGGTGAGTCGGCGAAGAGGGTGGCGGCCAGGGCGCTGAGGCCGAACACGGCCATCCCGGCCTGGAGGAAGCCCTTGCGGCCGAACCGGTCGCCCAGGGTGCCGGCGGTGAAGAGCAGCCCGGCGAACACCAGCGAGTAGGCGTCGACCAGCCACTGGAGGTCGGACTGCGAGGCGCCGACCTCGGCGCTGAGGGTGGGCAGGGCCACGTTCATCGACGTGTTGGCCACCATCACCACGACCAGGCTCAGGCACAGGACGCCGAGGATCTTCCAGCGCCGCCGGTGGATCTCGGGGTCCTGGTCCAGGCGGGCGTCGGTGGTTCCGTGCATCGTTTCCTTCTCGTCGGTCCGGTGACGACTTCGTGACAGTGATGACCAATGGCAGAACTGCCACGATTATTCCGACCGGGGGTAGCCTGCGGGCGTGTCGACGGTCACGGTGCCGCTCTCGCGCCGGGAACGGCGGGTCCGCGAGACCCGCCAGGCGATCGTCGCCGCCGCCGAGTCGCTGTTCCGGGCCCAGGGCTACGGCCCGACCACCATCGAGCAGATCGCCGAGCGGGCCGACGTCGCCCCCCGCACCTTCTTCCGCTACTTCCCGACCAAGGAGAGCGTGCTCTTCGCCGACGCGCCGGACCGCCGCCGGCGCATGGTCGAGGCCCTCGAGGCCCGCCCGGCCACCGAGCACCCGTTCACCTCGATGGTCGCGGTGGTCCGGTCCTTCGCCGACGAGGTGGGCCACGACGTGGCCGGCAAGGCGCTCCGGCACCGCATCGCGGCCGAGCACGAGTCGGTCCGGGCCTACGAGCGCCTCGTGCTCGAGACCGAGACCGCCGACGCCGTGGTCGGCTTCGTGGCCCGGCGGCTCGGGGTCGACCCCGACCAGGACCCCCGGCCCCGCGTCTGGGCCGGCATCGCCATGACCACCTTCGGGGCCGGCTACCGGTCCTGGATGGACGGCGGCCAGAAGGGCACCCTGCGCCGGGCCTTCGACCGGTCCCTGTCCGCGGCCGTCGCCGCCCTCGACGCCATCCCCTGACCGGCCCCGGCGCCCGCGCCACCGGGGCTGTCCGGCCCCTGCGGGACCTCACAGGGCTTCCCTGGGGCTGCGCCCCAGACCCGGCCCGTCGGGCGGGCTGGCGCCCGCGCCACCGGGGCTGTCCGGTCCCTGCGGGACCTCACAGGGCTGCCCTGGGGCTGCGCCCCAGACCCGGCCCGTGGGGCGGGCTGGCGCCCGCGCCACCGGGGCTGGCCGGTCCCT
>JBFWTJ010000031.1:0-18803 GCA_050247895.1 Acidimicrobiia bacterium
TCTCTCGGCGTGTCCGAGACGGCCTCGGCGAAGGAGATCAAGAGCGCGTACCGGAAGCTGTCGCGCCAGTACCACCCCGACGCCAACGCCGGGGACCCCGCGGCCGAGGAGCGCTTCAAGGAGGTCTCGGCCGCCTACGACGTGATCGGCGACGCCGAGAAGCGCAAGGAGTACGACGAGGTCCGCCGGCTCGGCCCGGCCGGCTTCGGCTTCCCGGGTGGCGGGGGCGGCGGGTCGAGCACCTTCCGCTTCGAGGACATGGGCGACCTGGGCGACGTGCTCGGCGGGCTGTTCGGCCGCGGCCGGCGCCGGGGCGGCGCGGCCGGCCGGGGCGGTGGGCCGCACCGGGGCCAGGACCTCGAGGCCGAGCTGCACCTGTCCTTCGCCGACGCGGTCGAGGGCACGGCGACCGTCGTGCACCTGACCAGCGACGCGCCCTGCTCGACCTGCGCCGGCTCGGGCGCCCGGCCGGGGACCGCGCCCCGGGTGTGCGACCGCTGCGGCGGGCGCGGTGTCCTGGACGACAACCAGGGCCTCTTCTCGTTCTCCAGCCCGTGCCCCAAGTGCGCCGGGCGGGGCTACGAGATCGACGACCCGTGCCCGACCTGCCGGGGCAGCGGCATCGAGCGCCGGCCCCGCGAGGTCAAGGTCCGGATCCCCGCCGGCGTGTCCGACGGCCAGCGGATCCGCCTCAAGGGCCGGGGCGGGCCGGGTCGCAACGGCGGCCCGCCGGGCGACCTGTTCGTCGTCGTGCACGTGGCGTCCCACGAGCTGTTCGGCCGCCGGGGCCGCGACCTGACGCTCTCGGTGCCGGTCACCTTCCCCGAGGCCGCGCTGGGCACCGACCTGCGGGTGCCGACGCTGGACGGCTCGACGGTGACCCTCCGGGTGCCGCCGGGCACCCGCTCGGGACGGACCTTCCGGGTCAAGGGCCGGGGCGTGGCCGGCTCCAAGGGCGCCGGCGACCTGCTGGTCACCGTGGAGGTCGCCGTGCCGTCCAAGCTGTCCGACGCCGAGCGCAAGGCGATCGAGGCGCTGCGCGACGCGGCGACCGCGTCGCCGCGCGAGCACCTGGGGGTCCGGTGATGGCCGAGGGCGACCGGGCCGAGCGGACCCGGGCGGTGTACGTCATCTCGGTCGCCGCCGAGCTGGCCGGCCTGCACCCCCAGACGCTGCGCATCTACGAGCGCAAGGGCCTGGTCGACCCGGCCCGGACCGGCGGCGGCAGCCGGCGCTACAGCGAGGCGGACATCGCCCAGCTCCGGCGCATCCAGGAGCTGACCAACGAGGGCCTCAACCTGGCCGGGGTCCAGCGGGTGCTGGCCCTGGAGGCCGAGCTGGCCGAGCTGCGCCGCCAGCTCGAGCAGGTCCGCGAGCGGGGCCAGCAGGCGGTCGAGCAGACCCACCGCCAGTACCGGCGCGACCTGGTGCCGGTGAAGCAGGCCCTCGTCCTGTTCGAGGGCCGCACCCGGCGGGCCACCGCGGACTGAGGCCGTGCCGGCACGAGCCGCCGCAAGAACTTGATATAAGCGTTGTCAGGTTTCCTCAGCGCTTGTACGATGTGACGCATGGCGCTGGACCCGAACCGCTGGACCCTCAAGACCCAGGAGGCCTTCACCGCGGCGGTGGAGGCGGCCCGCACCCGGTCGAACCCCGAGGTCGTGCCGGCCCACCTGATCGCCGCCCTCCTGCGCCAGGACGGCGGCGTCGTGCTGCCCGTGCTGCAGAAGGTCGGGGCCAACCCCGTGCAGCTCCGCAACGCGGCCGACGAGGCCACCGCCAAGCTGCCCAGCGCCTACGGCGGGAGCGACCCGCGCCTGTCGCGCGAGCTGTCCCAGGTCATGGACGACGCCGACACCGCCCGGGGCGACCTGGGCGACGAGTACCTGTCGACCGAGCACCTCCTGCTGGCCCTGGCCGACCGCCTCGGGCTGGGCCGCGAGGACCTGCTGGGCGCCCTCCAGGCCGTGCGCGGCAGCCACAAGGTCACCAGCCAGAACCCCGAGGACAGCTACCAGGCGCTGGAGAAGTACGGCCGGGACCTCACCGAGGACGCCCGGGCCGGGCGCATCGACCCCGTCATCGGCCGGGACGAGGAGATCCGCCGGGTCATCCAGGTCCTGTCCCGGCGGACCAAGAACAACCCGGTGCTCATCGGCGAGCCCGGGGTGGGCAAGACCGCCATCGTCGAGGGCCTCGCCCGGCGCATCGTCGAGGGCGACGTGCCCGAGTCGCTCAAGGACAAGCGGCTGATCAGCCTCGACCTGGGCGCCATGGTCGCCGGGGCCAAGTACCGCGGCGAGTTCGAGGAGCGGCTCAAGGCCGTCCTCAAGGAGATCACCGACGCCGAGGGCGAGGTCGTCACCTTCATCGATGAGCTCCACACCGTGGTCGGCGCGGGCAAGGCCGACGGGGCCATGGACGCCGGCAACATGCTCAAGCCGCTGCTGGCCCGGGGCCAGCTCCGCATGATCGGCGCCACCACGCTCGACGAGTACCGCACCCACATCGAGAAGGACGCCGCCCTCGAGCGCCGCTTCCAGCAGGTCTACGTCGAGCAGCCCACCGTCGAGGACACCATCGCCATCCTGCGCGGCCTCAAGGAGCGCTACGAGGTCCACCACGGCGTGCGGATCCAGGACGCGGCCCTGGTCGCCGCGGCCGTCCTGTCCGACCGCTACCTCACCGGCCGGTTCCTGCCCGACAAGGCCATCGACCTGGTCGACGAGGCAGCCTCGAAGCTGCGCATCGAGATCGACTCGCTGCCCACCGAGGTCGACGTCGTCGAGCGCCGGGTCCGCCAGCTCGAGATCGAGCGGGTCGCCCTGGCCAAGGAGACCGACGCGGCCAGCGGGGAGCGCCTCGCCGCCCTCGAGAAGGAGCTGGCCGACCTCAACGAGCAGCGGGCCTCGATGCTGGCCCACTGGGAGAACGAGAAGGGCGCCATCGCCCGCATCCGCGAGCTGAAGGAGCAGCTCGAGGCGCTGCGCAGCGAGCTCGAGCGGGAGACCGACCTCGAGAAGGCGGCCGAGATCCGCTACGGGCGCATCCCCGAGATCGAGCGCGAGGTCGACGCCGCCACCAAGGAGCTGGCCGAGCTCCAGTCGACCACCCGCATGCTCAAGGAGGAGGTCGACGAGGAGGACGTGGCCGAGGTCGTGGCCAAGTGGACCGGCGTGCCCGTGTCCCGCCTCATGGAGGGCGAGGTGGCCAAGCTCGTCCGCATGGAGGAGGTCCTCCACGAGCGGGTCATCGGCCAGGACCAGGCCGTGTCGGCGGTGGCCAACGCCATCCGGCGCAGCCGCGCCGGGTTGTCGGACCCCCACCGGCCCATCGGCTCGTTCCTCTTCCTCGGCCCGACCGGCGTGGGCAAGACCGAGCTGGCCCGCTCGCTGGCCGACTTCCTCTTCGACGACGAGCGGGCGATGGTCCGCATCGACATGTCCGAGTACATGGAGAAGCACTCGGTCAGCCGCCTCGTCGGGGCGCCCCCCGGCTACGTGGGCTACGACGAGGGGGGCCAGCTCACCGAGGCCGTCCGCCGTCGCCCGTACAGCGTGGTCCTCCTCGACGAGATCGAGAAGGCCCACCCCGACGTCTTCAACATCCTGCTCCAGGTGCTCGACGACGGGCGGCTCACCGACGGCCAGGGCCGCACGGTCGACTTCACCAACGCCGTGCTCATCATGACCTCCAACCTGCCCGGCGACCCCCGGGACCACTTCCGGCCCGAGTTCGTCAACCGCATCGACGAGATCGTGCGCTTCGGCTCGCTGACCCGCGCCGACCTCGCTCCCATCGTGGAGATCCAGCTGGCCAACCTGCGCGAGCGGCTGGCGGCCCGCCGGATCGCCCTCGAGGTCACCCCGGCGGCCGAGGTGATGCTGGCCGACCTGGGCTACGACGAGGCCTTCGGCGCCCGGCCCCTGAAGCGGGTGATCCAGCGCGAGGTGGCCGACCGACTCGCCGCCGCGGTCCTCTCGGGCGACATCGTCGACGGCGACACCGCGGTCGTCGACGTCGACGGTGGCGAGGTCGCCGTGCGGAGGGGCTGACCCGCTCCGGCGCGGGCCCGGTTGGGGCCCGCCGACCGGGCCCGCTACCGTGGCCCGCCGTCCCCGGGCTAGGGAGGAGGGCCGCGTGCCCGCGACGATCATCGTCGGAACGCAGTGGGGCGACGAGGGAAAGGGCCGGTACACCGACCTGCTGGCCAAGGAGATGCACCTCGTCGTCCGGTACCAGGGGGGCCACAACGCCGGCCACACCCTGGTCGTCGACGGCGAGACCTTCGCCCTCCAGCTCATCCCGTCGGGCGTGCTGTACGACCACATCACCCCGGTGGTCGGCAACGGCGTGGTCGTGGACCCCGCCGTGCTCATCGCCGAGGTCGACATGCTCGAGCGCCGGGGCATCTCCTGCCAGCGGCTGCGGGTGTCGGGCAACGCCCACCTGATCTTCCCCTACCACCAGCTCATCGACCGGGTCAGCGAGCGCTTCCTGGGCCGCAACGCGCTGGGCACGACCCGGCGGGGCATCGGGCCGGCCTACGCCGACAAGGCGTCCCGGGTCGGCCTGCGGGTCCAGGACCTCTACGACCCCAAGATCTTCCGGGAGAAGCTGGCCGTGGTCCTGGCCGAGAAGGCCCCGCTGCTGGCCAAGGTCTACAACCAGCTCTCGCCCACCGTCGACGAGATCGCCGAGGTCTACCTCGGGCACCACGCGCCCCGGCTCGAGCCCTACGTGGCCGACACGGTCAACCTTGTCCACGAGGCCCTGGAGTCGGGCCAGCACGTCCTGTTCGAGGGCGCCCAGGCCACGTTCCTCGACCTGGACCACGGCACCTATCCCTTCGTCACCTCGTCCAACCCGGTGGCCGGCGGCGCGTGCACCGGTGCCGGGGTCGGGCCCCGCCACATCGACCGGGTGGTCGGCGTGGCCAAGGCCTACGTGACCCGCGTCGGTGCCGGGCCGTTCCCGACCGAGCTCGTCGACGAGGTCGGCGAGGCCATCGTCGACCGGGGCCACGAGTACGGGACCAACACCGGTCGCCGGCGGCGGCCGGGCTGGATCGACGCCGTGATGCTCCGCCACGCCGTGCGGGTCAACTCGCTGTCGGAGCTCGCCCTGACCAAGCTCGACGTGCTCGACGCCTTCGACACGCTCAAGGTCTGCGTGGCCTACGAGCTCGACGGCCGTCGCTGCACCCAGCTCCCCGACAACCAGTCCGACCTCCACCACGTCACCCCGGTGTACGAGGAGCTCCCGGGCTGGTCGACGGACCTGAGCCGCTGCACCGAGCCGGGCGACCTGCCCGCCGCGGCCCGCGACTACCTGGCCCTGCTCGAGGACCAGGTGGGCGTGCCCATCCGCCTCGTCGGCGTGGGCCCCGGCCGCGACCAGTACGTCCAGCTCGCGCCGTGAGGGTCTGCGTCGTCGGGTCCGGCGGGCGCGAGGCGGCCCTGGCCCTGGTGCTGGGTCGCACCGCCGACGACGTGGTGGTGGTCCCGGGCAACCCCGGGATCCCCGGCTCGGTCCCCGGCCCGCCCCAGGACGTCGACGCCGACCTCTACGTGATCGGCCCCGAGGTGCCCCTGGTCGACGGGCTGGCCGACGAGCTGCGGGCCGCGGGCCGGCTGGTCTTCGGGCCCGGGGCCGACGGGGCCCGCCTGGAGGGCTCCAAGGCCTGGATGAAGGAGGTCCTCGCCGCGGCCGACGTGCCGACGGCCCGGTACGGGATCTTCGACTCGGTCGAGCCGGCCCTGGCGTACCTGCGCTCGCTGCCCGGCCCCTGGGTGGTCAAGACCGACGGCCTGGCCGCGGGCAAGGGCGTGCTGGTGACCGACGACCTGGCCGCGGCCGAGCAGGACGTGCGCGACAAGCTCTCGGGCGCGGCCTTCGGCGCCGCGGGGCGCACGGTGGTGGTCGAGGAGGGCCTGATCGGCCCCGAGGTCTCGGTCTTCGCCGTGTGCGACGGTCACCGGGCCGTGGCCCTCGAACCGGCCCAGGACTTCAAGCGCGTCGGCGACGGCGACGTGGGCCCCAACACCGGCGGCATGGGCGCGTACTCGCCCCTGCCGTGGCTGCCCGACGGCTTCGCCCAGGACGTGGTCGACCGGTTCGTCGCCCCCACGTTGGCCGAGCTGCGCCGTCGGGGCATCGACTACCGCGGCGCGCTCTACGCCGGGCTGATCCTCACCGCGGAGGGGCCCAAGCTGCTGGAGTACAACGTCCGCTTCGGCGATCCCGACAGCCAGGTCGTGCTCCTGCGCCTCACCTCGGACCTGACCGCGCTGCTGGCCTCGGCCGCGGCGGGTCGCCTCGAGGGCGAGCCGACCTACGAGCCCGGCGCCGCGGTCCTGGTCGTGGCGGCGAGCGAGGGCTACCCGGTGGCACCCCGGCTCGGCGACCCGATCGAGGGCCTGGAGGCGGCGGCGGCCGAGGACGGCGTCACCGTGCTCTGCGCCGGGGTCGGCGCGGGTGCCGACGGGACCCTGGCCACCGCGGGTGGACGGGTGATCGACGTGGTCGGCCGGGGCGCCGACCTGGCCGAGGCGCGCCGCCGTGCCTACGCCGGGCTGGCCCACCTGTCGTGGCCCGGCCTGCACCACCGCCACGACATCGCCGCCGGGGTGAGCGCCCCGGCCGGCACCGACCGCACCGACGAGGAGGCAACGCCGCGATGACCTACAAGGTCGCCGTCCTGATGGGCTCGCCCAACGACCGGGACAAGATGCAGCCCGCCGCCGACACACTGGCCCGGTTCGGGATCGAGGCCGACGTGAGGGTGCACTCGGCCCACCGCACCCCGGCCAAGGTCGCCGAGCTGGCCTCGACCGCCCGCGAGCAGGGCTACAGCGCCTTCATCTGCGGCGCCGGGATGGCCGCCCACCTGGCCGGCGCGGTGGCGGCCCACACGACGCTGCCGGTCGTGGGCGTGCCGCTGTCGGGCGGCGCGCTCAACGGCGTGGACGCCCTCTACGCCACCGTGCAGATGCCCCGGGGCATCCCCGTGGCCACCGTGGCCGTCGACGGCGCGGTCAACGCCGCGCTCCTCGTCGTGCAGATGCTCGCGGTGGCCGACGTCGGCCTGGCCGAGCAGCTGGCCGAGCACCGCCGGGAGATCGCCGGGGCCTGACCGGTCGAGGGGCCACCCGACGGGGTGGCCCGCGGCCTCAGCGCGAGCCGGCCTGCGAGGGGGTCTCCCACCACGGCACCGACCAGTCGGTGGCCGCGGCGGGGGAGGCCACCGGTTCGGGCGCGACGGGGATGGCCGCGGCCGGCGCGACCGGCACGGCCGGTTCGGGGGTGATCACCACGGGCCGCGAAGGCGGCGGCGGGGGAGGCGGGGGCACGTCGGACACCGCCCTGTCCGTGTCGTGCCGGGCCGCCTTCGCCGCCGCCTTCGCCGCCCGGTGCCGGGCCCGCACCTCCCGGCGCGACATGGCGGGGAGGGGAGCCGAGGTCCGCACGCCGGCGGCGAACATGGCGCAGCCGACGCAGTACGGAGGCTTGGTCGTGCCGTACACGAAGACCAGGCAGTCGTTGCACCAGGGCAGGCCGCAGCGCCGGCAGGCGGCCACGCCTCTCTCGTGCGAGTGCTTGGTGCAGGCTTCCATCGGGGCCTCCAGCGCCACGTCCTCACGGGAGCGGGGGGACTCCCGAGATCGTCATCCGATTGCAGCACGGGGAACGGTTCGGGCCAATAGGCCATAGGTCCCGTTGGTCGCCCGGAGGTGGGGCGCACCGGGGCCCGTGCGAGGATTGGCCCGTGCCGAGCGACGCCTCCTCCCACGCCGTCCCCCACGTCCTGGCCACCCGGTACGCCAGCCCGGCGATGGCCGAGCTGTGGTCGGCCGAGCACAAGGTCGTGCTCGAGCGCCGGCTGTGGCTGGCGGTCATGCGGGCCCAGCTCAGGCTCGGTGCCGACATCCCCCCGCAGGCGATCGAGGACTACGCCGCGGTGGTCGACCAGGTCGACCTGGCCAGCATCGCGGCGCGCGAGCGGGTGACCCGTCACGACGTGAAGGCCCGGGTCGAGGAGTTCTCGGCCCTGGCCGGCCACGAGCTGGCCCACGCGGGGATGACCTCGCGCGACCTGACCGAGAACGTCGAGCAGCTCCAGGTCCGGGCCGGGCTGGAGCTGGTGCGGGACCGGGTCGTGGCGGCCCTGGCCCGGCTGGCCCGGCGGGCCGCCGAGCACCGCGAGCTGGTCGTGGCCGGGCGGACCCACAACGTGCCGGCCCAGGCCACGACCCTGGGCAAGCGCTTCGCCAACGCCGGCGAGGAGCTGCTCCAGGCCCTGCACCGGGTCGAGGACCTGCTGGCCCGCTACCCGCTGCGGGGGATCAAGGGCCCGGTCGGCACCCAGCAGGACATGCTCGACCTGCTCGGCGACGCGGCCCGCGTCGACGAGCTGGAGGTCGCGGTGGCCGACCACCTGGGCATGGGGGCGACGCTGACCAACGTCGGGCAGGTCTACCCCCGCTCGCTCGACCTCGACGTGGTGGCCGCCCTGGCCCAGGTCGTGGCCGGCCCGTCCAGCCTGGCCACCACGATCCGGCTGATGGCGGGGATCGAGCTGGCCACCGAGGGCTTCCGGCCGGGCCAGGTCGGCTCGTCGGCCATGCCCCACAAGATGAACAGCCGCTCCTGCGAGCGGGTGTGCGGCCTGGCCGTGGTGGTGCGGGGCTACCTGTCGATGGTGGCCGAGCTGGCCGGCGACCAGTGGAACGAGGGTGACGTGTCCTGCTCGGTGGTGCGCCGGGTCGCGCTGCCCGACGCCTTCCTGGCCACCGACGGCCTGTTCGAGACGTTCCTGTCGGTGCTCGACGACTTCGGGGCCTACCCGGCGGTGATCGCCCGGGAGCTGGACCGCTACCTGCCCTTCCTGGCCACGACCAAGGTGCTCGTCGCCGCGGTCCGGGCCGGCGTGGGTCGCGAGAGCGCCCACGAGGCCATCAAGGAGCACGCCGTGGCCGTGGCCCTGGCCATGCGCGAGGAGGGCGCGGCGGGCAACGACCTGGTGGACCGGCTCGCCGCCGACCCCCGGCTGCCGCTCGACCGGGCCGCCCTCGATGGCCTGCTGGCCAGCCCGATCGAGTTCACCGGGCGGGCCACCGACCAGGTCGACGCCTTCGTGGGCCAGGTCGACGAGGTCGTGGCCCGGTACCCCGACGCGGCCCGCTACGACCCCTCCGACATCCTGTGAGGGGCCGTCCGCCCGGTCCGGGGACCGGGCGGTAGCGTCGGCCGCGTGACCCTCACCCTCCCGCACGTCCACTCGGGCAAGGTCCGCGACATCTACGCCGTCGGCGACGACCAGCTCCTCATGGTCACCTCCGACCGGTTGTCGGCCTTCGACGTGGTGATGGCCGAGCCGATCCCCGGCAAGGGCCGGGTCCTGACCGCCATGTCGGCCTTCTGGTTCGAGGTCCTCGGCGACGTGGTCGGCAACCACCTGGTGACCACCGACGTGGACGCCCTCCCGCCCGGCGTGGCCGAGGGCGGCGAGGACCTGGTCGGGCGGATCATGCTGTGCCGTCGGGCCGAGATGCTGCCCATCGAGTGCATCGTGCGGGGCTACCTGTCCGGCTCGGCCTGGAAGGAGTACCGGACCAGCGGGACCATGCACGGCGCGGCCCTGCCGGCCGGGCTCCAGGAGTCCGACCCGCTGCCCGAACCGGTGTTCACGCCCTCGACCAAGGCCGACGAGGGCCACGACGAGAACATCTCGTTCGAGCGGGCCGTCGACCTGGTCGGCGCCGAGGTGGCCGGCCGGGCCCGCGAGGTGGCCCTGGAGCTGTACCGGCGGGGCTCGGCGCTGGCCCGGGAGCGGGGGATCATCATCGCCGACACCAAGTTCGAGCTCGGCCTGGTCGACGGCGAGCTCGTCCTGTGCGACGAGGTCATGACGCCCGACTCGAGCCGGTTCTGGCCCGAGGACCATTGGAAGCCGGGTGCCACCCCGCCCTCGTTCGACAAGCAGCCCGTGCGCGACTACCTGGAGGGCCTGGGCTGGGACAAGACGCCCCCGCCGCCCCCGCTGCCCGACGAGGTCGTGGCCGCCACCAGCCGCCGCTACATCGAGGCCTACGAGCGGATCACCGGCCGCGCCTTCGCCGACTGGCGGGGTTGAGCCACGGTCCGGGCGGCCGGGCGGCGGCCGGTAGTCTCGGGCCCATGCGCTTCTCGGTCCTGGTCGAGACCCGCCTGCGTGACGGCGTCGCCGACCCGCAGGGCTCCACCATCGAGCGCTCCCTGCCCGTCGTCGGCTTCGGCGGGATCAGCGGCGTGCGGGTGGGCAAGGCCTTCCGGTTCGAGGTCGAGGCGCCCGACCGGGCCACGGCCGAGGCGCAGGTGGCCGAGGTCTGCCAGCGGGTGCTGATCAACCCGGTCATCGAAGAGGCGTCGGCCACCCTCGCCGAGGTCGCCGAGGTCCCGGCCTGATGGCACCCCGGGTCGGTGTCGTCACCTTCCCCGGGTCCAACTGCGAGCAGGACGTCATCGAGGCCGTCGACGCCGCGGGGGGCAAGGGCGAGCTGGTCTGGCACGGCGACATGTCGCTGGGCGACCTCGACGCCGTGGTCCTGCCCGGCGGCTTCGCCCACGGTGATTACCTGCGCCCGGGGGCGATCGCCCGCTTCAGCCCGATCATGGCCGCGGTGCGGGAGATGGCCGCGGCCGGCGGTCCGGTGGTGGGCATCTGCAACGGGTTCCAGGTGCTGACCGAGTCCGGCCTGCTCCCCGGCGCCCTGCAGAAGAACGCCGGCCTGAAGTTCATCTGCGCCCCGGTCGAGATCCGCGTCGAGACGTCGCGCTCGGCGCTCACCGGGCAGGTCGAGCCGGGCACGGTCCTGCGCATCCCCATCAACCACTTCGAGGGCAACTACACCTGCGACGCCGAGACCCTGGCCGAGCTGCGGTCCGAGGACCGGGTCGTGTTCCGCTACGTCGACAACCCCAACGGCTCGGTGGAGGACATCGCGGGGATCTGCTCGGCCGGGCGCAACGTCGTCGGGCTCATGCCCCACCCCGAGCGGGCGACCCACGAGCTGCTCGGCAGCACCGACGGGGTGGGCCTGGTCCGGTCGCTGCTGGCCCGCGCCGGCGCCCCCGTCTGAGCGGGCGACGCCGCAGGCCCCGCTTCAGCTGGTGCGGCGGATGCCGGCCTGCTTGAGCACGGCGGGCTCGACGCCCAGCTCCCGCCAGGCGGCGTAGGAGATCCCCTTGCGCTCGCTGTAGGGCCCGGCCGCGCCGACGAAGGCCTTCTCCAGGGTGCTGAGGTCGACCGCCGACTGGAACGACTCGAGCTCCTCGGTGAGATCGATCCGCTCCTGCACGAGCTGGAGGCGCTTGAGCGGGTCGGCCGCCTCGAGCTCGACCTCGATGCGCTCCAGGCGCTTGGCGATGGAGTCGACCGTGCGCTTGCGACCTCGCCGGGGCCGGTGGGCCTCCAGCGCCTCCAGGTAGAGCCGGACGGCCCGCCCCTGGTTGCGGCCCTCGGCCAGCGCGGCCTTGTGGTCGTCGGACATGGGGCGACGTGTTCCCTGCGGCACGGCGGCCGATGCTACCGGCTCCGCCGGCCGCGGCCCGGCGGCGGGCGACGCGTACGATCGCCGTCGTGACCGGCGAGGCGATCCACCGTGCCCTCGGGCTGACCGACGACGAAGCTGCCGAGATCGAGCGCATCCTCGGTCGAGCGCCCAACCACCTCGAGCTGGCCATGTACGCGGTCATGTGGTCGGAGCACTGCTCGTACAAGTCGTCCCGCCTCCACCTGCGCCGGCTGCCCACCGAGGGCGCCCGGGTGCTGGTCGGTCCGGGGGAGAACGCCGGCGTGGTCGACGTGGGCGACGGGATCGCCGCCGCCTTCCGCATCGAGAGCCACAACCACCCGTCGGCCATCGAGCCCTACCAGGGCGCCGCGACCGGTGTCGGGGGCATCCTGCGCGACGTGTTCACCATGGGGGCGCGGCCCATCGCGCTGATGGACCCGCTGCGCTTCGGGCCCCTCGAGGACCCGCGCAGCCGGTGGATCGCCGAGGGCGTCGTGTCGGGCATCTCGGGCTACGGCAACTCGGTCGGCGTGCCCACCGTCGGCGGCGAGGTGGTCTTCGACGAGACCTACCAGGACAACCCCCTGGTCAACGTGTTCTGCCTCGGTGTGCTGCCCCGCGACCGGCTGGTGCTGGGCCAGGCGTCGGGCCCGGGCAACCTCGCGGTCCTCCTCGGGTCGACGACGGGCCGCGACGGGATCGGTGGCGTGTCGGTCCTGGCCTCGGCCGGCTTCTCCGACGCCGAGGCCGACGCCGGCAAGCGGCCCTCGGTCCAGGTCGGCGACCCGTTCGAGGAGAAGCGGCTCATCGAGTGCTGCCTGGCGCTGCTCGACGCCGGGCTGGTGGTCGGCATCCAGGACCTGGGTGGCGCCGGGCTGAGCTGCGCCACCTCGGAGACGGCCAGCCGTGGTGGCGTCGGGATGGACGTCCACGTCTCGGCGATCCCGGCCCGCGAACCGGGCATGGAGCCCTTCGAGCTGATGACCAGCGAGTCCCAGGAGCGGATGCTGGCCATCGTCGAGCCCGGCGACCTCGACGCCGCGCTGGCCATCTGCGCCCGCTGGGAGGTGCGCGCCGCGGTGGTCGGCGTGGTCACCGAGGGCGGCGCGCTGCGCATCCTGGACCGACCCGGTGGAGAGGTCCTGGCCGAGGTCCCCGCCGCGAGCCTGCACGACGCCGCGCCGCTCTACGACCGGCCCCGGGCCGAGCCCGCCGACCGGGCCGCTCTCGCCGGGCGGAGCGCCGAGGCCGAGCTGGACCCGCCGGCCGACGCCGGGGCCGACCTGGTCGACCTGGTCGCCGACACGTCGTGGGTGTCGCGCCAGTACGACCACCAGCTGTTCCTCAACACCGTCGAGCCGCCCGGCGGCGATGCCGCGGTCCTGCGGCTCAAGCACCCCGTCACCGGGGCCGACACCGGGCGGGGCCTGGCCGTGACCACCGACGGGAACCACCGCTGGTGCGCCCTCGACCCCCGCCGGGGCACCGCGCTGGTCGTGGCCGAGGCGGTGATGAACCTGGCCTGCGTGGGGGCCGAGCCCCTCGGGCTGGTCAACTGCCTCAACTTCGGCAACCCCGAGCACCCCGAGGTCATGTGGCAGCTCTCCGAGGCCATCGACGGGATGGCCGAGGCCTGCCGCGCGCTGGACCTGCCGGTGGTGGGCGGGAACGTCAGCCTCTACAACGAGAGCCGGGGCCGTGACATCGACCCGACGCCGGTCGTCGCCGTCCTGGGGATCGTCGAGGCCCTGACCGCCCGCCCGCCGGGCGTCCGGCTGGTCGAGGGGGCCGACCTGGTCGTGGTGGGTCCCCCGGCGCGCTCCCTGTCGGGCTCGCGCTGGGCCTGGGCCCACGGCCACCGGTGGGGCAGCCCGCCCGAGCTCGACCTGATCGCCCACCGGGCCGCCACGACCCTGGTGCGGGACCTGGTCGCCGGGGGCGCGGTGCAGGGGGTCCACGACGCGGCCGACGGGCTGGGGGTGGCCCTGGTCGAGATGGCGGTCCGCAGCGGGGTCGGGTTCGCGGTCGACGATTCCGGCGACGGCGGGACGCTCGACCACGGCTGGCTGTTCGCCACCTCGGCCAGCCGGGCCGTGCTCTGCGTCGAGCCCGGGCAGCGGGCCGGTGTCGAGGAGCGGGCCCGCGCCGCCGGCGTGGCGGTGGCCCGGATCGGCACCGCGGGGGGTGACCGGATCGTGGTCGAGGGCCTCCTCGACGTGGCCCTGGACGCGGCGACCGTGGCCTGGCGGGACCGCCTGCCCGCCGCCATCGCCGCCGGCGCCACCCACTGAGCCCCGTCCGGCCGACCCGGACCTCGCCGAGGGCGGTTCAGGTCGTCCGGGCTGGCAGACTGGCGCCGTGCCCACCGACGTGCCCGCCGACGTGCCCGCCGACGTGGACGACTCGCCCAAGGAGGCGTGCGGGGTCTTCGGGATCTACGCCCCCGGCGAGGCGGTGGCCAACCTCACCTACCTCGGCCTGTTCGCCCTCCAGCACCGGGGCCAGGAGTCGGCCGGCATGGCGGTCAGCGACGGCGCGACGGTCACCGTGGTCAAGGACCAGGGCCTGGTCGCGTCGGTGTTCGACGAGCGCACGCTGGTCGCGCTGACCGGCGACCTGGCCATCGGCCACTGCCGCTACTCGACGACCGGCGCGTCGACCTGGCGCAACGCCCAGCCGGTCTACCGGGGCAGCGGCCGCCACCAGTTCGCCCTGGGCCACAACGGCAACCTGACCAACACCGAGCAGCTCGCGGCCGAGGCCGGGATGCTCCCCGGGACCGTCACCAGCGACACCGACCTCGTGGCCGAGCTGCTCGCGGCCGAGCTCGACCGCCACGTCGACGACGACGGCTTCGACCTGGAGGCCGCGCTGGAGGCCGTGGTGCCCCGGCTCGAGGGCGCCTTCTCGCTCGTGCTGATGGACGAGGATCGGGTCATCGGCGTGCGCGACCCCAACGGCTTCCGCCCGCTGTGCCTGGGGCGGACCGAGGGCGGCGGCTGGGTCCTGGCCTCCGAGACGCCGGCGCTCGACATCGTCGACGCCCACTTCGTGCGCGAGCTGGAGCCGGGCGAGGTCGTCGTGGTCGACGGTGCCGGCGTCCGCTCCCAGCGGCTGTTCCCGCCCGAGCGGGTCGATCCCCGGCTCTGCCTGTTCGAGTTCGTCTACTTCGCCCGGCCCGACAGCCGGCTCTACGGGCGCAGCGTCCACCAGGCCCGCATCCAGATGGGCGAGGAGCTGGCCGAGCAGGCCCCGGTCGAGGCCGACATGGTCATGGGCGTGCCCGAGTCCGGCGTGCCCGCGGCCGAGGGGTTCGCCCGGCGCAGCGGCATCCCCTTCGGCCAGGGCCTGGTCAAGAACCGCTACATCGGCCGGAGCTTCATCGCCCCCAGCCAGGAGCAGCGGGCCCGGGCGGTGCGGATGAAGCTCAACCCGCTGCGCGAGAACCTGGCCGGCAAGCGGGTCGTGGTGGTCGACGACTCGATCGTGCGGGGCACCACCCAGCGCCAGCTCGTGCGCATGCTGCGCGAGGCCGGCGCCGCCGAGGTGCACCTGCGGATCACGTCGCCGCCGGTGAAGTGGTCGTGCTTCTACGGCATCGACACCGGCAACCGCAACGAGCTCCTGGCCACCAGCCTCACGGTGGAGGAGATCCGCGACTTCCTCGAGGCCGACAGCCTCGCCTACATCGGCCTGGAGCGCCTGGTCGCCGCCACCGGGGCCACCGGCGCCGGGTTCTGCGACGCCTGCTTCACCGGCCAGTACCCGGTGGAGGTGCCGGTCACGTTGCGCAAGCACGTCCTCGAGCTGCCCCCGACCGCCGCGTCACCCTCGGCCGTCCAGGCGACGATCGACTGACCGGCGGTGGGCACCAGCTACCAGGACGCCGGTGTCGACATCGGCGCCGGCGAGGAGGCGGTCGAGCGCATCAAGGCCAAGGTGCGGTCGACGTTCCGGCCCGAGGTCATCGGCGACATCGGCGGGTTCGGCGGGCTCTTCGCCTTCCCGTCGGACCGCTACACCTCGCCGGTGCTGGTCTCGTCGACCGACGGCGTGGGGACCAAGGCCATGGTGGCCCAGGCCGCCGGCCGCTTCGACACCATCGGCGTCGACCTGGTCGCCATGTGCGTCGACGACCTGGTCTGCCAGGGCGCCGAGCCGCTGTTCTTCCTGGACTACATCGCGGTGGGCAAGCTCGACCCGGCCCACATCGAGCAGCTGGTCGAGGGCGTGGCCCACGGCTGCCGCCAGGCCGGCTGCGCGCTGGTCGGCGGCGAGATGGCCGAGCACCCCGGGGCCATGGAGCCCGGCGAGTTCGACCTGGTCGGCTTCGCCGTCGGGGTCGTCGAGCGGGACCGGCTGCTCACCGGCGAGCGGATCGAGCCGGGCGACCGGCTGGTCGGCCTGCCGTCGCCGGGCCTGCGGTCCAACGGCTACTCGCTGGCCCGCAAGGTCCTGCTGGACGACGCCGGCCTCGCGCTCGACGGCCCGGCCTGGAGCGGCGCGCCGCACTCCCTGGCTGACGAGCTGCTCCTGCCCTCGGTCGTCTACGCCCCGAGCGTGGCCCAGCTCCTGCGGCGGGCCGACGTCCGGGGCGTGGCCCACGTGACCGGTGGGGGGATCCCCGGCAACCTGAACCGGGTGCTCCCGCCGGGCTGCGACGCGGTGGTGGACGCCGGGGCGTGGGAGTGGCCGCGGATCTTCACCGAGATCCAGCGCCACGGCCGGATCGACGTGGGCGAGATGCGGCGGGTGTTCAACCTGGGGATCGGGATGGTGGCGGTGGTCCCGGCCGCCGACGTCCACGCCGCGCTCGACCTGCTCCGGTCCGAGGGTCACCGGGCCGTCGACATCGGCGAGGTCGTGCCGGGCCGGGGCGAGGTGGTCATCCGGGACGCCTGAGCCCCGGCACTAGCTTCGGCGCGATGCCGAGCGCACCCGCCCACCCCGAGCTGGTGGAACACCTGCTGGAGCACAGCGTCAAGCGGGGTGACTTCGTCCTCAAGTCCGGTCGCCGGTCGAGCTGGTTCGTCGACGCCAAGCAGACGACCTGCCGGCCCGACGGCATGCTGCTGGTGGCCTCGGCGGCGCTGGCCGCCATCCCCGACGACGCCACGGCGCTGGGTGGGCTGACCATGGGGGCCGACGCCATGGCCTTCGGCGTGGCCGCGGTGGCCGCCACGCAGGGCCGCATGTTCCGCAGCTTCAGCGTCCGCAAGGAGAGCAAGGACCACGGTGCCGGGGGCCGCATCGCGGGCGCGCTGGAGCCCGGCGACAGGGTGGTGATCGTGGAGGACGCCGTGACCCGGGGCGTGTCGATGCTCGACGCGGTGGACGCGGTCGTCGCCGTCGGGGCGACGCCGGTCATGTTGCTCCCGCTGGTCGACCGGGGCGGCACGGTGGCGGCCATGGCCGCCGAGCGGGGCCTGCCCGTCCACCCCCTGGTCACCGCGCCCGACCTGGGCTTCCCCTACGAGGGCTGAGCACCTCGGTCAGGCCAGGGCGGCTCGCATGGCCTCGGCGATGCGGGGGGTGCCGACGAAGAGCTCCTCCTCGAGCGGGCCGGCGAAGGGGTACGCAGGGACGTCGGCCATGCCCAGCCGGCGGACGGGGGCGTCGAGGTCCCAGAAGCCCTCCTCGGCCACGATGGCGGCCACCTCGGCCCCGACCCCGAAGCTGACGTTGTCCTCGTGGACGACCAGGCAGCGGCCCGTGCGGGCCACCGAGGCCAGCACGGTGTCGCGGTCGAGCGGGGAGATGGTCCGCAGGTCCACGACCTCCACCGAACCGACCCCCTCCTGGGCCAGCAGGTCGGCCGCCTCGCAGCACAGGTGCCGGTGCAGGCCGTAGGTGACCACGGTCAGGTCGGTGCCCGGTCGGGCGACCTCGGCCACCCCGATCGGGACCCGCCAGCCCGGGTCGTCGGGCACCAGGCCCTTGATCAGCCGGTAGGTCTTCTTGTGCTCGAGGAACAGGACCGGGTCGGGGTCCTCCACCGCCTCCCGCAGCAGGCCGCACACGTCGGCCGGCGTCGAGGGCGCCACCACCTTGAGGCCCGCCACGTGGGCGTAGAACGCCTCGATCGACTGCGAGTGGTACAGCGCGCCGTGCACGCCGCCGCCCCAGGGCGCCCGCACGACCAGGGGGACCTGGAAGTCGCCGTCGGACCGGTAGTGGATCTTCGCCGCCTCCGACACGATCTGGTCGAAGGCCGAGTGGATGAAGTCGGCGAACTGGATCTCCACGATCGGCCGCAGGCCGGCCAGGGCCAGGCCGATCCCGATGCCCACGATCGAGGACTCGGCCAGCGGCGTGTCGAGCACCCGCCGGTCGCCGAACTCGGCCACCAGGCCGTCGGTGGCCCGGAACACGCCACCCCGGGCACCGACGTCCTCGCCCAGGACCACCACCCGCTCGTCGGCCGCCAGCAGCTCGTGCTGGGTCCAGCGGATGGTGTCGACGACGTTGCGCTCGGTCCCGCCCTCGGGCAGGGGACGGCCCTGGACCTCGCCCCGGGGCGTGTCGCCCGCGCCCTGGGGTGCACCGGGCAGCGGGCGCAGGGGCCGGGCGTAGACCTTCGTGTACGCCGTGGCCGGCTCGGCGCAGGACGCGGCCTCGGCCCGCTTGGCCGCGTCGTCGACCTCGGCCCGCACCTCGGCCTCGATGCGCTCCTCGTCGGCCTCCGACAGCAGGCGCTGCTCGATGCAGTACTGGGTGATGCGGACCAGCGGGTCCTTCTTCCGCCACGCCTCGACCTCCTGGGGCGTGCGGTAGGTCCGGTCGTCGTCGTCGGAGGTGTGGGCCATGTAGCGGTAGGTCTTGGCCTCGACCAACGTCGGGCCGTCTCCCCGCCGGGCGTGGCGCACCGCCGAGCGCACCGCGGCGTAGACGTCGAGCGGGTCGTTGCCGTCGACGATGACCCCGGCGATCCCGTAGGCGTGGGCCCGCTCGGCCACGTCGTCCACGGCGGACTCCCGGGCCATGGGGACCGAGATGGCGTAGCCGTTGTTCTCGCACACCAGCACCATGGGCAGGCGGTGGATGCCGGCGAAGTTGAGGGCCTCGTGGAAGTCGCCCTTGGACGTGGCCCCCTCGCCGAAGAAGGCCACGGTGACGGCGTCGTCGCGGCGCAGCCTCGACGCGTAGGCCAGGCCGGCGCCGTGGGGCAGCTGGGTCGCGATGGGCGACGACCCGGTGATTACCTTCATGTCCGCCCAGCCCCAGTGGTTCGGCATCTGCCGACCGCCG
>JBFWTJ010000032.1:0-18293 GCA_050247895.1 Acidimicrobiia bacterium
ACGACGGGACCGTGGTCCCCCTCGGCGAGTGGGCCACCGAGGACGGCGCCTGGTCCGGCCCGCTCGACCTCGACGTGGGCGTGGAGCGCGTCGACCGGGTCCGGGTCCGCTCGCTGGAGGGCCGCCAGCTGGCCGACGCCGACATCTGACCTGATCCGGCCGGCGATGTGCCGCCGGTGGCCCGCGCGGCGCGGGGCCCGCCGGTGTGCCACCCTCGCGACGGGCGTGACCCCGACCGCGTGAACGAGGGAGCAGATGACGTCCACCGCGAACCTGGCAGCCCCGAGCCCGGCCGGTCGTGGCGCCGGGGTGGTCCGGAGGCTCCGGGCCACCTTCGAGTCCGGGCGGACCCGGGACCTCGCCTGGCGGCTCCACCAGCTCGACCAGGTCGGCCGGCTCCTGCGCGACGCCGAGGAGGAGATCGTCGAGGCCCTCGCCGCCGACCTGGGCCGGCCCCGGTTCGAGGCCTGGCTCGGCGACCTGCGCACCACCGCCCGCGACGCGGCCCACATCCGGCGGAACCTGCGGCGCTGGGTCGCCGACGTGAAGGTCCGGCCCCCGCTCCCGCTGCTGGGGACCCGGCCCCGGATCGTGCGCGAGCCGCTCGGGGTCGTGCTGGTCATCGCCCCCTGGAACTACCCCGTGCACCTGGCCGTGTCGCCGATGGTCGCCGCCCTCGCCGCGGGCAACGTGGCGGTCGTCAAGCCGTCCGAGCTCACGCCCCACGCCTCGGGCGTGCTGGCCCGGCTGCTGCCCGAGTACCTGGACCCCGACGCCGTCGCGGTGGTCGAGGGCGGGGTCGAGGCCACCCAGGACCTGCTGCGCGAGCGGTTCGACCACGTCTTCTACACCGGCAACGGGCGTGTCGGGCGCGAGGTCATGGCCGCGGCGGCGGCCCACCTCACGCCGGTGACCCTCGAGCTGGGCGGCAAGAGCCCCGTGGTGGTCGACCGCGACGCCGACCTGGTCGCGGCGGCCGAGCGGATCGTGTTCGCCAAGATGCTCAACGCCGGCCAGAGCTGCGTGGCCCCCGACTACGTGCTCGTGCACCGCGACGTCGAGCAGGGCCTGCTCGACGGGCTCACCGCGGCGATCCGCGACCGCTACGGGATCGTCCCCGCGGCGAGCGCCGAGCTCGGGCGCATCGTGTCGGACCGCCACGTCGAGCGCCTGGCCGGTCTCCTCGACGGGGGCGGGTACGAGGCCGTCGAGTGCGGCGGCGAGGTCGACCGGGCGCAGCGCTACGTGGCGCCCACCGTCCTGTCGGGGGTCCGCCTCGACGCCCCGGTCATGGCCGAGGAGATCTTCGGGCCGATCCTGCCCGTCGTGGCCGTCGACGACATCGACGAGGCGCTGGCGGTGGTGCGGGCCGGCGACAAGCCCCTGGCCCTCTACGTGTTCAGCCGGTCGGCGGCCACCGTGGAGCGGGTGCTGGCCGCCACGTCCTCGGGCGCGGTGGGGGTGAACGACGCGGCCACCCACATGCTCGTCGAGCACCTGCCCTTCGGCGGGGTGGGCGCCAGCGGCATGGGTGCCTACCACGGGCGCTGGGGCGTGGAGACCTTCAGCCACCGCAAGGCCGTGCTCGAGCGGCCGGGCTGGATGAAGGGCCCGCTCAGCCCGCCCTACGGGCCGGTCATGCAGAAGGTGCTGCGCAAGGTCCTGTGAGCGGCCGGGCCACGCCGGTGCCGCCCGGCCGGGGCAGGAGGGCCCCGGGCGCGCCGTGGCGCAAGGCCCCCCACCAGACGCCCGCCCCGTAGGCGACGTCGTCGGCCAGGCGCAGGACCTCCCAGCGCAGCGGGTCCAGGCCGGGCCGGTCCCGGGCCCACTCGACCAGCGGGGGGAGGGCCAGCACGGCCAGGGCGACCGGGCGGGTCCGGCGGGGCGCGGCCAGCGCGACGGTGAGGGGGAACCAGGGCCGGCGCAGGGCCTCGACGAGCTGGCGGCCCGCGGACAGGTGGGCGGTGGCGGCCAGGCCGGAGGCCAGCGCCGCGGTGCGGGCCACGGCGCGGGTCCGATCCGCGGTGCGACCGGGGACGGGGTGGAGCCGGCGGGCCAGCACCGCGGCTCCCGCGGTACCCACGGCCAGGGCGGCCCCGGGCCGGCGGGCCGCGACCAAGGCGCAGACCGCCGTGCTCCAGGCCGACGCCCGCCAGGGCGCGACGGCGGCGCCGTGGCGGCGGGCCAGCGGGCCGGCCGAGCTGCCGTAGTCGACGCGCTGGCGCAACCAGCGCGCCGCGGTCGGACGGGGGGCGTGCACCACGGCGACCCGGGGGTCGTAGCGGACCGTCCAACGGCGGCCGAGGCGCCACACCAGGTCGACGTCCTCGCCGAAGCGGAGCTCCTCGTCGAAGCCCCCGACGTCCTCCAGCGCCTCCCGCCGCACCACCAGCGTCGCGGTGGGCACGTACGACACGGTGGTGCCCGAGCCGACCGCGGCCTCGGCCGTGCCCAGGTCCAGCGGCGAGCGCACCGCCTCGTAGGCCGCGATCCAGCGGCGGGTCGCGCCCCCGGCGGCCACGACGCGGGGCGCCACGGCGCCGACCGCGGGGTCGGCCAGGTGGTCGAGCAGGGCGTCGAGCCAGCCGGCCCGCACCTCCACGCCGGCGTCGACGAAGGCCACCACGGGTCGCCGGGCCGCCCGCCAGCCCGTCTCGCGGGCCGCGGCGGGCCCGTGGGGGCGGTCGTGGCGCAGCAGGCGCGCGCCCTGGGCCTCGGCGCAGCGGGCCACGTCGAGGCGGGCGACCGACCCGTCGTCGACCACGACCACCTCGCCGCACGGGCCCAGCGAGCGCAGGGTCCGGCCCAGCCCGGCCACGTCGTCGACGTGGACCGGGATCACCACCGACACGTCGAGGGGGCCGTAGGGGCGGGTCGAGGCGTCCGGACGGGGGTGGGCCAGGCCGCCGTCGAGCAGCCGGCGGGCCAGGCGCTGCGCCGGCGGGGCGGCCGGGACGGCCTCGCCCGCCTCCAACCGGTCGACCAGGCGGGCCCCGGTCGAGGTCAGGCGGACCAGCCGGCGGGGGCGGCCGCCCAGCAGCACCCGGCCGTCGTCGAGGCGCCGGGTGGCCGGGTCGAGCCGCAGGCCGAAGCCCGGCGGCAGGCCGGGCCCGGTCATCCGGCGGTCATGCCCGCGTCCACCGGGAGGACGGCCCCGGTCACGCCGCTGCTGGCCTCGCCGCACACCCAGCTGATCAGGGCGGCCACCTCGCCCACGTCGAGGAGCCGGGGCATCAGGTGGTGGGTGGCCAGCTCGGCCGGGTCGTCCAGCCCGTAGACCGCGGCGCTGGCCTCGAGCGCCCGGGTCGCGGTCGACCCGGGGGCGACGGCGTTGGCCGTGATCCCGTGGGGGCCGAGCTCGGCGGCCAGGCTGCGGACCAGGCCGACGACCCCGTGCTTGGCCGCGCTGTAGGCGGCCATCGAGGGCAGGCCCAGGGTCCCGCCGGCCGAGGCGACGGCGACGAAGCGACCCCGGCGGGGTTCGGGGCGGGCCAGCAGGGCCGGCACCGCGGCCCGGGCCAGGCGCCAGGTGCCCTCCAGGTTGATGCCGACCATGGCCGACCACTCGGCGTCGTCCACCTCCCAGGTCGGCGTCCCCCCGGCGACGGCCCCGGCCACCGCGACCGCGGCGTCGAGCCCGCCGAAGCGCGCCACGACCTCGGCCACGGCCTGGTCGAGGGTGGGCTGGTCCCGCACGTCGGCCACCAGCCCGACGGCCCGGTCGGGCCCGCCGCAGTCCCGGA
The DNA here is from genome assembly GCA_050247895.1 of Acidimicrobiia bacterium. GTDB lineage: Bacteria > Actinomycetota > Acidimicrobiia > Acidimicrobiales > VFJN01 > CAVPEW01. Next base: position 3,744 of record JBFWTJ010000032.1, read on the forward strand.
CCACGTTCGACAGCTCGGCCCGGGTCGCCAGCGGGTACCCCAGCGCGGGGTCGTCGGCGCACCGGTCGACCAGGCCCAGCCGCCAGCCCTGGGCGGCCAGGGCCCTCGCGGTGGCCGCGCCGATGCCCCGCCCAGCACCGGTGACCACCGCCACCGGGCCCCCGGTCACCGGGCCCACCGGTCCACCGCGGCGACCAGGTCGGCGGCGAGCTCGGCGACCAGCGTGGCGCCCTCCGCCGCGGTCGCCGCCCGGGGGTCGCCCAGCACGCCGTTGCCGCTCACGCCGGCCACCCCCGCGCTGCGCAGGCGGGGCAGCAGGTCGGCCAGGGCCGTGGTCTCGCCGGCCGCGACCCGGTCCCGGCGGACCACCTCGGGGTGCAGCGCGAGCAGGAGCGAGGTCTCGGTGCGCCCGGCGTGGGCGTCGCCGCCCGGGACCCGGGGCGACCAGGACAGGACCCGCCGGCCCTCCGCCCCCAGCGTCGCCACGGCCCGGGCCAGGGGTTCGGCGTTGCCCCCGTGGGCCGAGACCAGCACCACGCCGGCGAAGGCGTCGGCCGAGCGGACCAGCTCCACCACCACCAGCTCCAGCGCGGCCTGGCCGATCGAGAGGGTCCCGGGGAAGCCCCGGTGCTCGCCGCTCGACCCGTAGGCCAGCGCCGGCGCCACCACCAGGTCGGTCCGGGCCCGGGCCAGCCGGTCGGCCAGCGCCTCGGCCACCAACGTGTCGGTGCCCACCGGCAGGTGGGGCCCGTGCTGCTCGGTGGCCCCGAGCGGCACGGCCAGCAGGGTCCGGCCCGGGTCGAGGTCGGGCCAGGCCAGGGTGGAGAGCGGGTGCGCCACCGGGTCGTTCAGCGGCGGGCGGTCAGCGCGACGGGCACGGGCCGGCGACGGGTGCTGTGGTCGGGCCCGACGGGCCGGTCGGCACCGGCGACCGAGGCCAGGGCGGCCGCGCCGTGCCCGTGCACGCACTCGGGGTCGGGGGCGTCGAGCGGGAGCCCGGTGAAGAACTTGGCCGCCATGCAGCCGCCCTGGCAGGCGTCGTAGCTGCCGCAGCTGGCGCACGCACCGGGCGAGGACGGCTCGCGCAGGGACCCGAAGAGCTCGCTGGTGCGCCAGACCGCGGCGAACCCGCCGGGGTCACGGACGCTGCCGGCCCGGAACTCGGGGTGCAGCACGAACGGGCAGGCGTAGACGTCGCCCACCGGGTCGACCAGGCAGACCACCCGGCCGGCCCCGCACATGTTGAGGCCGGGCAGGCTCTCGCCCAGGGCGTTGAGGTGGAAGAACGAGTCGCCGGTGAGCACCCCGGGCCGGGCCACCAGCCAGCGGTGGAGCTCGACCTGCTGGGCCGCGGTGGGGTGCAGCTCGTGCCAGACGTCGGCGCCGCGGCCCGAAGGGCGCAGCCGGCACAGGCGGAGCTGCGCGCCGTACGAGGCGGCGAGGGCCTCCAGGTCGTCGAGCTCGGCCACGTTGTCGCGGGTGACCACCACGCTGAGCTTGAACGCACCGAACCCGGCCGCGGCGAGGTGGTCCATGGCCCGCCGGGCGGTGGCGTAGGAGCCCTGGCCCCGGATCCGGTCGTTGGTCGCCGCGGTGGCCCCGTCGATCGAGATCTGGACGTCGACGTAGTCGCTCCCGGCCAGCCGGGCCGCCCGCCGGGCGTCGATGGTCGAGCCGTTGGTGGAGAACTTGACGCCCACCCCCCGGGACACGGCGTGGTCGACGAGGTCGTAGAAGTCGGCCCGGATGGTCGGCTCGCCGCCGCCGACGTTGACGTAGAAGACCTGGAGCCGGCTCAGCTCGTCGACCAGGGCCATGGCCTCGGCCGTGCTCAGCTCGCGCGGGTCGCGCCGGCCCGACGACGACAGGCAGTGGACGCAGGCCAGGTTGCAGGCGTAGGTGAGCTCCCAGGTCAGGCAGATGGGCGCGTCGAGGCCCGCCTTGAGCTCCTCGACCAGCGCGCTCACGCCGCCGCCCCGTCCCGGGCCCGCAGGAAGCCGGAGCCGACCAGCGCGTCGACCGCGGCGCGCAGCGCGGGCCAGCGCGCCGGCGCGACACCCGAGGCGGCCAGCGCGTCGTCCACCGTGGCGTGGTCGGCCAGGCTCCGCACCAGCTCGACCAGGTCGGGCGAGCGCAGGAAGGTCAGCCGGCGGGTGCCGTAGTGGTAGGCGAGCGCGCCGAAGGGCTCGGGGCGCAACGCCACGCGGGGATCGAGCTCGACGGCGGTCACGACCGGTCCGGGGCTCAGTAGACCCCGCACATCCCGTCGATGGAGATCTCCTCGACCAGCAGCTCGTCCTCGACGAGCTCGGCCGCGTCGTCGTCGGCGACGTCGGCCTCGCCGGCCTCGTCGGGCACGGTCTCGTGGATGGTGGACATCGGGCCTCCCTGGGGGCTCAGTAGGTGATGACGCCGCGGATGTTCTTGCCGTCCCGCATGTCCTGGTAGCCCTGGTTGATCTCGTCGAGCGAGTAGGTGCGGGTGACCATCTCGTCGAGCTTCAGCCGGCCCTCCTTGTAGAGGCGGAGCAGCCGGGGGACGTCGCGGCGGGGGTTGGCGTTGCCGAAGATGCAGCCGACCAGCTCCTTGCGCTGCATGGCCAGGTCGAACAGGTTCAGCGTCACGTCGTTCTGGGCGATGGGGGCGACGGCCACGACCACCGCCCGGCCGCCCTTGGCCACCAGGTTCATGAGCGGCCCGACCAGCGAGCCCTCGGCCACGCCGGTGCAGAGCAGGGCCTTGTCGGCCATGGCCCCCCAGGTGATCTCGCCCACCAGGGCGTGGGCCTCTTCCAGGCTGGCCGCCACGTGGGTGGCGCCGAAGACCGGTGCCTGCTCGCGCTTCCAGGCCACCGGGTCCACGGCCACGACGTGGCGGGCCCCGGCCAGCGCCGCGCCCTGCACGGCGCTGGTCCCGATGCCGCCCAGGCCGGCCACCACGACGGTCTCGCCCGGGCGGACGTCGGCGGCGTAGACCGCGGCGCCCCAGCCGGTGGTGACCCCGCAGCCGACCAGCGCGGCCCGCTCGAGGGGGATGTCGCCGTCGAGCTTGATGCAGCTCGCCTCGGCCACCACGGTGTAGGGCGCGAACGTGCCCAGGCAGCACATGAGGCCCAGGTCCCGACCGTCCTTGGCGTGGTGGCGGGCGGTCATGTCGGTGACCTGACGGCCGCCGAGCAGGTAGGCGCCCAGGTCGCAGAGGTGCTGGCGGCCCCGGGCGCAGGACGGGCAGCGGCCGCAGGCCGGGATGAAGCTCAACCCGACCGGGTCGCCCTCGGCCAGGGAGGTCACGCCGGGGCCGACCTCGACCACCGTGCCGGCCCCCTCGTGGCCGCCGATGCAGGGGAACTGGTGCAGGTCGATCGCCTCGGCGAAGGCGGGGTCGATGACCATGTCGCCGGTGACGAGGTGCTCGTCGGAGTGGCACAGCCCGGACGCGGCGAGCTGGACCTTGACCTCCCCGGCCCGGGGAGGGTCGAGCGTGATGTCCTCCACGCTCCACTCGGTGTTGGGCTCCCAGAGGATGGCCGCACGCGTGTCCAATTCGCTCCCCTTCGGCGTCGCCGGCGACGGATCCGGCCCATCCTACGGCCCCACCGGGATCGGACCCGGGCCGGCGGCCCGGTCACCGACCGGCGGTCACTCCAGCGCGACGGCCCCCTCGGCCCGGACCGACTCGCGCAGCGGCCGCTCCCGCACGGCCAGGGCGCACAGCACCGCGGCCAGGGCCAGGGGCACGACGTACCAGAAGGTCCCGGCCAGGGCCTCGGCGAACCGCTCGACGTACTCCTGGCGGGCGGCCGGGGCGAGGGTGTCCACGTAACCGGGGTCGAGCGCCCCGTCGCGGGCCACGTCGCCGACCCGGGCGACCAGGCGGCTGGTGAACATGGCGCCGATCAGCGCCACGCCGAGGGCCCCGCCGATCGATCGGAAGAAGTTGATGGTCGAGGTGGCCACGCCCAGCTCGCTGCGGGGCACCTCGTTCTGGGTGGCCACGATCATCACCTGCATGGTGAGCCCGTAGGCGCACCCGATGAGCAGGAGGGAGACGGTCGACGCCAGGCGGCCCGAGGCCGCGCCGAGCAGGCCCACGCTGACCACGCCGACCACGTTCACCACGGTCCCCGCGATGGGGAAGGCCCGGTAGTGCCCGGTGCGGCTCACGAAGTTGCCGGTGGTCACCGAGGTCAGGACCATCCCGCCCATGAGGGGGATGAGCAGCACGCCCGAGCTGGTGGCCGACACGTCGTTGACCACCTGGACGAACAGGGGCAGGAAGTTGATGGCCCCGAACATGGACACGCCGAGCAGCACGGCGACGGCACCGGCCAGGCAGAAGGCCCGGAAGCGGAACAGCGACAGGGGCAGGAGCGGTTCGGGGACCCGGCGCTCGACGACCACGAAGGCCGCGCCGGTCACCACGGCCAGCGTGCCGAGGCCCACGATCACCGGCGAGCCCCAGGCGTGCTCGACGCCGCCCCAGCTGGTGACCAGCACGACCGACGCGATGGCCACCGAGAGCAGCGCCGCGCCGGCCAGGTCGACCCGCACGTTGGGCCGGCGCAGCGAGCGGGGCAGCACCAGGCCGGTGACCAGCAGGGCCAGCGCCCCGATGGGCAGGTTGACGTAGAAGACCCAGCGCCAGGAGAGGTGGTCGGTGAGGAAGCCGCCGGCGAGCGGGCCCACGACGGTGGCGGCACCGAACGCGGCGCCGAACATCCCCTGGTAGCGGCCCCGCTCGCGGGGGCTGACGACGTCGGCGATGATCGCCTGGGAGAGCACGACCAGGCCACCCGCGCCGCAGCCCTGGAGGGCCCGCGCCGCGATCATCGCCCCCATCCCGGGGGCCAGGCCGCACAGGACGCTGCCCACCAGGAACACGGCGATGGCCGCCTGGTAGAGCGGCCGGCGCCCGTAGAGGTCGCCGAGCTTGCCGTACAGGGGGCTCGTGATCGTGGCGGTGAGCAGGTACGCCGTCACCACCCAGGAGATGTGGTCGAGGCCACCCAGGTCGCCGACCATCGTGGGCAGGGCGGTGGCCACGATGGTGGTGTCGAGCGCGCCCAGCACCATGCCGAACATGAGGCCGGAGAAGATGACCAGGCGCTGGCGGTGGGTGAGCTGGTCGCTGGGTGTGTTCGACAGCGCCCGGACGCCGGCCAGCGTGGTCATCGGACCGGTCGGCGGGGCGGCTCGAAGCCGCTGGCGAGGACGCGGAACGCGCTGCGCAGCTCGCGGCCGAGCGCGACCCGGCCACCCGACGCCCCCCGCTCGCACGCGATCCAGAACGCGCCGAGGGCGGCGTGGGCCACGTAGCGGGGGTAGGGGTCCCGCTCGGGGTCGGTGCCCAGGCGCTCGGCGACCGACCGGGTGATGGCCTGCTCGAGGGCCGCGTGGGAGGCCACGTAGGCGGCCCGCAGCTGCGGGTGCGCCCGGACCAGGCGCGACCGGGTCAACCACTGGGGCCCGACGGAGTCGTCGCGGGTCATGAGCCCGATCAGCACGGCGGCGATGGCCTCGAGGGGGGTCTCCTCGGCCGGGCGCTCCAGCACGGCCAGGGCGGTGGCGGCCCGCCGGTCGGGGTCGATGCCCAGGATGGCCTCGTCCTTGGTGCCGAAGTGGTTGAAGACGGTGCGGGGCGAGACGTCGGCCTGGGCCGCGATGTCGTCGACGGTGACGGCGTCGGGCCCCTGGGCCACGGCGAGGTCGAGCGCGGCACGGGCGATGGCCCGGCGGGTCTCGACCTTCTTGCGCTCGCGCAGGCTCACCGTCGACATGGCCGCGGGCATGATGGCAGATCATTGCAGTGGCTGCAAGATTGCAGCAAGTGCAGATCGAGGACCGTATGATCGCACCCATGGGGACGACCACCTTCGAAGGCGCCGACGGCCTCCGCCTGGTCGGCGACGAGGCCGGCCCGGCCGACGGCCCCGCCGTCCTGCTCCTCCACGGCGGGGGCCAGACCCGCCACTCCTGGCACGGCACGGCCGCGACCCTGGCCGAGCGGGGCTGGCACGCCATCTCGCTCGACCTGCGGGGCCACGGCGACAGCGACTGGGACCCCGACGCCGACTACACCCGCGAGGCCTTCGCCGCCGACATCACCGCGGTCGCCCGGCGCTTCGACCCCCGGCCCGCGCTGGTCGGGGCCAGCCTCGGGGGCATCTCGGCCATGATCGCCATCGCGGCGGGTGGCGGGGGCACCGAGGTCGCCTCCTCGCTGGTCCTGGTCGACATCGCCCACAAGACCGACGAGGCCGGCCGCCTGCGCATCCGCGCCTTCATGGCGGCGCGGCCCGAGGGCTTCGCCGACCTGGAGGAGGTGGCCGACGCCATCGCCGCCTTCAACCCCCACCGCCCCCGTCCCACCGACCTGTCCGGGCTCCACAAGAACGTGCGGCAGCGCCCCGACGGGCGCTACGTGTGGCACTGGGACCCGCGGTTCCTCGACGAGCGGGGCCACGTCGACGAGGCCCGCTCGACCGTGGAGCCGGCCCAGCTCGAGAAGGCCGCGGCCTCGCTGCGCCTCCCGACCCTGCTGGTGCGGGGCCGGTCCAGCGACCTGCTCACCGAGGACGGCGCCCAGGCCTTCCTGGACCTGGTCCCCCACGCCGAGTTCGCCGACGTCGCCGGCGCCGGCCACATGGTGGCCGGCGACCGCAACGACGTGTTCAACCGGTCGATCCTCGAGTTCCTGGAGCGCCACCGGCCCGCCGGCTGACGTGCGCCCCGGCCGCAGGCGGGTCCCACCCCCCGGGGCCCCGCCGGCGCCGGCGTCGCTCAGCCCCCCGGTGGGTGCCCGGCCTCGACGTCGGCCACCGCGGCCAGGCGCAGCGGGCCGAAGGCGGGCGTGGCGCCGACCTCGACCGGCTCGAGGACCACGCACTCGTGGTCGCCGGCCCCGGCGAGGCGCGCCACCGGCCGCCCCACGAACCGGTGGGGGCAGGCGCGCAGCAGCGGGACCCCGTCCGGTCCCGGCACCCAGTCGCAGCGGGCGAACTTGTCCACCTCGTCGCCCGTCGATCCGCCGAACAGCGCGGCCAGGTCGTGCTGGCTCCGCTCGAGCAGGTGGACGGCGAGCACCGGTGCCGACCGGGACAGCCGGGTGGTGCGGTTGGCCTCGGACAGCCACACCGCGTACCGCTCGGGCTCGATGCTGCACTGGCTGTGGAAGCCGACCAGGCAACCGGCCCGCTCGCCGGCCACCGCCACGGTGACCACGGCCAGCGCCGGGTCCAGCGGGGCGACCAGGTCGCCCAGGCCGCCGGCCACCTCAGTGACCGTGCTCCTCCTCGGCCGCGTCGGCCTCGGCCTTGGTCCGGTGCACCGTGCCCGGCGGGTGCTCGGGCGGCGAGTAGATCGAGTAGAGCTTCACCTCTCGATCGCCGGTGTTGACCACGTTGTGCCAGGTCCCGGCCGGGATGATCATCGCCCAGTCGTCGGCCACGTCGTGGCTCTCGTCCACGCCCTCGCCGGTCCGGCCCAGGTCGAGGCGGGCCTCGCCCTGCTCGATGCGCAGGAACTGGTCGAGGTGGCCGTGGGCCTCCCAGCCGATCTCCTCGCCCACGCCCAACCGCATCACGGTGAGCTGGGCGTGGGTGCCGGTGTGCACCACCGTGCGGAAGGTGTCGTTGTCGAGCGTGACCTTCTCGATGTTGCCGACCCAGGCGAGCATGGGGACCTCCTGCGGTGCTCGGGCGCCGGGGCCGAACCTAGTGCGGGCGCGCCCGGTGGGCGCCCGCTCAGGTCCGGACGACCGCGGGGTCGGCTCGGCGGGCCGAACCGGCGCACGCCGCGCTGCAGAACCAGGTCGAGGCCTCCTGCACGGCGGTGGCGCGGGGGATGGTCAGGCCGCAGACCGGGTCGGTGACCGGGTCGTCGCCGGCGTCCACGATCGACAGGCGGACCAGGTCGATGGTGGCGTCGAAGCCCTTGACCTGCACCGGCGGGGCCGGGGACGCCTCGACCCAGGCCGGCAGCCCGGGCACCAACGTCGCGGTGGCCAGCAGCTCGTGGGGCCGGGCCTGGTCGCAGAGCCGCGACGCCACGTTGACCGGGCGGCCGATGTAGTCGTCGCCCTCGAACATGATGACCGGGCCGGCGTCCATCCCGGCCCGCATGGCCAGGGTGGGCAGCGCGTCGTCCATGCGGGAGCCGATCTCGATGATCGCCGCGGTCAGCCCGTCGACGTCGGTCGACGAGAGCATGGCGCCGTCGCCCAGCCACTTGACCACCCGGACACCGCGGCGGGCCGCGATCTCGCGCATGACCGTGCGCATCTCGGCCAGCACCAGCACGGCGCGCTCGTCACCCCGGTTCTCGGTGAAGGCGGTGAACCCGGAGAGGTCGACGAAGGCGAAGCACCGTTGGACGCGCATGTGGGCGTCATCCCACCACGGACGGGCCGGGGGCGGTCAAGCCACGACCCCGCCGGCCGCCACCGGGCGGGCGGGACCGGGGCTCAGACGTTGCGGCGGTAGCGGCCGCCGACCTCGAACAGGGCCTGGGTGATCTGGCCGAGGCTGCACACCCGCACCGCGTCGACCAGCACGGCGAAGAGGTTGTCGCCGGCCAGGGCCGCCTTGCGGAGCCGGTCGAGGGCGGCGGGGGCCTCCTCGGCGTGGCGGGCCTGGAAGTCGCGCAGCCGCCGGAGCTGGCCCTGCTTCTCCTCCTCGGTGGAGCGGGCCAGGACCACCTCGGTCGGGGCCTGCTCGGGGTGCGGGTTGCGGAACGTGTTGACCCCCACGATGGGCAGGGTCCCGTCGTGCTTGCGCTGCTCGTAGAGCATGGACTCGTCCTGGATCCGGCCCCGCTGGTAGCCGGTCTCCATGGCACCCAGGACGCCGCCCCGCTCGCTGATGCGCTCGAGCTCGGACAGCACCGCCTCCTCGACCAGGTCGGTCAGCTCCTCGATCAGGAAGCCGCCCTGGTTGGGGTTCTCGTTCATCGAGATGCCCCACTCCTGGTTGATGACGAGCTGGATGGCCAGCGCCCGGCGGACCGACTCCTCGGTGGGCGTGGTCACCGCCTCGTCGTAGGCGTTGGTGTGCAGGCTGTTGCACGAGTCGTAGAGGGCGATGAGGGCCTGGAGCGTGGTGCGGATGTCGTTGAAGGCCATCTCCTGGGCGTGCAGCGACCGGCCCGAGGTCTGGATGTGGTACTTGAGCCGCTGGCTGCGCTCGTCGGCGCCGTAGCGGTCGCGCAGGGCGATGGCCCAGATGCGCCGGGCGACCCGGCCCAGCACCGAGTACTCCGGGTCCATCCCGTTGGAGAAGAAGAACGACAGGTTGGGGGCGAAGTCGTCGACGTCCATGCCCCGGGCCAGGTACGACTCGACGTAGGTGAACCCGTTGGCCAGCGTGAAGGCGAGCTGGCTGATGGGGTTCGCGCCGGCCTCGGCGATGTGGTAGCCGCTGATCGACACCGAGTAGAAGCGGCGGACCTCGTGCTCGACGAACCACTCCTGGATGTCGGCCATCACCCCGAGCGAGAACTCGGTGGAGAAGATGCAGGTGTTCTGGCCCTGGTCCTCCTTGAGGATGTCGGCCTGGACCGTGCCCCGCACGTTGCGCAGCACCCACTCCCGCAGCTCGGCGGCCTCCTCGGCGGTGGGCGGCCGGCCGTGGTCGGCGGCGAAGGCGTCGAGCCGCTGGTCGATCGCCGTGCCGAGGAACATGGCCAGGATCGTGGGGGCCGGGCCGTTGATCGTCATGGACACCGACGTGGTCGGGTCGCACAGGTCGAAGCCCCCGTAGAGGACCTTCATGTCGTCGAGGGTGGCCACCGACACGCCGGCGTTGCCCACCTTGCCGTAGATGTCGGGCCGCTCGTCGGGGTCGAAGCCGTAGAGGGTGACCGAGTCGAACGCGGTCGACAGCCGCGTCGCGGGCTGGCCCTCGGCCAGCAGGTGGAAGCGGCGGTTGGTGCGGGCCGGGTCGCCCTCGCCGGCGAACATGCGGGCCGGGTGCTCGTCGGCCCGCCGCAGCGGGAACACGCCCGCGGTGTAGGGGAAGTGGCCCGGGAGGTGCTCGGCCCGCAGCCAGCGCAGCAGGTCGCCGTCGTCGTGGAGGCGGGGCAGGGCCAGGCGGGGGACCCGGGTGCCCGACAGGGACTCGCGGGGCTCGAGGTCGCGGGTCGACGCCGCGATCTGGGGCCAGCGGTCCAGCAGCGAGCGGGTGTCCTCGCCGATCCCGGCCGCGGCCTCGCCCAGCGCGGCGTCCAGGGCGGCGGTGTCGGCGCCCCGGTCGGCCAGCACGTCGCGCGCCGCGCCCAGGCGCTGCACGGTGCGGGCGGCCAGGGCCTGGTCCTCGGTCCGCCGGTGGTAGCCGCGGACGGCCTCGGCCACCTCGGCCAGGTAGCGGCTCCGGGTGCCGGGGATCAGGGGGGCGACCTTGGTCGAGACCCGGCCCTCGACGGGGGCCAGCGCGCCACCGGGCACGGCCAGGCCCCGCTCCTCGAGGCGGTCCCGCAGGTGCAGGTAGAGCGCGGTGACCCCGTCGTCGTTGAACCGGGAGGCGATGGTGCCGAACACCGGCATGTCCTCGGGTGCGGCCCCGAAGTCCTCCCGGTTGCGGACCATCTGCCGGCGCACGTCGCGCAGGGCGTCCTCGGCGCCGCGGCGCTCGAACTTGTTGATGGCCACCGCGGCGGCGAAGTCGAGCATGTCGATCTTCTCGAGCTGGCTGGCCGCGCCGAACTCGGGCGTCATCACGTAGAGGGGGACGTCGACGTGGTCGACGATCCCGGCGTCGCCCTGGCCGATGCCGGGCGTCTCGACGATCACGACGTCGGCGCCCCAGGCCTTGGCCGCGACGACGACGTCGTCGATGGCGGCGGGGACCTCCCCGCCCGCGTCGCGGGTGGCCAGCGAGCGGAAGAACACCTGGGGGCTGTCCAGCGCGTTCATGCGGATGCGGTCGCCGAGCAGGGCCCCGCCGCCCCGGCGCCGGGTCGGGTCCACCGCCAGCACGGCGATGCGGAGCTTGTCGTCCTGGTCGAGGCGGAAGCGGCGCAGCAGCTCGTCGGTCAGCGAGGACTTGCCCGAGCCGCCCGTGCCGGTGATGCCGAGCACGGGCACGGTCCGCCGGGCGGCGGCCTGCCGCAGCTCGTCGCGCAGCCCGTCGGGCAGGCGCCCGAGCTCGAGGGCGGTGATGGCGCGGGCCAGGTCGCGCTGGTCGCCGGTCAGCACGCCGGCCACCGTGGTCAGCGGCCCCGCCGCGTGGGCGTCGACCGGGTCGACGTCGGCGTCGCGCACGATCTGGTTGACCATGGCGGCCAGGCCCATCCGCTGGCCGTCGTCGGGCGAGAAGATCCGGGCCACCCCGTAGGCGTGGAGCTCGTCGATCTCGGCCGGGACGATGACCCCTCCCCCACCGCCGTAGACCCTCACGTGGTCGGCGCCGCGGCGGCGCAGCTCGTCGACCAGGTAGCGGAAGTACTCGACGTGCCCGCCCTGGTACGAGGACACCGCGACGGCCTGGGCGTCCTCCTGGAGGGCGGCGACGAGGACCTCGTCGACCGAGCGGTTGTGGCCCAGGTGGACGACCTCGCACCCCTGGACCTGGAGGATCCGCCGCATGATGTTGATCGACGCGTCGTGCCCGTCGAACAGGCTGGCCGCGGTCACCACCCGGACCGGGTGGCGGGGCACGTGGAGGCCGGGCACCTCGGCCACCTCAGCGGGGCCCGTAGGTGTAGAAGCCGCGGCCGGTCTTGCGGCCGAGCAGCCCGGCGTCGACCATGCGCGACAGGAGCGGGGGCGCGGCGTAGAGCGGCTCCTTGAACTCCTCGTAGAGCGACTCGGCCACCGCGATGGTGGTGTCGAGGCCGATGAGGTCGGCCAGCGCCAGGGGGCCCATCGGGTGGGCGCAGCCCTCGACCATGCCGGCGTCGATGTCCTCGGGGGTGGCGAAGCCGGACTCGAGCATCCGGATGGCCGACAGGATGTAGGGGATCAGCAGTGCGTTGACCACGAAGCCGGCCCGGTCCTTGGAGCGGATGACCCGCTTGCCCAGCGCCCCGGTGGCGAACGCCTCGGCCCGCGCCGCCGTCTCGTCGGAGGTCAGCAGCGAGGGGACCAGCTCGACCAGGCGCAGGACCGGCACCGGGTTGAAGAAGTGGATGCCCACCACCGAGGCCGGCCGGCGGGTGGCCATGGCCAGCTTCATGATGGGGATCGACGACGTGTTGGAGGCCAGGACCGCGGCGGGGTCGGCCACGACCTCGTCGAGCTGGGCGAAGACCTCGACCTTGGCCTCCTCATCCTCCACCACGGCCTCGACGACCAGCTCCCGGTCGGCCAGGTCGGCGAGGTCGGTGGTGTAGCGGAGCCGGTCGAGCGCGGCGTCGCGGTCGGCCCCGTCGAGCTTGCCGGCCCCGACGGCCCGGGCCAGCGAGCCCTCGATGCGGGACCGGCCGGCGGCCAGGCGGTCGTCGTCGACCTCGCGGACGACCACGTCCAGCCCGGCGCGGGCGCACACCTCGGCGATCCCCGCGCCCATCAGGCCCGATCCCACGACACCCACCCGCTCGACCGTCTGCTCGGACATGCCCGAAGTTTATTAGGACGTACGACCTTCCGTCGACCTACCACAAGGGCCCCGGGCTACCCTTGGACGATGCCCGCGCCCAAGCGCGCCCTGCCCTTCGACCCCATCGCCGAGGCCCGGCGCCGCTGGGACGAGCGCTGGGACGGCGGGGTGCCCATGGCCGCGGCCACCTCGATCATGCGGGCCCAGCAGATCCTGCTGGGCCGGGTCGACGAGGCCCTCAAGCCCTTCGGCCTGACCTTCGCCCGCTACGAGGCCCTCGTCCTCCTGCTCTTCTCGCGCACCGGGGAGCTCCCGCTGGGCAAGATGGGCCAGCGGCTCATGGTCCACCCGACCAGCGTGACCAACATCGTCGACCGGCTCGAGGCCCAGGGCTTCGTCGAGCGGGTGCCCCACCCGACCGACCGGCGCACGACCCTGTGCGCGCTGACCGACGAGGGCCGGGCCGTGGCCAAGGCCGCGACCGACGTGGTGGTGGAGATCTCGCTCGGCGTCACCGGTTTGACCGAGGCCGAGATGGAGCGGCTCACCTCGCTGCTGCGCAAGCTGCGGGCCTCGGCCGGCGACTTCGCCGAGTAGGTCCCGGTCCGGCCGGCGGGGCCCTATCGTCCAGCGGGCGGCGGGCCCACCGACCGCGGTGGGAGGACAGCGAGGGTGGATCGGCTCGACGTCGTGGTGATCGGAGCGGGGATCCTGGGCCTGGCGACGGCCCGGGAGCTGCTGGCCCGCCGGCCGGGGCTGGGCCTGGCGGTGCTCGACAAGGAGGACGCCGTCGCGACCCACCAGACCGGCCACAACTCCGGGGTGGTCCACGCCGGGCTCTACTACGCCCCCGGCTCGCGCAAGGCCGAGCTGTGCCGGCGGGGCAGCGGTGCGGTGGTGCGGTTCTGCGAGGCCCACGACATCCCCGTGGAGATGTGCGGGAAGCTCGTGGTGGCCACCGAGGAGTCCGAGCTGGGCCGCTTCGAGGACCTGCGGGCCCGGGCCACGGCCAACGAGGTGCCCGGCCTGGAGGTGCTCGGCCCGCGGGGCATCGCCGACCACGAGCCCCACGCGGTGGGCCTGCGGGCGCTGTGGTCGCCGGCCACCGGCATCGTGGACTTCGCCCGGGTGGCCCGGGCCATGGCCGACGACGTGGCCGCGGCCGGGGGTTCGGTGCTGCTGGGCCGGCCCGTGACCGGGGTGGACCGGCGCCGCGGCGAGATCGTCCTGGAGACCCCGGCGGGCTCGGTGGCCGCAGCCCACGTGGTGTCCTGCACCGGCCTGCAGTCCGACGAGGTGGCCCGGCTGCTCGGCGACCCGGGCACCGAGCGGATCGTGCCCTTCCGGGGCGACTACTACGCGCTGGTCGGACCGGCCCGGGACCTGGTCCGGGGCCTGATCTACCCGGTGCCCGACCCGCGCTTCCCGTTCCTGGGGGTCCACCTGACCAAGCGGATCGACGGCGAGGTGCTGGCCGGCCCCAACGCGGTCCTGGCCCTGGCCCGCGAGGGCTACCGGCGCCGCGACTTCGCCACCGCCGACGTCCGGGCCACGCTGGCCAACCCCGGCTTCCGCCGCCTGGCGGCGCGCCACTGGCGCTACGGCCTGGGCGAGGCCTGGCGGGACGTGAGCCGCCGCGCCTACGTGCGGTCGCTCCAGCGCTACGTGCCCGAGCTGGTCGCCTCGGACCTGGGACCGGGGCCGTCGGGCGTGCGGGCCCAGGCGCTGGATCCCGACGGGACCCTGGTCGACGACTTCCGCCTGGGCGGCGACGACCGGGTGCTCACCGTGCGCAACGCGCCGTCGCCGGCGGCCACGGCGTCGCTGGCCATCGCCGAGGTGCTCGCCGACCGGGCCGAGGCGCAGTTCGCCGAGCTGGCCTCGTCCGGAAAACCCTGAAGCGGCGGCCCAGGGGGGGGGGCCGGCGCTTCCAGGAAACGTGCGGACCGAGGGGGATCGGTGTCTGGCACTGGGTTGGACGGTCCATGGGGGGATCGGAACGACCAGGGTGGAGAATACGA
>JBFWTJ010000033.1:0-18292 GCA_050247895.1 Acidimicrobiia bacterium
CGAGTCGCCCACCAGGACCAGGTCCACGTCGGCGGCGTGGGCGGCGCGGGCGCCGGGCGCGTCGTAGGCGGTGACCATGACGAGCGGCTCGCGACCGTCACGGACCTTGTGGGCGCGGACCTGGGGACGGTCCGCGGCGGGGACACGGTGGGCATGTCGCTCTCCCTCCTTGCCGTCCAGCGCCTGTGACCCGATCGTCTGCGGCTGCCGGCGGTGGGCCCAGCGTACGGGCGCCGCGACGCCGGTCACAACCGGCTCGGTACCGTTCGTCCCATGGCCGAGGCGAGGGGCGACTGCGCGAGCTGCGGCGACCGGGACGTGGCGGTCGCCGCGGTGCGGCGCCTCTACATCACGCCCGAGGACTGGGACGTCGAGGGCCGGGTCGAGGTCGTGGACGAGGCCGAGCTCTGGTGCGACTCGTGCCGGGCCACCTACCCCCACGACCTGCTCGCGCCGGGCTGAGCCCGCGGGCGCGGCTAGGGCTTCGGTGGCTCCGGTTCGGGTGCCACCGAGGTCGTGGTGGTGGTCGTCGGCGCCACGGCCGTGGTCGTCGGCGCCACGGTCGTGGTGGTCGGCGGCTCGGTCGTGGTGGTGGTGGACGTGGTCGTGGTGGTGGTGGTGGTCGTCGTGGTCGTGGCCAGGCTCTTGTTGAGGATCTCGCCGGCGTCGAGCCGGGCCGGGGCCCGGAAGGACCCCGTGTCGACCCCGTCGGTCGCCGCGACCATGAACTTGCGCCAGATCTGGGCCGGGAAGGTGCCGCCGGTGACCGACCGGCCGTGCACGTCGTCCATGTACCGGGTCTCGGTCCCCGGGTAGCCCATCCACACCGCGGCGGTGAGGCGGGGCGTGTAGCCCACGAACCAGGCGTCGCGGTTGTCCTGGGTGGTCCCGGTCTTGCCCGCCGCCTGCCGGCCGAAGTTGGCCGACGCCCCCGTGCCGCCCAGGATCACCTGGCGCAGGCAGTAGGTCACGATGTCGGCCGTGTCGGGGGAGATGACCTGCGCCCCGTCCGGCTGGTTCTGCTCCAGCAGCTTCACGGTGCCGTCCTCGGACACCTGCTCGACCCGGGTGATGAACAGGGGCGTCTTGTGCACGCCCCGGTTGGCGAAGGTGCTGTAGGCCGCGGCCATGTCGAGCGTCGACACGTCGCCCGCGCCCAGCACCAGGGCGTTGACCGCCGGGATCTGGGTGGCCACGCCGAGCTTCTGGGCCATCTGCACGACGCTCTCGGGCCCGACCTCCAACATGAGCTGGGCGTAGGCCGTGTTCGACGACACCTTCGTCGCGGTGACCAGGTCGAGCACGCCCTGCTCGGTGCCCCCGTAGTTGCCGACCTTCCAGTCCTCCCCGGCGTTGGCCCGCGGGAAGGTCATCCGGCCCGGCGAGTCGAAGTAGGACCGGACCGAGATGCCCTGCTCGACGGCCTGGGCCAGCACGATCGGCTTGAACGACGAGCCGGCGCCACGGCCCGAACCGCCGCCACGGTTGCCCATGGCCAGGTTGACCTTCTGGTTGGCCCAGTCGGTGCCGCCGACCATGGCCCGCACGTAGCCCTGGTCGTCGATGGCCACCAGCGACGCGGCCGGGTCGTCGGGCTGGTCCAGGGTGCTGGTCACCGCCTCCCACGCCGCCTGCTGCATGCGGGGGTCGAGCGTCGTGTACACCCGCAGGCCGCCGCCGAAGACCACGTCCTCGCCGTACTTGGCGATGAGCTCGCGCTGGACCCAGTCGACGTAGTACTCGGCCCCCACCCCCTCGGGCGTGATGCGGCCCAGACCCCGGCGGTCGCGGCGTGGGATGGTCAACCCGCCGGGGCCGATCGGCACCGCCTCGGCCTCGGCCCGCTGCTCGGCGGTGACCGCGCCGGTGGCGACCATGGCGGCCAGGGCCGTGCTGCGCCGCCGGGCCGCCTCGACCGGGTCGCGCTCGGCGTCGGCCCGCTCGGGGGCCCGGATCAACCCGGCCAGGTAGGCGGCCTCGCCCACCCCGACCTGGGCCAGGTCCTTGCCGAAGTAGGCCCGGGTCGCGGCGCCCACCCCGTAGGCGCCCCGGCCGAAGTAGACGATGTTCACGTAGCGCTCGAGGATCTCCTCCTTCGAGAGCTCCCGCTCCAGCTTCATGGCCAGGACGGCTTCCTTGATCTTGCGGGTGAGGGTCCGCTCGCTGGTGAGGAAGGCCGTCTTCACGTACTGCTGGGTGATGGTGGAGCCGCCCTGCTGCACGCCCCGGCCGCGCAGGTCGTTGTAGAGGGCGCGGGCGATGCCGACGGGGTCGATGCCCCCGTGGCCGAAGAAGTCGCGGTCCTCCGAGGCCAGGATGGCGTCGACGACGACCTCGGGGATGTCGTCGAGCTGGACGTAGACCCGGTCCTCCTCGGCCGAGAAGCTGGCCATGGCGTTGTCCGGGCCGCAGCCGTTGGCCACGTCGATGGAGCACACGAAGGTGGTCTGGCGCAGCGGGTCGGCCGGGGGGAGCTCGATCTGGAAGACCACGAAGGCGACGCCGGCGAGCCCGGCCACGGTGAGCAGGGAGACCAGGAAGAGCCCGCGGCGCCAGCGCCAGAGGAAGCTCCGCTGGGCGTCGACGGGGTTGCGGCGCCGCTTGCGGCCCCGGGCCTGCTTCGCCGGGCGGGTCCGGTCGGGCCGGTCCGGCGGGCGCCGACCGGCCTTTCCCTCGCCCCGGCGGCCGGCCGTGGGACCGGGGCGGGGACCACCCGAGGCCTGGCCACGGGTGGACGGGCGCTGCGGTCCCTGGGGCCGGCGCTGCGGCGGTGGCGTGGATCTGCGCGAGGGCATGCGGAGGATCGGCTGCGTGCCGGGGGGCCGGAGACCCCTTCCCGTGGAGGGTCCGGGTCGACCGGGCCGTCGATCATACCGGCGGCGTGCCCTCGGTCACCGCGGGCCGGACCGCGACCTCCGCCTGCCCGCCAGACCGGGTGGTCCGGCGCGGCGGGCGGCTCCGCCTACACGAGGAACGTGCGGGCCAGGTGGTTCCAGTGGCAGGCCGGGCAGACCTCGACCACGTAGCAGGCCAGCCGGCGGCGGCCCTTGGCCAGCTTGGCCAGCTCGCCCTTGGCCGTGATGCAGCGGCCCGACGCCGGGAGCCGGTCGCCGAAGGCGTAGGTGACCAGCACGACGTTGGCCTCCTCGCAGATGGGGCAGGGCATCGAGGTGGGCTCGCTCACCTGGGCCGCGGCCCGCCGG
This sequence comes from Acidimicrobiia bacterium, assembly GCA_050247895.1. Taxonomy (GTDB): domain Bacteria; phylum Actinomycetota; class Acidimicrobiia; order Acidimicrobiales; family VFJN01; genus CAVPEW01. The sequence continues at coordinate 3,204 of JBFWTJ010000033.1, forward strand.
AGCTCGGGGTGGGCGTCGCACACCTCGTGCTGGGCCAGGCGGCCCTTGCGGTACTCGGCGACCACGGCCTGTCGCGCGAGCCGGTAGTCGATGACCCCGCCCGGGCCCAGCGACCCGGCGCCCTTGATCGACTGGGGCGAGAACGCCACGGCGGAAGGCTACCGGTGCCCACCCGAGCCGTCGCCCGGGGCCCCGCCGAGGGTGCTTGACATCTCCGCGCCACCGGAGTTCACTCAACCGCTACATCGAATCGATACATCGATACGATGCTGAACGCTTCGGTCGACGCCACCTCCCAGGCCGACGCCGACACCACCGGACGCAACCTCTCCCATGAGCACCTCCCCCCTCGACCTCGCCGTCCTCGGCCTGCTCACCGAGCAGGAGCTGCACGGCTACGAGCTCAAGAAGCGCCTCGGCCAGCTCCTGGGCACGCGCGCCTCGGTGTCGTTCGGCTCGCTCTACCCCGCGCTGTCCCGCCTGGAGCGCCAGGGCCTGGTCAAGGCGGTCGAGGAGCGCACCGCGGTGACCACCCCCATGTCGGGCTCGCTCGCCGGCGAGCTGGCCGCCTTCCGGGCTCGGGTGCGCGGCTCGGGGCTGGCCCGGGGCGGTCGGGGCAAGAAGGTCTACGGGATCACCGACGCCGGCCGGGCGCGCCTGGCCGAGGCCCTGGCCGACCCCGACGTGGCCGACGACCGCACCTTCTCGGTCCGGGTCGCCTTCGCCGGGCTGCTCCACCCCGCCCAGCGCCTCGACCTGTTCGACCAGCGCCGGGCCGAGCTGGTCCGCCGCCGGGCCGACAAGGCCCGCGAGCCCAAGGGCACCCGGTTCGACACCTACCGCCGCTCGCTGCTCGAGCGCGAGGTGGCCTCGATCGATTCCGACCTCACCTGGCTCGACGGCCTGATCGCCGCCGAGCGCCAGAGACTCCAGGAGGAGACCGCATGAGCAAGATCCGCTTCGCCATCGCCGGCATGGGCAACTGCGCCAGCTCGCTGGTGCAGGGCATCGAGTACTACAAGGACGCCGACCCGTCCGACCAGGTGCCCGGGCTCATGCACGTCGTGCTCGGCGGCTACCACGTGCGGGACCTCGAGCTCGTCGCCGCCTTCGACGTCGACGCCAACAAGGTCGGCCTCGACGCCTCCAAGGCGCTGTTCGCCGAGATCAACAACACCATCCGCTTCGCCGACCTGCCCCACCTCGGGGTCGAGGTCCAGCGGGGCCCGACGATGGACGGCTTCGGCGAGTTCTACCGGGAGGTGGCCCAGGAGTCGCCGGCCGAGCCCGTCGACGTGGCCCAGGTCCTGCGCGACGCGAAGGTCGACGTGCTGGTCTCCTACCTGCCGGTCGGCTCCGAGGAGGCCCAGCGCCACTACGCCCAGGCCTGCCTCGACGCCGGCGTCGCGTTCGTCAACGCCATCCCCGTGTTCATCGCCAGCGATCCGGAGTGGGCCGAGAAGTTCGTCGCCGCCGGCGTGCCCATCATCGGCGACGACATCAAGAGCCAGGTCGGCGCCACCATCGTCCACCGGACGCTGGCCCGCCTCTTCGAGGACCGCGGCACCTCGATCGACCACACGTACCAGCTCAACTTCGGCGGGAACATGGACTTCATGAACATGCTGGAGCGCAAGCGGCTGAAGTCCAAGAAGATCTCCAAGACCCAGTCGGTGACCAGCCAGATCGACCAGGGCATCAGCGACAACGACGTCCACATCGGCCCGTCGGACCACGTGCCGTGGCTCCAGGACCGCAAGTGGGCCCTGATCCGCCTCGAGGGCCGCAACTTCGGCGACGTGCCGCTGACCGTCGAGTTGAAGCTGGAGGTCCACGACTCGCCCAACTCGGCCGGGGTCATCATCGACGCCGTCCGCTGCGCCAAGATCGGCCTGGACCGGGGCATGGCCGGGCCGCTCGAGGGCCCCTCGGCCTACTTCATGAAGTCGCCCGGCCGGCAGTACCGCGACGAGCAGGCCCGTGAGCTGGTCGAGGCCTACGCCCGGGGCGACGCCGACCTGAAGTAGCGGCCGGGCCGCCCGCCGCCCGCCGCCCGCCGTCCGCTCCCGTGCCCGGGTCCGGACGGGGCCCGGGCACCACCGGTGCTCGACCGGCCACGACCGGTCCGATCGGACCGTCGACCGACGGTAGGACGTGCACTACCGTTCGTGGGCGGCAGACAGCTCGGCGAGGCGGGAAGGCGCGGATGACGGACGTGCAGGTCCGGTTGCGGAAGGCGGGGGTCCGCCCCGACGACCGGGCCGGCGCGCGCTTCCTCACCGCCCTACGCGTGCTGCGGGGCGCCGTCCCGGCGTCCGGCACGGCGCGGCGGGCCGAGTGCGACGCCGCACTGGCCCTGCTCGGGCTGGCCGCGGCCGGGGCCGAGGCCGAGCTGGCCACCTACCTGTCGCCCGACCCCGACCGGGACCAGGTCACCTGGACGACGGTCTGCTACCAGGTCGGCGACCTCTCCCCCAGCGCCATCCGGGACTTCGCCGGGCCGATCGACGCCCTCGGCCACCTGCTGTGCTGCGACGACGACCGGCACCTGGCCGCCGAGCTGGTGGCGTCGTGCGACACCGGCGTGCGCTGGACGGCGCTGGTGCGCACCGGTGACCGGCTCTGCTTCCAGTTGCCCGGGCCCGAGACCGTGCGGGGCAACGGGCGGGGCTCCCACGTCGAGGACGCCCTGGCCCGCTGGTCCCGCCAGCTCGCCGTCTGGTCGCGCACCGCCACGGCGACCGTCGACGACCGCACCGGCGACCCCGCGACCCGCCTGGACGGCCCGGGAGCCGGGGCCCGACCCCGGCACGCGGCCGACCCCGCCGCCTCGCCGCCCGGCGGCGCACCACGCGACCTCGACCGTGGCCCGGCACTGGTCACGCTCCCCGCCGAGGACCTCGCCGGTCGGTCCGATCCGGCCGCCGATCGCCGGGCGGGTGGCCCAGCCGTGCCCGCCGACGACCGGGCCGGCGAGGACCGCCTCGACGCGGTGGCCCGCTCGCTCGCGCTGCTGGCCGGGCGCGTCGGCGACCTCGCCGCGGCGACCACCGCCGGCCACCGCGAGCTCGACCGCCGGCTCGACGGCCTGACCGCCGGGCTCGACGGATCGACCGCGGGAGCGGACGGATCGGCCTCGGGCGCCGGCCCGGACCTGGTCGAGCGCCTCGACGACATCGTCGCCCGGCTCGACGCGCTGGCCGACCGCCTGGCCCGCTGCGAGGCGGCCCTGGCCCTGCGGGCGACGACGCCCGGTGCCGATCCACCGTCGGGCGGGGCGGGGCCGGCGACGGTGCCCGCCTCGCCGGTCACGGCACGACCCGAACCCCTCGCGAGCCGGTGAGGGCGGGACGCTTGGCGGCCGGCTGCCTCGTCCTGGCCGTCGCCGGCTGGTCGGCCGGCTGCAGCGACGACGACGTCGCGCGTGACGACGACGGCCGGATCACCTCGTCCGGCGAGGTCGCCGTCTTCGACCTGCAGCCCGGTGACTGCCTGTCGCCCGGCGAGGAGATCACCGCCGAGGTCGAGAAGGTCGTCGCGGTCCCCTGCGCCGAGGCCCACACCCACGAGGTGTTCGCCGTGGTCGAGTGGGACGACGGCGACACCTACCCGGGCGACGCGGCCCTGAGCGACTTCGGCGACGCGGCCTGCGTGGCCCGCTGGTCGGACTACTTCGGCTCGGACTACCTCGACTCCGCGCTGTTCCACACCTACCTGCTGCCCACGTTGCGCAGCTGGGACGAGCGCGACGACCGCAGCGTCATCTGCCTCGGGGCCAGCGCGGGCGAGCCGCTGCGGGGCTCGTCGAAGGACTCGGGGCGCTAGCGGTGCCGCCGATCATCGTCGCCGGGACCCCGATGGTCTGCTCCTTCGGCACCGCGCCCTCGGCCATCATCCCGCAGGCCTCCCCCCAGCCGGCCGTCGTCGAGAGCCGGCCGGCCTGCCGCATCACCGACATCGTGCCGATCAACAACATCCCCCCGTTCGCCATGTGCACGTCGCTGGCCAACCCGACCGTCGCATCCGCCACCGCCGCGGCGTCCGGCGTGCTCACCCCCATGCCCTGCGTGCCCGTCACGGTGGGACCGTGGAAGCCGGGCGCGCCCACGACCACGATCGGGGGCATCCCGGCGCTGACCGTCGGCTCGACCTGCCAGTGCGGCTGGGGCGGCGTCATCACCTTCACGGGACCGGGCGCGCCCCGGTCGCAGGCCACCTGAGGGGCCACAAGACCCCTACGCCACGCCGGCCCTTTGCGTTACCCTCCGTGGCCATGGCGGCACGGCAGGCGGGGCGGGAAGGTCGCAAGCGGCGCGACGCGGAGGCGGCGGGCGAGGAGCGCGCGCCGGCCACGGCGACCCGGACCGCGGTCCCGGTCCTCGACGCGGCCCTCGTCGCCGGTGCGGCCGCGGGCGACGCCCGGTCGGCCGCCGTGCTGACCGCCACCGGCGGCGCGGTCGTGCAGGCCAAGCTCGCCGTCGGCAGGGCCGACGATCCCTGGGAGCACGCCGCCGACGCCGCCGCGGACGCCGCGCTGCGCCGCCTGGCCGGCGCGGGTCCCGAGCTCGGTCCGCCCTCGGCAGCCGGCGGCGCGGGCGATCCCGACGCCGAGCGGGGCGACGCCGGCCCCGCGGCACCCGCCCGCCTGGCCACCACCGCCGGTGCGGCGACCGCCCGCCGCGCCGCCGCCGGGCCCGACGCCCGGGGTGGCGGCGACACCACCCCGGCCGAGGAGCGCGCCATCCGCGCCGGGGGCGGCGGCCGGCTCGACGGGCGGACCCAGGCCCGCATGGAGCACGCCTTCGGCACCGACCTGTCCGACGTGCGCGTGCACGACGACTCCCGGGCCCACCAGCTCGCCGGCGGCCTCCAGGCCACCGCCTTCACCGCCGGGTCCGGCATCTGGTTCGCCGAGGGCGCCTACGACCCCGGCTCGGCCCGGGGCGAGCGCGTCCTGGCCCACGAGCTGGCCCACGTCGTCCAGCAGCGGGGCGGGGGCGCCGCGCCCGTCCGCCGCATCGGCGTCATGACCGTGGCCGACTGGAAGGACGACCCGGTCGGCGCCTTCGAGCAGGACTCGTCGGTCTCGATCCCCCTCGACTTCATCGACCTGGCCGACACCATCCACAAGTCGACCATGGCCAGCTCGGACCTCAGCGCCAAGGAGTTCGGCGAGCTCGAGAGCTTCGGCGGGGACGGCTACGGCGAGACCACCGGCGCGCTCGGCGTGGCCTCCGGCCTGGCCTCCATGGCCTCGGGCGGCGTCGAGGGCGCGAAGGGCATCGCCAAGGTCGTGAAGAACGAGCGGGGCAGCTTCGGCCACAACCTCGGCGCCCAGGAGATCGAGAGCGGCCTGTGGAGCCTCGGCGGGGGCGGGACCGGCGCCGCCTCCAGCCTGGCCAGCGCCATCGGCGAGAGCGTCCCCGGCCTCGACGTGGCCACCAACCTGGTCACCGCGGCCGAGAAGTTCAAGACCGGCACCGAGGACGCGGTGACCTCGGCCAAGCTCGGCCGCCGCCGCACCCACCTCAAGCGGGCCCAGGACCAGTACCTGCCCGACAGCGAGCGCCTCAAGCGGTTCCAGGAGTTCTGGAAGAGCGAGGGCGCCCGCTTCGCGGCCGACGACGCGGCCAAGCAGGGCAAGGCCGCCACCAAGACCGCGGCGACCGCGCTGGGCGGGGCCAAGGACGCCCACGCCAAGGTCCTGGCCACGGCCAAGGCCGATGCCGACAAGGCGGCCAAGGCCGTCATGGACGCCGCCGACCAGGCGGCCCAGAAGGCCGAGGCCGACGCGTCCAAGGCCGGCAAGACCCGCGAGCAGGCCCTCGAGGCCGCCCGGGTGGCGGCCCAGAAGGCCATGGACGACGTGGTCGCCGCGACCAAGAAGGAGAAGGAGGCCCTGGCCAGCCAGAAGGCCGACCAGGGCGCGGCCGACAAGGCGGCCGCCGCGGCGAGCAAGGCCGCCGCGGCCCAGGCCATGAAGGACGCGCTGGCGGCCAAGAAGTCCAAGGCCGACGCCCAGGCCGCGGCCAAGGCCGCCGGGGACAAGGCGCTCGCCGACGAGATGGCGAAGCACAAGGCCAAGATCGACGCCAACACCACCGCGGTGACCGCCGCGACCAAGGCCAAGGCCGACGCCATCGCAGCACGCGACAAGGCCAAGGCGAAGGTCGACGACGACCGGGCCGCCGACAAGAAGGCCCGGTCCGACGACGCCACGTCCCGCAAGACCGCTGCGGCCAAGGCCAAGACCGATGCCGCCACCGCGGCCGACACCGCCCGCAAGGCGCGCGGCGCGGACGTCCAGAAGGCCGAGGCCGACATCAGCAAGGCCCAGTCCGACAGGACCAAGGCCAAAGGCGACGTCTCCGCGGCCGGCAAGGCCCGCAAGGCGGCCACCAGCGGCCTGAAGCGGGGCGAGCACGCACGGTTCGTCAAGCTGCGCGACGAGTTCGGCAGCTTCGACGCCACCAACCCCAAGCCCTTCCTCGACTGGCTGCGGACCCAGGCCGAGGCCAAGAGCGGCTACCACGACTTCGGCTACGGCACCGACGTCCGCAACCAGTTCAAGGCGTCCGGCGCGGCCGGGGCCGGCGACGAGTACACCAAGCTCGGCAAGCTCAAGGAGTTCGCCAAGTTCGGCCAGGGCCGCAAGGCCGAGACGGCCACCCTCAACATGATCGAGGGGACGGGCGCGGCGCTGGACGCCGCGGGCACCCTCACCGCCGGCTCGGACTTCGGCGCCACCAAGATCACCGGCAAGACGCTCAAGGGCGGGGCCGCCGCCTACCGGGCGCTGAAGTCGGGCGGGAAGCGGGCCAAGCGGGTCCACCAGCTCCGCAAGGCCCGCAACGAGATCGGCTACGGCAAGGCCCCGACCGGTGGCAAGGCCCCCAAGGAGAGGAGCGTCATGTGGGGGGCCAAGATGTTCTTCGGCGGCAACATCGAGGCGTCGCAGGCCAAGACGGCCAAGGCCATCAAGGGGACGCCCGCCGGCGCCAAGAAGGCCAACAAGGCCATCGCCGCCGGCGACCGCGAGCGGCTCCTGAAGATGGTCACCACCAAGTGCCTGCGCCAGATCAACACCTTCATCGACTGCCTCTGCTCGCCGTCCAAGGCGGTCCAGACCCAGGCCGAGAAGATCCTGCACATCATCGCCGAGACCAACCTGGCCGGTGCGCTGGCCAAGATCGACGCCGCGCACATCGCCTCGTTCCGGGCCCTGGCCAACAAGTCGCCCCGGACCGCGGACGAGGAGAAGCGCTACAAGAAGGAGCGGGGACACCTGAAGGGGATCCTGACCAAGCACCTCGAGGGCATCGGCGGGTGACCGCGCTCGCCGACCGCATCGCCGAGCTGCTCGAGGCCCGTGGCGCCGGCTTCGAGCGGCAGGAGGACGACGACCGGATCGTCCACCTCATCGGCCCCGACGACGAGGACGGCGACTGGGTCGTCACCTTCCTGGGGATCGAGGACCCCCACGAGGCCGTCGTCGCCTACGCCTTCGCGCCCGTCGACTGCCCGGCCGAGCACCGGGGCGCGCTGGCCGAGCTCGTGACCCGGGCCAACCTCGGCCTGGGCAGCGGGTGCTGGGAGCTCGACCTGGACGACGGCGAGCTGCGGGCCCGGGTCGGCCTGAGGCTCCAGGGCCAGACCCTGTCCGACCCGTTGCTCGAGGGCCTGGTGGCCGAGCTGTCCGACCTCGTCGAGGCCTACGGCGAGGCGGCCCTGTCCGTCATGGACGGCGAGGACCCGGCCGAGGCGCTGGACGAGGCCGACGGCTGACCGGCCGGCACGGCGCCGGCGTGGGTGCGGGGGTCACTCGGCGTAGGGGAACCAGGGGCCGAAGTCGTCCTCGTTGCGCAGCCGGCCCAGCTTCTCCAGCTCGCGCGACACCCCTCGGACCAGCAGCGGCGTAGTCACCTCGCCCCCGGCGTCGGCGGCCAGGAAGGCGGCGGTCAGCGCGGCGTTGCGGATCGACCCGCCGGTCAGGTCGAAGCGCGCCGCCAGGTCCTCCACGTCGCCGTCGGCCACCGCCAGCGGCAGGCCGTCCAGCGCCACCGACCAGATGCGCCGGCGCTCGGACTCGTCGGGCGACGGGAACTCCACCGCCACGTGGATCCGGCGCAGGAACGCCTGGTCGAGGTGCTGGCGCAGGTTGGTGGTCAGCACCGCGAACCCGTCCCAGCGCTCGATGCGCTGCAACAGGTAGGAGACCTCGACGTTGGCGTAGCGGTCCCGGGCGTCGGACACGTCGCTGCGCTGGCCGAACAGGGCGTCGGCCTCGTCGAAGAGCAGGACGACGTTGCCCGCGGTGGCCGCCTCGAACGCGGCGTCCAGGTTCTGCTCGGTCTCGCCGATGTACTTGCTCAGCACCGAGGACAGGTCGACCACGAACAGGTCGAGGCCCAGCTCGCCGGCCACCACCTCCGCCGCGGTCGTCTTGCCCGTCCCCGACGGCCCCGAGAACAGGGCGATCAGCCCGCTGGAGGGCACCGCGGGCACGCCCCACTCGCCGTGGACCGTGGCCCGGTGGCGGTAGCGGGCCACCAGCTCGCGGAGCTGGCGCTCCTGGCCCGGGCGCAGGACCAGGTGGTCCCAGCGGCGGCGGGGCTGGATGCGCCGGGCGCTGCGCTCCAGCGGGCCGGCGGCCAGGCGCCGGGCCGCGGCGTCGACCGGACCGGGATCGGCCAGGCGGCCCAGCAGGCGGAGCTGCTCGGCGCCGAGGCGGTGGCCGTGGTCCGAGCGGTCGCCCAGCGCCCCGGCCACCTCGTCGGACGACGCCGTGGCCGGCTCGGCCCGCACCTCGGCCCACCGGCCCTCGGGCAGGTTGTCGAGGGGCAGCTCGTGGGCCGAGGCCAGGCACCAGGGCAGGTGGTCGGCCCGCTCGACGGCCCGGCGGGCCACCGGCGGCAGCTCGTGGACGCCCTCGGGCGGCTCGAGCTCGAGCACCACGGCCAGGGCGGACAGCGTGGCCTCGCGCACCACCGCGTCCCACTCGGCCCGGGTCGAGGGCAGCGGCGTGCAGAGCAGGTGCGAGCGGGCCAGGCGCGCGCCGGCCGCCTCCCGGCGCCGGGTCCGGTCCTCGCCCACCACCAGCAGGTGCGACGGCCCGTCGGGGTCGGGACCGTCGGGCGCACCGGGCACGACGGTGGCCCCGGCGGGCAGCTCGGGGTCCAGGGAGGTGTCCCCGGCCAGCGCCCACACCACCTGCGACGCCACCACGACGGGGCGGGCGGCCCAAGGTCCGACCCCGGGCACCTCGACCAGCGCGGCGCGCCGCAGCCGGGATCCCTCGGCCACGGCCAGCGGGCCAGGGTGGGCCGGGTCGAACAGCCGGGCCAGCAGGCCCAGCGTGGGCCGCCGCACGTCCTCGCCCTGCAGGCGGGCCACCAGCGCCTGGCGCTGCTCGTCCACCTCCACCGCGGCGCACAGGGCGAGGACCTCGACCTCCTCCGCGGCCAGCCCGGCCGACTCGACCAGCGACCACAGCAGCGGCCGCTCGGCGTCGAGGGCCTCCTGCAGCGCGGCCGACGCCTCCCGGCGGCGGGCCGACCGGGCCTCGGCGTCGGCGCCGTCCCCGTCCCCACCGGCCAGGCCGTGCAGCAGAACGTCGGCGAAAGCCGTCCACCTGACCCGCCGGACCATCGGCCGTCACCGTACCGGTCGCTCCCCCGCCGCGAGGCCCCGACCCCGCCGCGTAGGCCGAACGGCCCAACTGCTACGAAGGGCGCAGACAGCCGCACCCCGAGTGGGGTACCTTCGCGATGCCTGGTGGGTGCAGGCGCGGCGAGCCCTGAGGAAGCCGGTCTCTCGGTGGTGGCGGGATCTTGCGGTGGCGGTGCTCCCCGGCGGGAAGCGCGGGCCGGCGCGAGTCCGTCCCTGCTTCGGACAGAGCAACCGTTCGAGAGAGGGGCCTGCAGTGCCGACCTACGCCGCACCGGGTGTCTACGTCGAAGAGGTGCCGTCGAGCTCGAAGTCGCTGACTGCGGCCGCCACGGCGATCGCGGCCTTCGTGGGCTTCACGGGCAAGGCACCGACGGACGACCCCAACGACCCGGAGGGCGTGCGCCCCCGGCTCGTGACCAGCTGGAGCCAGTTCGAGGACCTGTACGGCGGCTTCGCCCCCGGCTGCGTCCTCCCGCACTCCGTCTACGGCTACTTCAACAACGGCGGATCGATCGCCTACATCGTCCGCATCCCCAACGCCGAGCCGTCGGGCCAGCCGGCGGTGGCCGAGCTCCCCGCCGCCGACCGGGCCCTCGGGTCGCCGGTCACGGTGACCAGCACGGAGCCCGACGCCGACATCTCGATCGCGATCAGCCGCTCCGACGCCGGCGACGACGACGCCGAGGGGCCCTCGCCCGTCCGCCTCGACGTGCTCGAGGGCGGCCGGGTCGTCGAGTCCTTCGACAACCTGACCTTCGACGCCGGCGACCGGAACCTGGCCAGCGTGGTCAACGCCACCTCCGAGAAGGTCAAGGTCGAGGTGGCCCTGGACAAGGGCATCGACCTCTCCTCCATGATCGACGTGCTCAAGCCGGGCTCGTTCCCGCTGGCCAAGTCGGCCCCCCTGCCCGTGCCCGTCTCGGGCAAGCGCTTCGCCGGCTCGGAGTCGGCCCGCACCGGCATCTCGGGCCTGAGCATCGCCGCCGACGTCACCATGGTGCTGGTCCCGGACCTGATCACCGCGGCGACCAAGGACGACGGCTCGGTCGACCTCAACCTGTGGAAGTCGGTGCAGACCGCGCTGATCGGCCACTGCGAGCAGCAGGCCAACCGCATGGCGATCCTCGACGCGCCCCCCGGGATGGGCCCCCAGGAGATCCGGGAGTGGCGGTCGGACACGGCCATGTACGACTCGGCCTTCGCCGCCCTCTACTACCCCTGGGTCAAGGTCGACGACCCGCTGGGCACCAACGGCTCCAGCGAGGTCCTCGTCCCGCCGTCGGGCCACATCGCCGGCCTGTGGGCCCGCGTCGACGAGTCCCGCGGCGTGTGGAAGGCCCCGGCCAACGAGACCCTGCGCGGCGTGCTCGACGTCGAGCGGGACATCACCAAGACCGAGCAGGGCCTGCTCAACCCGATCGGCATCAACTGCATCCGCCCCTTCGGCACCCGGGGCATCCGGGTGTGGGGCGCCCGGACCCTGTCCTCGGACAGCGACTGGCGCTACCTGAACGTGCGGCGGCTCTTCAACATGGTCGAGTCCACGATCATGGACGGCACCCAGTGGGCCGTCTTCGAGCCCAACGACGTCCGGCTGTGGGAGGGCGTGAAGCGCACCCTCAACGCCTTCCTCCGGGGCCTGTGGCGTGACGGCGCCCTGTTCGGCTCGACCCCCGAGCAGGCCTTCTACGTGAAGTGCGACGAGGACACCAACCCGCCCGAGTCCATCGACGAGGGAAAGCTCGTCGTCGAGGTCGGGATCGCACCGGTCAAGCCGGCCGAGTTCGTCATCTTCCGCATCGCCCAGTTCAAGGACCAGGCCGCGGCGTAGCCGGCCTGATCGACACACACGGAGACCGACATGCCAGGCGAATCCCACATCCAGTTCCAGGCCGGCTACTTCGCCCTCGAGGTGGACGGCCTCGTCCACGGCTACTTCCAGAACCTGAGCGGCCTCGACCGCAACACCGAGATCATCGACAACTGGGAGACCACCAAGGAAGGCCGGACGATCAACCGGAAGTACCCGGGCAAGACCACCTTCGGCGACATCACGCTGCGCCGGGGCGTCACCTCCAACGCCGAGATCCACGAGTGGCACAAGGCGGTCAGCGAGGGGACGGTCGAGCGCAAGAACGGCTCGGTCGTCATGTACGACTCGACCGGCGCCGAGGTCGCCCGCTGGAACTTCGAGAACGGGTTCCCGACCAAGACCTCCATCGGCGACCTCGACGCCTCCAGCGGCGACATCGTGGTCGAGGAGCTCACCATCGCCCACGAGTTCGCCGAGAGGGTGAAGTGACCGGTCTCCAGACCGAGTACGAATTCACCCTCCCCAAGGGCTACGTCGGCCACGACGGCACCCTGCACCGGCGGGGGACGATGCGCCTGGCCACGGCGCGCGACGAGCTCGAGCCGCTGCGCGACCCGCGCATCGGCGGGCCCGACGACCCGTTCCTCACCGTCATCGTCCTGTCCCGGGTCGTCACCCAGCTCGGCACGCTCCGGCAGGTGACCCCCGGTGACATCGAGGGCCTGTTCGCCGTCGACCTGGCCTACCTCCAGGACTTCTACGGCGTCATCAACTTCGGCAGCGACGAGGACGTCGAGGAGCTGCTCGCCGCGCAGCGGGCCGCCTCGGCACCCGCGCCGGCACCGGCTTCGGCACCCGGGGGCCACGACGCCCCCGGGTCGTTCGCCGAGCGCCTCCCCGGGCGGCGGGCCGCGGTCGAGGAGGTCCCGGCAGGAGAGCGATGATCCGGTACCCGACCGACGCGCTCTGGCAGGAGCTGGCGTACCTGGCGTACCACCTCCACTGGGACCTCGACACGCTGCTCGACCTCGAGCACGCCGATCGGGGCCGGCTCGTCCGCCACGTCTCGTCGCTGAACGAGCGCGCCTGGGAGTCGGTCCGTGGCTCCGCCTGACTTCGCCGGCAAGCAGCTCACCGCGGGCACCTTCCGCCTGGCCGTCGACGGCGTCGACATCGGGACCTTCCGCGAGGTCCACGGGCTCCAGGTCGACGTGTCGGTCGAGGTCTACGCCGAGGGTGGCCAGAACGGCTTCGAGCACCGGTTCCCCGGCCGCATGACCTGGCCCAACATCGTGCTGAAGCGGGGCGTCACCAACAGCGACAACCTCTTCTCCTGGCTCCAGGAGGTGTCGGGCGACGGGTTCGCCGCGGCCGGCAACAAGCTGGAGCGCAACACCGGGGCCATCACGCTGCTGGGCAGCGACGGGACGCCGCTGCGGTCCTGGAACGTCGAGGGTGCCTTCCCGGTCCGCTGGAGCGGTCCGGAGCTGGCCACCGGCGCGGCCGACGTGGCCGACGAGGAGCTCGAGATCGCCCACCACGGGTTCCGGGCCGAGAACCACTGACGACGATGGCCGGCGACGCTGACGCTGCATCCCCGGGCACCACCGACCCGAGGGCACTCGGTCGGGCCGTGGCCCGGCGCTTCGCCCGCCCGACCCGGCGGGGCGGACCGGCGCGGCCCGTCGCGCGGATCGGCACGCTGGCCCGGCGCAGCGCCGGCTTCAGCGCGGCCGCCGGGCGCTCCATCGTCGCCCGCCGGAACCTGGACACGGCCGCACCGGTGCCGACCTCGGGCCTGCCCGTCCGCCTCGACCCCCGCCTCTGGGGTGCGGTCGAGGTGCCCGACCGGCGGCGCAGCGCCGGCCTGTCCGGCGACCCGGCCATGGACCGACTGCGCCGGCTGACCGGGGGCCGCCGACCGGCGCCGTCGGCCGGGCTGCCGCCCCGAGGGCTGCCCCGGGCGCTGGCCCGACGCCACGACTCGGCCGCCGGTCGCTCGACCGGCCCGGCCGGGGTGGCCCGCCGGCTCCGACCCAGCACCGCGGCCGTGGCCAGCGAACCCGCCGTGCGCGCCGCGGGCGACGGTGGCCGCAAGGGCCGCCGGACCCTGCCTCCAGGGGTGGCCGACCCGTCCCGATCGCCGATCGCCGCGGCCCTCGCCGGCCGCACGGCCGACCCCGGTCGTGCGGCGCGCCCGGCCGAGGCGCCGGTGCGGCGGCTCGGCGCCGACCGCGGGCGGGCGGCCCGCCCCGAGCGCTCGTCGTCACGACCGACCCCGACCCGACCCGACCCGGGCCGGCTCGCCGCGCTCGACCGCGGCACCGGCTCGACGGGCCAGCCGGCTGCCCCCCACCGACCGGCTGCACCCGGGGCCGCGCCCGGATCCGGGGCCACCGGCGCGTCCGGACCCGCGGCCGGCGACGGGCGCACCGGCGGGACGGGCGCCGACGGGTCGCCGGCCGCCCGGCCCGGCCCGAGCGGCCCGGGCGCACCGCTCGGCCGGACGGCCAGGGGCGACGGCCGCCGCGGACCCGCTGCCGGCGAACGACGCACGGACGGCACGAGCGACCGACGTGGGCAGGACGCCGGCACGGGCTCGACGGCGACCGGTGGCGAGGGCGGCCCGAACGGAGGGACCGCACCCGGACCGGGGGCGACCGGCGCGTCCGGACCCGCGACGGAGGCCCCGCCGGCGCTGCGCCGGGGCACCCCGCACCCCGCCTACCTGTTGCAGCGCCGGTTCGGCCCGGCCGGTGCCGGAGCGTTGGCCCGAGCCCGGGCGACCGAGGCCCTGGGTGCCGGCGGCACCACCGTGCCGCTCCCGAGCGTGGCCCGTGGCCCGGTCGCCGGGCCGCGGGTCGGGACGGCACCGCTCGCACGGCTGGTCGCACCCTCGCCCGACCCGGCCCGCTCGGGTGCCGCCACCGGGACGCCACGCCGGACGGCCGGTCCCGACCGCCGCGCCGGCCGCGGCGGTCACGAACCGGTCGCGGCAGGGGCGGAGCGACCGCGACCGACGACCGCCGCCCGATCCACGGACGCGCCGCGCGCCGGCGCTCCGACCACGGGCGCTCCCGCCACCCACACCACCGACGCCACGACCGACGTGCGCCGCCGGCTGGCCGCGGCCCTCGGACGGAGCCCCGTGGCGACCGGCGCAGGGTCGTCGGTGCCGGGCGGGCGGAGAGGTTCGGGTACGGGCGCCGCCGCGGCGACCGGCGCGGCCGCCGTGATCCGCCGCCTCGCCGCCGCCGGGGCATCCGGGTCCCCTGCCGGTCCCCGGCTCGCCGGGCACCTCCCGGTGCGACCCGCTCCGGGAGCCCGCGCCGACGACCGTCCCGCGGCGACCGGCGCGTCCGGCACTGCCGCCACCGGGCCGGCGCGACCCTTCACCTCCCCGCTGTCGACCCGGGTGCGCCGGTCGACCGCCGCGGCGCGCCACGCCGGGGTCGGACCGGTCGCACCCGGCGCCGCGGCCCGGGCCACCGGGGCCGCGCCCCGTGCCCCGACCTCGCTCCGGCGCCTGGCCGTGGTGCCCGACCGGCCCGCACGCCCCACGCCCGTCGCCGGCGCCGCGGTCCGCCCGGCCGTGGCCACCCCCCGG
>JBFWTJ010000034.1:0-18153 GCA_050247895.1 Acidimicrobiia bacterium
ACGAGGGCGATGTGCGGCCCGGGTCCCTCCGGCGGGCGCTGATCCACCGAAGGGCGGAGAGCCGGCACCTGCGCCTGCTCGACGACGTCACGACCTCGGGTCGCGTGCAGATGGTGCGGGTGTCGGGCCCGTCCGGGATCGGCAAGACGACGCTGCTCGACCTGGCCGCGGCGTCGGTCCGCGCCGGCGACGGGGAGGTCGCCTGGCTGGGCGGGGCCGGCGCCGGCCCGTGGGACGCGCTGGTCGCCCAGCTCGACGTGGCGGTCGGCGGGCCGGAGGCGTCGCCCGTCCCCCACCTGGTGGTGGTGGACGACCTCCACCTGTGCGACGGGGCCGAGGTCGACCGGCTGCGGGGGATCGTCCAGGGGGCCATCGGCCGGTCGGGCCCGGTCCTGATGGTGGTCAGCTACCTCGACGACCCGGACATCCCGCCCGTCGCCGCGATCGAGAACCTGCCCGGTCCCGTGGTGCGGCTGGGTGCCCTGGACCTCGAGGAGCTGTCGGCCCTGGTCCGCCACGAGATCGGCGGGCCGGTCCTGCGCCAGGAGCTGCTGGCCATCCGTGACGCGACGGGCGGGGTCCCCCGCTACGTCGAGGAGGTGCTGGCCTCGACCGGCGGGCGGGGCCCGTGGACCGAGCTGCCCGTGGCGGCCGGGGCCCGGGTGCGGATCGAGGAGCGCCTGGCCCGGCTCGACCCGCCGCACCGGCGCCTGCTCGGCCGGGCCGCGGTGCTGGGCGACACGGTCGACGCGGTGCTGGTGGCCGAGTCGACCGCGACGGGGATCGTGGCGGTGCTCCAGGCGCTCGACGCGGCGCGCGAGATGCGCCTGGTCGAGGACCGGGGGCCGGGGGCGTACGCCTTCGCCGACCGCACGGTGCGCCGCCTGCTGCTCGAACGCGTGCCGCCCGGGGTCGCCGCGACGACCCACCGGCTGGCGGCAGCTGTGGTGGTGGAGAGGGTGAGGCGCAACGCCGCGGCGCCGAGCTTCGTGGTCCACCACCTGCTGGCCGACCCGGAGCCGCCGGTCGAGGACCTCGTCCACTGGACGGTCCTCGCGGTGGACCACCACCTCCGGGCCGGCGAGGCCGACGAGGCGGTCCAGCTCTGCGCCACGGTGTCGGCCCGGGCCGGCCGGGCGACCGCCGAGCACCAGGCCCGGCTCCACGCGGCCCGGGCCCGGGCACTGAGCGCGGACCTGGCCTACCAGCCACCTGCCGACGACGTGGCCCGGGCGGTGCGGGCCGCGGGCGACGTGGGTTCGGCCCGCCTGGACGTGGACGTGCTCGCCGCGGCGGCGACGGCGTTCGCGCCGGGTGCCCCGGTGCCGCCGAGCCTGGCCGCCGAGCTGTCCGCGCTGGCCGCCCGGGTCTTCGACGAGGCGCCCGACGACTGCGACCGGGCCGCGTGCGTGCGGGCCCTGGCGCTGTCGTCGTCCGCGCCGCCCGACCGGGTCCGGTCGCTGGCCGAGAGGGCCGAGCTGCTGGCCGAGGCCCGCGCCGCGGCCCACCGGGCCGGGGACCCGCTGCTGCGGGCCGAGGCGCTCCACGCCTGCCGGGACCTGGCCCTGGCCCGGGGCGATCGGGCCGGAGCCGACGACGCCGGGGCGGCCCTGGTCGACCTGGCGTCGCGGACCCGGCTGGCCCGGGTCCAGTGGATGGCGGCGGTGGCGCTCCAGTCGGCGGCCCTGCTCGACGGGCGCTTCGTGGTGGCCCAGCGCATGGCGGCCACGGGGGCCCGGGCCCGTTGGGCCAGCGCGGCGACCCAGCCGGCCCGGGCGGCGACCGCGTTCGAGGTGGCCCGGCACCTGGGTGGGATGGACCGCTGCGAGGGGCCGATCCGCGCCGCGGTCGAGCGGGAGCCCCACCGGGCGGTGTGGCGGGCGATGGCCGCGCTGGTGGCGTTGGACTCGGGCGCCCGCCAGGAGGCGGTGACGGCGTTGGACCGCTTCGCCATCGAGCAGCGGGCGGTGCCGGCCTCGCAGGGCGACGACCACCTCGTGGCGGCGGCGCTGTTCGCCGAGGTGGCCGTGGCCCTGGGCGACACCGAGGTCGCCGCCGAGCTGGCCGTGGTCCTCCAGGGTTGCGAGGTGGCCATGGTGGTGCTGCCCGGGGGTGTCGTGCACCGGCCGCTGGCCTGCGTGCAGGCCCAGCTCGCCGCGCTGCTGGGCGACCCGGCGTCGGCCGGGACGCGCTTCGAGGCGGGCGTGTTCGCCGCGGCCGGGTTGGGCAGCGGACCGCTGGTCGCCGAGGCCCGGGCCGACCACGCCGCCTTCCTGGGTGCGGCGGGGGACCGCGACCAGGCCGAGGTGCTGGCCCGGCGGGCGCTGGACGCGGCCGGCCACCACGGGGTGGTCACCTTGGAGTCGCGGTTGAAGGACTTGTTGGCGGGCTTCGGCGGCCCGGTCGCCGGGGGTGACGGCGAGCCGGCCGGGTCCGGGGGTGGCGACCCTTCGGACGGCTTCGGTGCGGGCCTCGCCGGCGGTGGTCCGGTGGCCGCGCCGGCCCGGCCGCGGTCGGCGGTGGACGCGCCGGGGGCTTCGCCGCCGGACGGGCCGTCGGTCCGGGTGCGGTGCCTGGGCGGCTACGACCTGGTGATGGGCGGTCGCCGCATGGAGACGGGCAGCATCCGGCCCAAGGTGCTGACGCTGTTGTGGGTGCTCTCGGTGAACCCGGGGGTGACCCTGCACGACGAGCACCTGGTCGACCTGTTGTGGCCGGAGGCCGACCTGGCCAGCGGCCGGCGGCGCCTCCAGGTCGCGATGTCGTCGTTGCGCCGGGCGGCCGAGGAGGTCGGTGGGGCGGTGGGGCGGTCGGCGATCGCCCGGCACGGGAGCGGCTACCGGCTGGACCTGGGCGGGGGCCGCTGCGACCTGGTCGAGCTGGAGGACGGGGTCCGCCGGGCCCGCGAACAGCGCCGGGCGGGCCGGGAGTCCGAGGCGTGCGCGGCCTACGAGTGGGCGTTGCACTGGTACCGGGGGGAGCTGCTGCCCGAGGCCGGTCCGGTGGAGTGGGTGGTGCGACGGCGCGACGAGGTGCGGGCGCTCGTCGGGGACGCGGCCCTGGAGCTGGCCGAGATGCACCTGGACCTGGGCGACATCGGCGCGGCGTTGCGGGCGTGCGAGCGGGGCCTGCACGCGGACGCCTACCGGGACGACCTGTGGCGCACCCTGGTGCGGGCCAGCGAGCTGGACGGCGACGTGGCCCGGGCCCAGCGGGCCCAGGCCCGCTACGAGGCGGTCCTGGGCGAGCTCGGCCTGTCCGGCACCTGAGCTGCGGATGCCACGGCAGATGGTCGACCGAACGCTGTAAGCGAGGAGGGTCGGACGGATCTCATCTGCCGACCGGTGGTGGTCGCCGGTCGCGATCAGGAGGTGAGCTCACGTGCGACGACGTGTTGGCGCGGTGTTGGTCCTGGTTTCGACGGTGGTCGGGGCGTCCGGCCTGGCCGGGGTGGAGCCGGCTGCGGCCGAGAAGGGCAACGGGGGGAAGGCCACCTGCTCGGTGAAGAAGCACTGGTACGTCTCCTGCGCGATGCGCTTCGCCAGCCACTGCTCCGCCCACTCCGGGAAGGTCGAGTGGGGCGACGAGGGCAACACGCTCTACTGCACGGTCTAGCCCTAGGCGCACCCGGACGGCCGCCGGGGCGGGGGTCGGTCCGACCTCCCCCCGGCGTGTCCGGGCCGGCGACCGGGGTGGCCGGCCCGGTCAGCCGGAGGGTTCGTCGACCTGGGTGGTGCGCCAGCGGCGGACGATGCGCCCGGAGAGCAGGTCGGCGACGTCGGTGGTGCCGGGGCCGGACCGGGTCGTGACCTCGAGGTGGAGCTCGTCGGCCGGTGGGGCCAGGTCGGTGCGCAGCTCGGGGACCAGCGGGGCGTGGACGACGACCTCGAGGGCGGCGCGGGGCGGGATGCCGAGCGCCGACCACCACTCGGCCGAGGCGAGCGCGCCCGAGGTGGTGCTGGGCAGGGCGACCTCGACCAGCACGGGGGGCACCTCGCCGGCCAGGGTCCCGGAGAGGTGCTCGGCGGGGACGGCGTCGTGGGCGCTCAGACCGCGCAGGGCGGTGCCGAGCATCCGGTGCTCGTCGGTCGTCGAGCCGGCCGTGGCGGCGAGGGCGTAGGTCAGCCGGTAGGTCCGCAGTGGGGGCTGGCGGCCTTCGACGCGCCCGTCGGCGGTGCGGACGTCCTCCCATGCGGCCTTGCGGGCCTCCACGGCCTCCTCGATCCCTCGCAGGAGGAGGTGGTACGTCGGCTTGCGGCTGGAGGTGCCGTCGCCGGGCGGGTCGAACGACACCGTCGCCTTGGTGTCGGCCACCGCGGCCAGGAGCGCGCCGAGCGCGGCATCGACCTCGTCGATCACCTGCCGATCGTCGGTCGAACCCGGGGTCTCGGTGCAGCACGCCGAGGTCACCCTTCGGGCCGAACCCCCTGCCCCTTGGGGCATCCCGCCGGCTGGAGCGCGCAGGTGTACCCGTGTGGTGGGTCGACGTCGGCGTCGCGGTGGGTTCCCGGGTTCCGAGCGGCCGGGTGTACCAGGATCCCGGTGTGATGGAGGGTCCGCCGCCTACGGGTCGGTCGCGGATCCGGCGGGCACCAGGACCGGGAGCACCCGGCTGCCGGGGGTGAAGGCCAGGGGAGGGTGGAGCACCGTCGGCTCGGCGTCGAGGGCGGCGTCGACGTGTCCGGCGCGCAGGCCGGCCGTGACGGGGTCCGTGCTGACCAGGCGGTGCAGGTGCTCGCTGCGGTTCAGGCGACGGCGGGCGTGGTCGACGAGCAGGCCGAGGCGGGGGAAGCGGGAGTGGGCGAGCAGGACGCGGACGTCGACCACGTCCTCTCGACCTCGGTCGTCGAGCCGCCCACGGTCGAGCCCGAACTCGGCCGCACCGACCCACAGCATCCAGGCCCGGTGGGACCGGCCTGCGATCACGACCTCGAAGGGGCGGGAGCTGCGGGCGTGCCGGGCGAGGGCGAGGACCTGGGCCACCGCACGGGGCATCCGCTTCCGGAGCTCCTCCCGGGTGCGGATCATGTCCGGGTACCAGCCGATGACGCAGGTGTTGAGGAACACCTCGCCGTCGACGTCGGCCAGGGGGATCGTCCGGACCTCGCCACCGCTCACCGCACTCCTGGCGGCATCGAGGTCCTCGAGGCCGAGCGACCGGGCGAAGTGGTTGAAGGTCCCTCCGGGCAGGGCGAGGAGCGGGACGTCGCCGTCGGCGAGCACCGTGGCAGCGGTGCGCAGGGTGCCGTCGCCCCCGCTCACCGCCAGGTACGGCGGGTGGTCGGCGACCGCGGCACGGATGGCGGCGGTCAGGTCGTCGCCGGGTTCCCGCCGCTCGACGTCGAGCTCGTCCAGGAAGGCGTCGAGCTCCTGGTCACCGTCGCCGGCTCCGCTCGACGAGTTGACGATGGCGATGGCGCGCCCTGCCATCGGCCAACGGTAGGAGCTTGGTGGCACCCCTCGCCTGCTCGGCCGCCCCGGCCGGTCCCGGTGCCGACGACCTCCTGGTCGATCGGGGAGGCGGCCCGTCTCACGTCATTCCTCGTGCTCGATGTCCGGGTCGTACGTGAAGCGCTCGGAGGCGGGGACGAGGCCGACCGCGAGGACGACGATCGCACGTGCGCGGATCAGGTTCATGCCACTACGACGTGGCAGTCCGCAGCCGTGGTTCCCACGACGTCGTGACGCGTGCTCCGGGCCGGGCGGTCCGGCGGCAAGTGTTAGACATCCTCGGTGTGGGGGTGAGGCACGGCAATGCCGGCAGGGCGGATGGTTCCTGAGCGCGTTCCACCCCATGAAGCGCGTTCATGCCTGTCGATGGGATGTCTTCCGATCGGTGTGCTCGGGCTGCTGATCCTCGTTCTGGTGGCCGCCGCCGCACTGCGGTCGTGCGGCATCGGCGGCGAGGTGGTCGTGCCGCAGCAAGGTCCAGACCTGGAGTTCAAGGCATGCATGGAGAAGCGCGGATGGGTCGGAACCATCCTGGGCCGGCGCCTGAAGTTCGAGCTCGGAGATCGAACCGAGGCGGATCTCGACCGTGCCATGGAGCAGTGCGACGAGTCGGTCGCGGCAGGCTGATCTGATCGTGTCCGACTACGTTCCGCCACGAGAAGGGCGTTCGCGCCTGTCGATGGGCTGCCTTCCCGTTGGCGCGTTCGGGCTTCTCGTGCTCGTTCTGATTGCCGCTGCCGCGTTGCGGTCCTGCTCAGCCGATGGGCGAGTCATCGTTCCCAGGCGAGGCCCGAACTTGGAGCTCCACGCGTGCATGAAGGAACGGGGGTGGGTTGGAACGATCGAGGCTGATCGCCTCAGGTTCGATCTAGGCGATCGCGACGAGGAAGCTTTCGAGAGCGCCCTCCAGGAGTGCGATGAGCTCATCTCGGGATGATCGCCATGTCTGGAGACCTCCGGGCACGCCGTCGCTGGTCACGACGCTGCGGAGTGCCGTGGACCAAGGCTCGGGCACCTCGACCACGGCACCCCTCGACCGAAGGGCCCTTGCCCGGATCGTCGACAGCGCGATCGAGCTCGGCTTCCTGTGGGTGGCGCTCGTCGTCGCAGGACGGTTGTGGAACGAAGTCGATGGCACGGGCGCTGTCATCGTCGGGGCGATGGCAGGACTGGTGGGATCGGGGATCTACGAGGTCGTCTCTGTGGGCGTGTGGGGCTTCACACTGGGCAAGCGCGCCTTCGGCCTGAAGGTGGTGAGGAACGTGGGAGACCGACGGCTCGGGTTGTGCCATGGCTTCTCGAGGGTCGTCGTACCCGCGTGCTCGCTGGTGTTCTTCCCCTGTATCCGGTCGTCTACCTGGCCGCCGTCTTCATGCCGGACAGGCGCGGGCCCCACGACCTTCTCGCCGGGAGCCGTGTTGTCGTCGCGCGTGACTAGCGGCGCCCCTCTGAGGTCTGCATCAGCAGGATCGCGCCGACGAGACTTGTCATGTTTCTGACATCGACATCTGGCAGAGCCATCCATACGATGCCGACCAAGGGCGAGCGGGGGAGGGCGTCCGCCTGCGATGTGTCTTGGTTGTGCTCCTTGCCCTGTTGGCCCACTCGATGATGCCGGGTACGCCGTCGACGCAGATGTGCCCGCCCTCAGCCTGGTCACCGTCGAGGACGCGATCGGCGGTGCAAAGGATCGAACGTACGCCGTCGAGATCGTCAGCGGCCCAGGCGAAGGCAATGTGATCGAGGTGTCGGGGCATCACGTGTGGCGATCATCCCCGCGGCGATGTGCGGATCCTCGGTGTAGGTCTCGGTTGCCAGCGTCGTGAACTACATGTCTCCTGACGGGGAGCGGGCGGATGCTCCGACCACCTTCAGATCCTGGAAGTGGAACCTGAACGAGCTCGGCCGCCCTGTCGCCGCGTGTGCCATCGGTGGGTTCATGGCCTCGTTCTTGATCTTCCGGGCGCTCGGGACGAGTGACGACGGGCTCGTCATCGTGATGGCACCGCCCATCGTGGTTGGCTACGTGGTCTTCGTGGTCCTCGCAGTCAGGTCGCGGGTGGTCGTCTCTCGTACCCATCTGATCAAGTACGGGATGATCCGCGAGACTCGGATCTCACGGTCGCAGATCACGCATCTCGGCCTTGCGGTGAGTGGGTGGTACTCGATGCCGGTCGTCATCGTGGAGCACGGGGACGCGAAGGAGTGGACCGTCCTCACGATGGTCAGCTCGGAGATGGCGGTCCGGGTGGCCGCGGCCCTGGCACTGCCGTCGTGGACGGACCGCCCCTATCCCTTGGGCCGCCTGCGGTGGCGCGGCCGCTGGCTCGTGGAGCTGTTCTGAACCGTGCAGCGCAGCACTCTGGGTGGCGAGGTGATCTGATGGACGAGCGCCATCGCACGGAGTCGCCCTTCTACTGGTTGTCGTGGCTTCTCGTGTTCGGGATGGTGTGGCTCTTCGTCGGCGTGCTCATCGTCGGTTTCGTGAGCTCCACGTGCGAGACGGGCTGCTCCTCCGGATGGAGAGACCCCGTGGGCAGGATCATCGGCGGGGTCTGGCTGTTGTCACCGGTATGGATGGTGGGTCATGTAGCGGTGCGGTGGGCAAAGGCGATGAGGCGACGCTCGCGATGAGGCCTGCAAGCACGTCGCATCGCGCTGGTGGATGGACCGGGCTGCGGGTCGTCGGAGCTGTCGGACTGGTCCTTGCCGTCGGGTCGGTCGTCGGGGCACTCGGACTCGTCCTCCGGGATGAGGTGGAGGACGTCTGGGCTTCGGATCGACTTGCAATCGGGGGACGCCCCGGGACGTCCCCTCAACGACCTACCTGGTCACTACATCTAGTGCCGCTTCAAGCAACGTCTTCCCTGTCCTCGAGCGGCACTTGGAGAGCAGGCTGGGCGATGGGGAACGATATGTCCCGAGGCGTTTCCACCCGTGGGTGCGGCAGGGTCTGCCGGCCCCGACACGACTGCGCGCTCAGTCGTCCGAGCGACCGATCCACAGTGGGCGGTCCGAGAGAATGACTTGAAGCCGATGAGTTCTTGCTGCGCTGCACGTCCTCATCTGCATGACACGAGTCATCGCTGACATCTCGATGTCCCTCGATGGCTTCGTCACAGGTCCAGACCCCGGCCCGGACAACGGTCTCGGTACGGGCGGCGAACCCATCCACGCCTGGGCGTTTTCTGACCATCCTCAAGACCGGCGCATCATGCGCGAGTCAACTGCGAACTCGGGTGCCGTTGTTCTCGGCCGCCGCCTGTTCGACGTCGTCGACGCGCCGAGCGGCTGGAACGACGAAGTCGGCTACGGCGCCCGCGAAGCCGGCAAGCCCGCATTCGTCGTCGTGACGAGCTCGCCACCGAAATCGGTCCGACTGGCCGATCTGGACTGGACGTTCGTCACCCGCCTGGGCGACGCCATCGCCGCAGCACGTGAGCGCGCCGAATCAGCGTCGGTGGAAGCCGGGAGGAACCTCGATGTCGTCATGATGGGCGGTGGCGAGATCATTCGGTCGGCGCTCGCCGCTCGGGTGCTCGACACGTTTGTCGTGCACCTTTCGCCGATCGTGATGGGCGCTGGGACGCCGCTCTTCACGAACGACATCGATCGCATCTCCCTCTTACAGCGGGACGTAGTTTCGACGCCGACCGCGACGCACATCACCTACGACGTCCTCAATTGACGGTACTGAAGTGACTCCCGGTCCTCGGACGTGAACGCGATCTTCGCGATCGCCCGCACGTCCATGCGCTGGGCGGACCACAACACGATCTGCGCTCGCCGCCAGCGGACCACTGACCCCGAACCCCGACGCACGATCCCGAGAAGCTTGTGCCCCTCCGTCGGCGCAAGATCACGCACCTGCACACGTTCAGCCACCCACGAAGTCTGCGCGACCCCGACCCTCAAGTGGTGGACGCGACACCACTAACGTTGCCGGTTACGGCACTAGGTCTCACCTTCTGACATGGCTGTTCGTCCTCCGATGCCAGTTCTGATGGCAGTGGTCGTCGTGTCGATGCTCCTCGGAGGATGCGACGACGGCGACAGCAGGACCACGGCCAGGGTCGACCGGTTCGACGACGAAGGTCGGGTCTGCCTCGTGCCCGAGGACAGGTCCCAGGTGGATCTCCTGGCCTGTTACCACTACTCGCCCTCGGATGAGGACGTGCTGAAGGTGGGTGCCTGCATCGGTGTGGTCATCCCGAACCTCGTCGACCTCGACGAGGGTGCACCCCTTCGCTCCGTGAAGGCCCTCGACAGACCGTGTCGCAGATGACCCTGGCTAGCGCCGAGATGGCGGGATGACGGCGCCCGTATCCTGGGCGCAGGATGCGGCGGGACGGGAGCATGCAGGCTGCGCTGGCGCGCTATCGACGGCGGGTGTTCGCGGTCATGGGCATCTTCGCGACGGTGGGCCTGGTCGGACTCGTGGTCCTGGTGCTGTCACCCGATGGTCCGGCGCCGTCGCTCGAAGGTTCTTCGCTTCATCAGTTCGGTTCGATGCTTCCCTGGGTCAGTGGCGGTGGCGTCGCGATCGGGCTTCTCTCCCTCGTCTTGCATCGGCGCATGGTCGGCGTGGTGGAGAGGGGCCCGTCGCGGACCGCCACCTTTCGTGGGTGGAGAGATGGCTGGGGCAATAGGAGGGTGAGGGTCTGCCTTGCCTCCGATGATCCTGAGCTCGATGGTTGCTGGCTGGTCGTGACGGCGATACCCGTCAGGACCCATGCCTTGGTCCACGAGGCGGCCACGGGTGACTTGGTTCGAAGCACACCGTGTGCAACAGAGTTTCTCGGGGTCGGCCACACGTGCCGGTCCCCTCGGGTGTGTTGGGAGCGTGATCGAGAAGCGAACCGTCGTTGAGAAGTTCGTTGGCGTCAAAACAACGTCGGCCTGTACATACCGGCGCGGACGCCGCAACTGTACGCTCGTGGAACGAGATCAGGTTGAAATAACTCGCACTACGACCTACACGAGGCTCTACACGGGTGCTATCGATGAATATGGTTCGCACGGCTACCTGTCCGGTGGATTCTGGAGTAATCCGTCGATCTCAAGGTCTCATAAGGTTGTCAGTGTCACACCTATTGCATGTTGTGGCCCAATGATGATCGGGGGTCGGAGCTACGATATGGGAAGGCGTGCCGGCTAGTGATCAGGTTGCTGACTGTGTCCTTGGCCGTCATGGGGTTGATCGCGTGCGGAAATGGCGACAGGCTCAGGGCGGGATATGACCCAGGCGATGAGTCGATCGGTGAGACGCAGGCCTACGCGAGCCGGTCCGTGGCGGGGGATTCCACCCCTCTCGGTGGCAGCGACTGGACGCCGGTGCTCGCCGATGGTGCTCAACTGTGGCTGGCGATGGAGAACCATATCTCTGAATCCGAGGTGTGCTACGCCCTCCGTACTGTCAATGATCTCAGTTTCGCTGATGTTGCGGCCTTGCGCGCTGGGCCGTGGCCGACGCTGCCCAGCGAGCCAGGGTTCGTTGAGGCGAGGGAGCCCGCGTCTTGCGTATCCGAGGGGTTGTTGGCCAATGTTGGGATCGAAGGTCTGTCCTTTGACTTCACTGAGGACGGGACTTCACTTCTTCTCGGAGTTGTCGATCAAGGGTCCACCCTTCAGTCGGTCATAGCGTCATCGCATGTTGAAGTCCTTACTCAAGGCGAGGTGTTCTTGGTGATCGGCAATGACTCCTCCATTCGCCTTACCGCATTCACCCTTGAACATGAAGGGCACCCGCGGACATGTACCTCGCCGGACTTCATTCTGGGGGATGTAACGATCATCTGCGATAGTTGGACGATAGGTGGAGACGAGCCTGCTTGATCTGGTAGACGGGATGTTGTTTTACGCGGGGGCGCAGCAGCCGATCATGTCAGAACTCGGGTGTCTCGGCTGCCTTGAATGCGGTCGCGGTTGCCGGTCCCGGCGCGAGGTTGCTCCGCCTCAACCGAGCGGCCCACTTCGCGCCGATGAGCCGTTGGGTTCGCAAGGCTGCAACGAATATTCGATGGGGAGCCGGCTCATTGGGTGGTGCCCTTTGGGCGGGGTGACATGATACAGCTGTGGCTCAGTGGAACTCTGCTATTCATGGCACTCATGTGTGTAATATCAGTTGTCCTTATCTTGGAGATCGAAGGCCTGAAGGGACTTCGCAGACCGTTCCATTTCAGAATGACTGCCCATACCGAATGGCTCAACTTGTGGTTGGCGCATGCCACGCTTGCCATTGCTCGTTTCGTCGTGCCAGTAGCGATCATCGGTCTCCTACTCGAGCGGACGATCTGATGGTTGCACATCACGGTGCTCCGAACGCTGTTGGCTCTACCTCTGTTGGCTGAGCATGAGCAGTTCGCAGTCGCTCTTGCGGGCGATGTCATCCCAGCCGCAGGTCACATCGATCGCGCTCGGACCAGTCCCTGTGCTGAGAATCCGCTGATGGACTTTCGAGCGAGGGTCCAAGGTCTCGCCGAGAGGCTGGTGGCGGAGCTGCACGACTGGGATGAGCGGCTCGGTTGCAGCGCGTGGCCCATTGTTGATTTCTACGTTGGGGACAGCGCCGAGCCGGATCGTGCCCTGGCCACCTTCACGGTGGATGGTGTCGGGACCGGCTGCATGCTGGACGAGAACCAGCCCGACGAGTGGGCTCTCTATCAGCTCGCAGAGCTCGCCCAGGACGCGCTGACCGAGGAGCTCGGGCGAGCGGTGCCTCGCTGTCGTGAACACGACGGCCATCTTGCGGTCACGTTCAAGGAGGGCCAGGTGCTGTGGGAATGTCCGCGTGGTGACTTCTCCGCTCCGATCGGAGCCCTCCTCCGTTCCTGAGCGGACCGGTCGACGGATGAGCACGTTCCTCGGTACTCGTGCGGGGGAGCCGGTGGCCGACAGGTAGCGGCCGCGGGCCCAACGCTGTCCGGGGCGGCCGGGTTCGTGCCGGGTGGTTGCCCGAAAAGGCAGCGGGGGCTGCCCCCGGGGCGGTCCCGGGGCTCGTGTGGCCGGGGGGTCGTGGCAGCGAGTCTGTGGCCCGTTGGTCACCGGTCGCGGGAGCTGCCATGCCGAACTACCTGTCCCCAGGCGTCTACGTCGAAGAGGTCTCCTCTGGGTCCAAGCCCATCGAGGGGGTCGGGACCGCCGTCGCCGCGTTCTGCGGCTTCGCGGACAAGGGCCCGGTCAACGAGCCCGTCCTGGTCACGAACTGGACGCAGTTCACCCAGACCTTCGGCGGCTTCGTCGAGGGGAGCTACCTGGCCCACGCCGCCTACGGCTACTTCCTCAACGGCGGCGGCGCGGCCTACGTCGTGCGCATCGGCGGCGAGGGCGATCCGCTCGAGCACCGAGCCCGGGCCGAGCTCGCCGCGGCGAGCAACGGCGAGGGCGGGAGCGGTCCGGCCTTCGAGGTCCAGGCCCTCGAGCCCGGCGAGGCGGGCGACCAGCTCTCGGTCGAGATCGCTGACGCCGGCGAGGGCGGCGACGAGAGCTTCAAGCTCATCGTCAAGCAGGGCCGGCGCCAGGTCGAGACCTTCGACAACCTGAGCCACCACCCCGGCCCCAACAACGTCGTCACCAAGGTCAACGCCGAGTCCAAGCTGATCCAGCTCGTCGCCCCCAAGGGCGCCACCGGCAACCTGCCCCAGAAGGTCAGCGTCAGCCTGGCCGGCGGCGCCGCCCCCAAGAAGGCGCCCAGCGTCAAGGCATCCGACTACGTCGGCAGCCCGGCCGACCGCACCGGCTTCGCCGGCCTCGAGGCCATCGACGAGGTCACCATGCTGGCCGTCCCCGACCTCATGGCCGCCTACCAGCAGGGCCTCATCGACGAGGAGGGCGTCAAGGCCGTCCAGCTCGCCATGATCGCCCACTGCGAGCTCATGTCCGACCGGGTCGCCATCCTCGACCCGCTCCCCGGGCTCAACGCCCAGCAGGTCAAGGACTGGCGGGTCAACGGCGCCGGCTACGACTCCAAGTACGCCGCCCTCTACTGGCCCTGGGTCAAGGTCATGGACCCGCTGTCGGGCGCGCCGATCTTCGTCCCGCCCAGCGGCCACATGGCCGGCATCTGGGCCCGCAACGACGACACCCGCGGCGTCCACAAGGCCCCGGCCAACGAGGTCGTCCGCGGCGCCCTGGCCCTCGAGCTCCAGATCACCCGGGCCGAGCACGACCAGCTCAACCCCGACGCCGTCAACTGCATCCGGTCGTTCCCCGGCCAGGGCATCCGCGTCTGGGGCGCCCGCACCCTCTCCAGCGACCCCGAGTGGCGCTACCTGAACGTCCGCCGGCTCTTCAACTACATCGAGGAGTCGATCCTGGCCGGCACCAACTGGGTCGTCTTCGAACCCAACGACCCCAAGCTCTGGGACTCGGTCAAGCGGACCGTCACCATGTTCCTCCGCCGGGTCTGGCGCGACGGGGCCCTCTTCGGCCGCACCCCGGCCGAGGCCTTCTACGTCAAGTGCGACGAGGAGAACAACCCGCCCGAGACCCGCGACGTCGGGATCCTCAACGTCGAGATCGGCGTCGCCCCGGTCAAGCCGGCCGAGTTCGTCGTCTTCAAGATCTCCCAGTTCAACGGCGGGGCCGGGCTCGACGAGTGAGCCCGCCGCGGCACGTCACCACACGGCAGTAGAGCGGGCGAGGGCCCGGACACCACAGGAGGAGCGCCATGGCCGGAGCACCCGGCGAGACCATCACCGCGGCGAAGTTCTCGGTCACCATCGACGGCTACGAGATCGCCGCCTTCTCGGAGCTTCAGGGCATCACCACCTCGGTCGACGTCGTCGACTTCCACGAGTCCAGCGACCGCGAGGTCAGCCTGCGCAAGCTGCCCGGCCGGCGGAACCCGCCGGAGGTCCGGCTCAAGCGGGGCAAGAGCAACTCGATGGAGATGTGGGCCTGGCACGAGGCCGTCCTCATGGGCGACATGAACGTGGCCCGGCGCAGCGCCTCGCTCGTCATGTACGACAGCGCCGGCACCCCGGTCGCCCGCTACCACATGTTCAACGCCTGGCCCTCGAAGATCGAGATCGGCGCCATGAAGGCCGGGGCCAACGAGGCCCTCATGGAGCAGGTCACCATCGTCTGCGAGCACCTCCAGAGGGTCGCGCCGTGACCATGTTCGCCCCGGCGCCCGCGCCGCTGCCGCCGCCCCCCGCGGCGCCCACCGGCGGGCTCCAGACCGAGTACGCGTTCACCCTGCCCCGGGGCTACGTCGACAGCAGCGGGACCGTGCACCGCGACGGCGTCATGCGCCTGGCCACCGCCCGGGACGAGATCCTCCCCCAGACCGACCAGAGGGTCCGCGACAACCCGGCCTACCTCACGGTCGTCCTGCTCACCCGGACCACCACCCGGCTGGGCACCCTCCCCGAGGTCGACACGTTCGTCATCGAGAACCTCTTCGCCTCCGACCTGGCCTTCCTCCAGGACCTCTACCGGCGGATCAACACCGACGGCCGCACCGAGGCACCCGTCACCTGCCCGTCGTGCGGCCACGACTTCGCGGTGGACATCGCCGGTGATGCCTCGGGGGGATCCTGACGTACGTGCCCGAGCGCCTCTACGAGGAGGTCACGTACGTCGCCTACTACCTCCACTGGACCCTCGACACGATCCTCGACATGGAACACCCGCTGCGGCAGCGCTTCGTCGAGGAGATCGGCCGCATCCACACGAGCATGAGCGACGGGTGACGAGATGCGCTGGCCCCGACGACGAAGCGACCGAGACGGCGCGCCCGACCACGGCACGCCCCCGCCGGCGGCGCCGGTGCCCGCGCCGGCACCGGTCGACCGGTCGGACCGGCGTCACGACTGGAACCGGCTCGCGCCCCTCGAGCCCGTCTCGGCCCCGGCCCGCCCGCACCCCACGGCCACCTTCGCCAGCACGGTCTCGGGTGCCCGCTCGCTGCTCCACCGGCCCCCGCTGACCGCCGGGCCCGAGCCCGTCGTCACCACGGGCTCGGTCGAGGGCCTGGTCCACGTCCGTGCCTACGACCCGGTCCAGGTCGAGGCGACCACGGGCGAGCTCCCCGAGGTCGTCCACCCGACCTGGCCGTTGCGCGCCGTGGCCCGCGGCGGCGACACCGGGCCCCGGCCCGCCCCGCCGACGCTCGCGCCGGCCCCGGCGCCGGCCTTCGACGACGACCGCGCCCGCGACCGCGACGGCGACGACCGCGGTGCGACCGGCATCGACGACCCGCCCGAGACCGTCCACCCGCCCCGGCTCAACGTCGGCCAGAGCCGCCGCCTCGGCCTCGGCCAGCTGCCCGCCGACGACGAGCCCGAGCCGCCCGCGCCCCCCGAACCACCCTCCGGGTTCGACCCGCCCTCCGGCCCCTCCGGCTTCGACCCGCCGCCGCGGCCGTCGGGGTTCGACCCGTCCTCGGGCGCCGCGCCGGTCGACGACGGGTTCGCACCGCCCCCGCCGCCCTCTCGTCCCGTCCGCCTCGGCCTGGGCGAGCCCCTGGCCAGCCGACCCCCCGTCCTCGACGGCCCCGCCCCCGGCGCCGAGTACCGCAGCGCCCCCGGCCGGTCCCCCCTGCCCCTGCCGCCCCGGCCCCGCGACGTGCAGGTCGAACCCGCCCGCCACGACCCGGTCCCCCGCGACGTGGCCGACCAGGTCCGCGCCGCCCAGGGCGTCGACGTCACCGACGCCCCCGTCGTGCGCGGCCCCGAGGTCGGCGCCGAGGCCCGGCGCCTCGGTGCCCGGGCCTTCACCCGCGGCGGCGTCGTCCACCTCCCCGACGAGACCGGCGCCCTCAACAGCCCCGAGTCCCGGGCCCTGCTCGCCCACGAGCTCACCCACGTCGCCCAGCAGCGCCGCCTCGGCCGGGGCCTGCCCGACGAGCCCACGCCCGACGGCCGCCGCCTCGAAGCCGAGGCCCGGGCCGCCGAGCGCGCCTCGCTCGGCCTGCCCCCCGCCCCGCTCGTCCACCTCCCCACGCCCCCCGCCGCCGAGCGGGGCGATCCCGCGGTCGACCCGGCCGAGTACGCGCGCCAGGTCGCCGACAAGCTCGTCGACTCCGGCGTGGCCCACCGCGACCTCGGCGGTGCGCTCGTCTTCGGGCCGCCGCCCGGCTCCTCCGCCGCCACCAGCGGCGTGCAGCGGGCCGAGGCCGACAGCGATGCCGGCCTGCTCGCCCCCCGCTCGTTCTCCGAGCTGGGCGCCAACCTCGGCGAGGCGTTCCGGCAGGGCTTCGAAGGGCTCGTCGGCGACCAGTTCGCCCTGGGCGACGACGTCCGCGACGACTTCGAACGGGACCGGATCCGGCGCGAGGTCTACCGCCTCCACATCCAGGAGGAGAACCGGGCCCGCGCCCGCGACGGCCGGCCCCTCATCCGCGAGGGCGACCTCGACGCCGCCACCCGGGCCCGCCTCGAACAGGACGCCGGCAACCGCTGGGACGAGGTCCTGCGCCAGCGCGACGGCGGCACCGGCACCGGCGCCGGACGGGGCACCGGGCGCGGCGAGGGCGGCGGCGACGGGACCATCGAGAACGACCCCCACCGGGCCGAGGCCCACGACGCCGCCGACGCCGCCCACGTCACCGACGTCCACTCCGAGCCCAGCCCCCACGACGAGGACCCCCACGGCACCCGCGACCTCGAGCGCGAGCGCCGGGCCCGCCGCAGCGGCACGGGCACCGGGACCGGCACCGGCGAGGGCCGGGGCACCGGGACCGGCGGCGGGGGCCGGGGCGCCGAGCGCGACGGCGGCATCCGCACCTGGGACCAGCTCGGCGGCGAGCTCGGCCTGGGCCTGGTCGGTGGCATGGCCGGCTTCTGGGGCATCGACCTCGACGCCGACGAGCAGCGCCAGGTCCGCCGCGACTTCGGCCAGACCACCTTCGACGAAGACGGCGCCGGCGGTGGGACCGGTGCCGGCGGCGGGACCGGCGGCCGGACCTCGGCCACCGGCGGCGCCCGCGCCGGCACGACACCCACCGGCAGCGGCGCCGGCGCCGAGGCCGCCGGGCCCGGCGGGTCGGTGGCCCACGACGAGCCGCGGGCCCGCTCCATGTCCGGCCGCCAGCTCGTCGACCCCGACGACATCGACCTCGACGAGCTGGCCCAGAAGCTCTACTCGCGCCTCCGCACCCGCCTGCGGGGCGAGCTCCTCATCGACCGAGAGCGGCGCGGGCTGCTCACCGACTTCCGCTGAGACCGGAGGAAACCGATGCCCTACGCAGAAGACGCACCCCTCGTCCTCTCCAACCGCTTCAAGGTCGTGCTCACCGGCGAGGACCGGGTCGACCTCGGGAGCTGGTCCAAGGTCGACGGCCTCGAGGTCAGCTGGGACATCGTCGAGTACCGGGCCGGTGACGGCGGCAACGCCTACTGGTACTACCCGGGCAACACCAAGTACTCGACGGTCAAGCTGACCCGGGGCGTGTGCGCCGACACCAACAAGGTCCGGGCGTTCCTGTCCGACTCGTCGTTCAAGCACAAGAAGTTCACCGGGTCGGTCGAGGTCTACGACGCCAAGGCCGAGACCGCGGTGGCCACCTGGGAGCTCAAGAACGTACTCCCGTCACGGTGGTCCATCACCGGCTTCGACGCCTCGGCCAGCAAGGTCGCCACCGAGACCCTCGAGCTCATCCACCTCGGCTTCCTCGACGACGAGATGCAGCTCTGATGTCGCTCGCCGAGGACGTCCAGCTCGGGCTGGCCAACCGCTTCCACGTCGAGGTCGCCGGCA
>JBFWTJ010000035.1:0-17819 GCA_050247895.1 Acidimicrobiia bacterium
CGGGCGCCTGAGGCCGCCCGGCCGCCGAGTGGACACCGGCGGGCCCGCTGGCGAGGCTGGGGCCGTGCCCGTGCGCGCCGACGAGCCAGCCGTGACCCCGTCCACCCCCGCCGAGCCGCCCGTGCGGGGCGAGCGGGCCGGACGCCTCGGCCGGGTCCTGGCCGTCGTCGCGGTGGGCAGCATGGTCGCCCTGTGGGGCTACGTCCTCTTCCTGGCCGTGGGCCAGGGTCGCAAGCCACCGCCCGACACCCTGTCCGACCCGTCGTTCGGCCGGGCCGCCGAGGTCCGCTGCCAGGCCACGCTGGACCAGGTCGCGGCCCTGGCCCCCGCCGACAGCGCGGCCAGCCCGCAGGACCGGGCCGTGGTCATCGACGACGCCACCGACCTCTTCACCTCCATGGTCGACGACCTGGCCGCCATGGCACCCCCCGGCCCCGACGGCGAGCTCGTCACCCTCTGGGTCGCCGACTGGCGCACCTACCTCGACGACCGCAGGGAGCACACCGGGGCGCTGTCCACCGGCGAGGACCGGCGCTTCCGGGTGTCGGCCCGCGACGGCGACCACATCACCAAGTACCTCGACGCCTTCGCGGCCGACAACCACATGCCGGCCTGCGGTTCGCCCCTCGACGTCTAGCGACCGGGGTCGGGTCCCACCTCGACCAGGTCGAGGGCGGCGAGGCCGACCCGGGCCAGGCGACGCAGGCCCGGGTCGCAGCCGAGCCCGGCCAGCTCGTCGGGGCGGGCCCAGCGGTGGTCGGTCGACTCGTGGTTGGGGGCCAGGACCGCACCCGGCGGGGCCACCACCAGGTAGCGGACGTCGAGGTGGAGGTGGTCGGGATCCGGCCCGCCCGGCGCGCTGATCAGGTGCACGTCGAGGTCGATCGCCGGCGTCGCGACGCGCAGGCCGGCGATGCCGGTCTCCTCGGTCGCCTCACACCACGCGACGCGGGCCAGGTGGCCGTCGCCGTCGGCGTGGCCGCCGGGCTGGAGCCAGCGCCCGAGCTTGGCGTGGAGCAGGAGCGCGATCCGCCGCGTCGCCGGGTCCACCACCAGGGCCGAGCCGGTCAGGTGGCCTGCCGCGCACGACCGCAGCAGGGCGTCGGGCCGCGCCCCGCAGAAGGCCAGGATCCGGGCCCGGCGCGCCTCGTGCGCGGCGTCGCCGGGCGGGACGGCCCGCACCGCGGCGACCGCCGCGTCGAGGTCGTCGGGGCCCGCCGTCGGGGGCCCGCCGCCCAGGCGGACCCTCGGCACGCTCACCGGGGCCTCGAGACGTGGGGATCGCCCGGCACGTACCAGCGCCAAGGGTGCTCGGCCCCCCGGGTCAGGCCGATCCGGTTGCCCACGACCGGGTCGGCCGGCGGGGCCACGCCGTCGTCGACCACCGTGACCCCCCGGTCGGCCCGCACGAGGTCGGCACCGTCGTGGCCACCGTCCAGGCCGAACGCCTGGCAGAGCTTGGCCGGGCCGCTGCACAGGTCGACGTCGCGGCGGGCGGCCGGGCGGCACGCCCGCATCTCGTCCAGGCCGGCCACCGGGGCCAGGGCCCGCAGCAGCACCGCCACGCCCTCCCCCTCCTCACCGCACACCGCGTTGGCGCACCAGTGCATGCCGTAGGTGAAGTACACGTAGAGCAGGCCCGGGCGACCGAACATCGTGGCGTTGCGCCGGGTCGGCCCACGGTAGGCGTGGCTCCCCGGATCGATCGGCCCGCAGTAGGCCTCGACCTCCACGATCCGCCCGGCGCGCCCACCCCGCACCAGCAGCTTGCCCAGCAGGTCGGGTGCGACCTCCCGGGGGTCGCGCCCGTAGAAGCCGCGGCCCAGGCGGCGCCGGCGGCGACCCGCGGGCGGGCGGCTCACCACGCGCCCGCCACCTCGGATGCCACCGTGGCCACCCGCTAGAGCCGGGCGCGATCCGCGTCGAGGCGGGCCCGGAAGCGGACCAGCTGGTCGGCGAAGGGTCCCGGACCGGCGCCTCCCGGGGTGGAGCGACGGGTGACCGAGACCCCCGGACCGAGCAGCGCGACCGCCTCCTCGCCCAGCGCGGGGTGGGCCCGGACCAGCTCGGCCAGCGGCACGCCGCCCTCCAGCGACTGCCTGACCAGC
Organism: Acidimicrobiia bacterium; assembly: GCA_050247895.1. GTDB lineage: Bacteria > Actinomycetota > Acidimicrobiia > Acidimicrobiales > VFJN01 > CAVPEW01. Next base: position 2,109 of record JBFWTJ010000035.1, read on the forward strand.
GAGCCCACCACCGCGTGCGCCTCCCGGAACGGCGTGCCGGCCTCGACGAGGTGCTCGGCCAGGTCCGTCGCCGCCACCGTCGGCGCGTCCGCGGCGGCCCGCATCCGGTCGGTCAGGAAGGTCACCGTCGACAGCATGCCGGCGAGCGCGCCGAGTGCCAGGCAGACCTGGTCGACCGCGTCGAACAGCGGCTCCTTGTCCTCCTGGAGGTCGCGGTTGTAGGCGAGGGGCAGGCCCTTGAGCGTGGCCAGCAGGCCCGTCAGGTCGCCGATCAGCCGGCCCGCCCGGCCCCGGGCCAGCTCGGCGATGTCGGCGTTCTTCTTCTGGGGCAGCATCGAGGACCCGGTGGCGTAGGCGTCGTCGAGCCGGGCGAAGCCGAACTCGTCGCTCGACCACAGGACCACCTCCTCGCCGACGCGCGACAGGTGGACCCCGACCAGGGTCAGCACGAAGAGCGCCTCGGCCACGAAGTCCCGGTCCGACACGGCGTCCAGGCTGTTGTCGAACCGGGCCGCGAACCCGAGGTCGGCCGCCACCCCGTCGGGATCCAGCGGCAGGGACGACCCGGCCAGCGCCCCCGCGCCCAGCGGGCTCACGTCGGCCCGCCGCCGGCAGTCGACCAGCCGGTCCAGGTCCCGGGCCAGCGCCCAGCCGTGGGCCAGCAGGTGGTGGCCGAGCAGGACCGGCTGGGCCCGCTGGAGGTGCGTGTACCCGGGCAGGTACGCCTCCCCGGCCTCCTCGGCCCGGGCCAGCAGGACCTCCTGGAGCCCGACCAGGCGCGCCCCCACCTGGCCCAGGGCGTCCTTCACGTACAGGCGGAGGTCGGTGGCCACCTGGTCGTTGCGGCTCCGCCCGGTGTGGAGCTTGGCCCCGGCCTCGCCGGCCAGCGCGGTCACCCGGCGCTCGACCGCGGTGTGGATGTCCTCGTCGGTGGGGACGAACTCGAACCGGCCCTCGGCCAGCTCGCGCTCCACCTCGTCCAGCGCGCCGAGCACCGAGGCGGCCTCGTCCGGTGTCAGCAGCCCGACCCGGGCCAGCCCCCTCACGTGGGCGCGGGACCCGGCCACGTCGTAGGGCGCCAACCGCCGGTCGAAGGGCAGGCTCACCGTGTAGGCCAGGAGCTCCTCGGACGGCCCGGCCGCGAACCGGCCGTGCCACAGCGTGCTCACCGCTGCGACCCGGGCCCCTGGATCCCCGACCAGGTCTCCACGCCCAGGCCCCACAGGCGCACGAAGCCGGCCGAGTCCTCGTGGCGGAACGAGTCGGCCGCGTCGTAGGTGGCCAGGCCGTAGTCGTAGAGGCTGGTCGGGCTCCGGCGCCCCGTGACCTCGCACGAGCCGGGCGACAACCGCAGCCGCACCTCGCCGGTCACGTGCGACTGGCTCTCGGCCACGAACGCGTCCAGCGCCTGCTTGAGCGGGCTGAACCACAGGCCGTCGTAGACCAGCTCGGCGTAGCGGGGCTCGAGGCGGGCCTTCTCCCGGGCCAGGTCCCGTTCGAGGGTGACCGACTCGAGGTCACGGTGGGCCAGGATCAGCGCCAGGCTGGCCGGGCACTCATAGGTCTCCCGGCTCTTGATGCCCACGCGGCGGTTCTCGACCATGTCGATCCGCCCCCAGCCGTAGGACCCGACCAGGGCGTTGAGCCGCCCGATCAGCTCCCGGGGGCCCAGCGCCTCGCCGTCGAGCGAGGTCGGGATCCCGGCCTCGAAGCCGACCACCACGTCACGCTCGTCGGTCTCGGTCCGCTGGGTGAGCAGCCACACCCCCTGCGGAGGCCGGTTCCACGGGTCCTCCATCTCGCCGCACTCGATGGCCCGGCCCCACAGGTTGTCGTCGATCGAGTACAGCTTCTCCTTGGTCGCGGTGATCGGGATCCCGTGGTCGTAGGCGTAGAGGATGCAGTCCTCCCGGGTCATCCCCCAGCCCCGGACCGGCGCGATCACCTCCAGGTCGGGGGCCAGCGCCCGCGTCGAGACCTCGAAGCGGACCTGGTCGTTGCCCTTGCCCGTGCAGCCGTGGGCCACCGCGTCGGCGTGGAACTCCCGGGCCGCGGCCACCAGGTGCTTGACGATCACCGGCCGGGACAGGGCCGACACCAGCGGGTACCGGCTCTCGTAGAGGGCGTTGGCCCGCAGCGCCGGCATGCAGTAGTCGCGGGCGAACTCCTCGCGCGCGTCCACGACGACGGCCTCGACCGCGCCGGCGGCCAGCGCCCGCTCCCGCAGCACGCTCTCCTCGTCGGAGGCCTGTCCCACGTCCACCGCGAGGGCGACGACCTCGACGCCGAGGTTGTCGATCATCCAGCGGACGGCGACGGACGTGTCGAGGCCGCCGCTGTAGGCGAGGACGACGCGCTTGGCCATGTCGGTGACTCCTGTGGCTCGGGGGGAGGGACGGGGAGGACGGGTTCGGGCCGGCTCAGAGGCCGGCCAGCTCGGACAGCTCTCGGGCGACGGTGGCACCGTCGGACGACTCGGCCACCACGACCAGCACGGTGTCGTCGCCGGCCACGGTGCCCAGCACGTGCTCGAGGCCCGACCGGTCGAGCGCCGAGCCCACGACGTGGGCCGAGCCGGGCGGCGTCCGCAGCACGACCAGGTTGTGGCTGTGGGCCGCCTCGACCACCCAGTCCCCGAGCACGCGGCGGAGGTGGTCCTCGGGCGCCCGCTGCTCGGTGGGCAGCTCGGGGATGGCGTACACGGGGTCGCCGCCGCCGGCCACGCGGACCTTGATGGCACCCAGGTCCTCGAGGTCCCGCGACACGGTGGCCTGGGTCGCCACCACCCCGTCGGCGGCCAGCAGCTCGACCAGCTGGGCCTGGCTGGTGACCGCCTGGGACTGGAGCAGCCGGGCGATGCGGTGCTGGCGCTGGGGCTTGGCCAGCGTCTTGCGGGCCACCGTCAGGCCCCCGACCCCGACCCGGCCAGGAAGCGCAGCAGGCCCCGGAAGGCGTGCAACCGGTTGTGGGCCTGGGCGAACACCCGGCTGCGGGGCCCGTCGATCACCGACGCCGCCACCTCGTCGCCCCGGTGGGCCGGCAGGCAGTGCATGAACACGGCACCGGGGCGGGCCGCGTCCATCACCGCGTCGTCCACGGTGAAGCCCTCGAAGGCCCGGCGGCGGTCGCCCGCCTCGGCCTCCTGGCCCATCGAGGTCCACACGTCGGTGTGCACGGCGTCGGCACCGGTCGCGGCCTCGATCGGCGAGGTGGTGACCAGCGGCGCCTCGGGCACCCCCGCCAGCGCCAGCCGGTCGAGGTCGGCGCCGGTGGGCTCGTAGCCCGCCGGGCAGGCCAGGCGCAGCGACATCCCCAGGCGCGCCGCGCCCAGGCAGAGGCTGCGGGCGACGTTGTTGTAGTCCCCCACCCAGCACACGACCCGACCGGCCAGCGGGCCCAGCTCGGCCCGCATCGTGAGCAGGTCGGCCAGGGCCTGGCAGGGGTGGGCCCGGTCCGACAGCAGGTTGACCACCGGCACCGTCGCCGCGGCGGCCAGCTCCTCGAGCACGGCGTGGTCGTAGACCCGGCCGCCGAGCACGGCGTGGTAGCCGGAGAGGACCCGGGCGATGTCGGCCAGCGGCTCGCGGTCCGCCGCGCCGACCTCGTCGGGGCGGAAGGTCACCGGGTGGCCGCCCAGCTGGGCCACGGCCACCTCGCAGGAGTGCCGGGTCCGCAACGACGGCTTCTCGAAGTACAGGCCGACGCTGCGGCCCTCCAGGAGGCGGGGCCGGCCCGGGTCCAGGGCCAGGTCGAGCACCCGCTCGACCTCCCCGGCCGACAGGTCGTCGACGTCCAGCACGTGGCGGACCGTCACCCGAGCACCTCTCCGAAGGCGGCCACGGCCACCGCGATCTCGTCGTCGGAGAGGAGCAGCGACGGGGCCAGGCGCAGCGCGCTGGGGGTCACGGCGTTCACGATCACGCCCCGCTCGAGCAGCGCCGCGGCCACCGCCGGGGCCCCGCCGTCGACCAGCTCGACGGCGAGCAGCAGGCCCAGGCCCCGGACGTCGGCCACGCCGGGCAGCGCGCCCAGGGCGGACCGCAGCGCCCCACCGGCCCGCTCGGCCCGGGCGGGCACGTCCTCGGCCTCCATCACGCCGAGCACGGCCCGGGCCGCGGCCGCGGCCAGGGGCTGGCCGCCGTAGGTCGTGGCGTGGTCGCCGGGCGAGAAGGCCGCCGCCACCTCGGCCCGGGCCCAGCAGGCGCCGATCGGCACGCCGTTGCCCAGGGCCTTGGCCATCGTCACCACGTCGGGCCGGACGCCGTAGCGCTGGTGGGCGAACCAGGCCCCGCAGCGGCCCAGGCCGGTCTGGACCTCGTCGAGGACCATCAGGATCCCCCGCTCGTCGCACAGCGCCCGCACGCCCTGCAGGTACGCCTGCGAGGCCGGGTTGACCCCTCCCTCGCCCTGCACCGGTTCGAGCAGGATCGCGGCGACCGAGGGGTCGAGCGCGGACTCCAGGGCGTCCAGGTCGTCCCAGGCCACGTGGCGGAAGCCCTCCGGCAGGGGCTGGAACGGCTCGTGCTTCTGGGGCTGGCCGGTGGCGTGCAAGGTGGCCAGCGTCCGACCGTGGAACGACCCGAAGGCGCTGACCACCACGTGGCGGCCACGGCCCCCGAAGCGGCGGGCCAGCTTGAGGGCGCACTCGTTGGCCTCGGCCCCGCTGTTGGCGAAGAACACCTGGCCGCCACCGCCCAGGAGCCGGTCCAGGGTCCGGGCCACGTGCCAGCCGGGCTCGGTGCCGAACAGGTTCGAGACGTGGAGCAGGGTGCGGGCCTGGGTGGCCAGGGCGTCGGCCACGACGGGGTGGCTGTGGCCGAGGCTCGTCACCGCCAGCCCGGCGACCAGGTCGAGGTACCGGCGGCCGTCGCGGTCCCACACCCAGGTGCCCTCGCCCCGCACCAGCTGGAGCGCCGGCGGCCCGTAGGTGGGCATCAGCGGGCAACGCTCCAGGTCCTCGGGCGCACCCATGGCCGCGGCGTGCCCGCTCACGCCGGGCTCCGGGTCACCATCGTGCCGATCCCCTCGTCGGAGAACAGCTCCAGGAGCAGGACGTGGGGGACGCGGCCGTCGAGCAGGTGGGCCGAGCCGACGCCGTTGTCCACCGCGTGCAGGCAGGCGGCGACCTTGGGGATCATCCCGCCGGTCAGCGTCCCTCCGTCCAGCAGGGCGTGCAGGGCGCCCGAGCCGATCCGGCTCACCCGGCTGGCCGGGTCGTCGAGGTCGGCCAGCAGGCCCTCCACGTCGGTCAGGTAGACGACCTTCTCGGCCCGCAGCGCCACGGCGATGGCGGCCGCCACCGTGTCGGCGTTGATGTTGTAGGCCTGGCCCTGGGCGTCGGCCCCGATGGTCGACACCACGGGGATCAGCTCCTCGGCCAGCAGCCGTTCGAGGATCCCGGGGTTCACCGCGTGCACGTCGCCCACGAAGCCCAGGTCCGGGTTGCGAGCCCCGGCCACGATCAGCCCGGCGTCCTCGCCCGAGATGCCCACCGCCAGCGGGCCGTGCAGGTTGATGGCCCCGACGATGTCGCGACCCACCTTGCCGACCAGCACCATCCGGGCGATCTCCACCGTCTCGGCGTCGGTCACCCGCAGGCCGTCGCGGAACTCGGGGACCTTGCCCAACCGCCCCATCAGGTCGCTGATCTGGGGACCGCCGCCGTGGACGACCACCGGGCGGAGGCCCACCGAGCGCATCAGCACGACGTCGTCGGCCACGTCACGGGCCAGCTTCGGGTCGACCATGGCGTTGCCGCCGTACTTCACCACCACCACCGAGCCCCGGAACCGCTGGATGTAGGGCAGCGCCTCGACCAGGACCGCGGCCCGCTGCTCGGGACCGGTCACGACGTCCCCATGTTCTCGTCCACGTAGGCGTGGGTCAGGTCGTTGGTCAGGACCCGCGCCGAGCCCGGGCCCAGGCCCAGGTCGGCGGTGACCTCGATCCACTCCTGGTCCATGTACGCGCCCAGGGCCTCGCCGTCGTGCGGCGCGTCGACGCCGCCGGCCGCGACCACGTGGGGCCCGTAGCTGACCCGGAGCCGGTCGGGCTCGAAGGCGATGCCGGCCGACCCCAGCTCGGAGGCCACCCGGCCCCAGTAGGGGTCACGGCCGTACCACGAGCACTTCACGAGCTGGCTCTCGGCCACCTTGCGGGCACCCGCGGCGGCCTCGGCGTCGGTCGCCGCGCCGGTCACGGTCAACCGCACCGCCTTGGTGTGGCCCTCGGCGTCGCCGACCATCTGGGTGGCCAGGTCGAGGCAGACCTCGGCCACCGCCTCGGCCAGCGCACCCGGTTCGGCCGGCCCGGCCAGGCCGCTGGCCAGCAGGATCACCGTGTCGTTGGTCGACGTGCAGCCGTCGACGGTCATGGCGTTGAAGCTCCCCGCCACGCCGGCCCTCAGCACCTCGGCCAGCACGGCCGGCTCGGCCTCGGCGTCGGTGGTCAGCACGGCCAGCATCGTGGCCATGTTCGGGGCCAGCATCGCCGCGCCCTTGGCCATCCCGCCCACCACGAAGCCGTCCCGGCGCGACACGGCCTCCTTGCGCCGGGTGTCGGTCGTGCGGATCGCCTCTGCCGCGGCGACCGCGGCGGGCGGGCCGTCGCCCCGCCCGGCGACCAGGCCGGGGATCCCCGCCTCCAGCTCGGCCATGGGCAGCCGGTAGCCGATGAGGCCGGTCGAGCAGACCAGCACCTCCTCGGGCGCGCACCCCAGCGCGGCGGCGACCGCGGCGCAGGTGGCCTCGGCGTCGGCCACCCCGCCCGAGCCCGTCGCCGCGTTGGCGCAGCCGCTGTTCAGCACGACGGCCGCGGCGTGCCCGCCGGTCGCGGCCAGGTGGGCCGCGGTCACCACCACCGGGGCCGCGGTCATCCGGTTCTGGGTGAAGACCGCGGCCGCGGCGACCGGCCGCCCGTCGGCGGTGGCCACCAGGCTGAGGTCCGGCGCGCCGTCGGCCTTGATGCCGCAGGCCACCCCGTTGGCGGTGAAGCCCTTCGCCGCCAGGATGCTCACCGGCCCGACGTCCCGGTGCCGCCGGCCCACCCGAGGCGGGCGCAGGTCCAGATCTCACTCACGGGTACACCCCCACCGTCGGCAGGCCGGTCGCCTCGGGGAGCCCGAGCAGGATGTTGGCGCACTGGAGGGCCTGGCCCGAGGCGCCCTTGGTCAGGTTGTCGATGGCGCACAGGGCCACGAGCCAACCGGTCCGCTCGTCGAAGCGGGCCGTGACCTGGGCGCAGTTGCTGCCCAGCGTGGCCTTGGTCGACGGCGATGCGTCGGTCACCACCACGAAGGGCTCGGACCCGTAGGCGTCGTGCAGGACCTGGCGCGCCGCGGCATCGGTGAGCCCGCTCGTGGGGCGCAGGTAGCAGGTGGCGAGGATCCCCCGGTTCATGGGGGCCAGGTGGGGCGTGAAGATCACCTGGGCGCCGCTGGCCTGCTCGATCTCGGGGGTGTGCCGGTGCGACAGCAGCCCGTAGGCGGTGAAGTCCTCGTCCGCTGTGCAGAACGTCGTGTGGTCCTTGGGCGGGCGGCCCGCCCCCGAGACCCCGCTGGCCGCGTCGACCACCACGCCCGTCGGCTCGACCAGACCGGCCCGCACGAACGGGGCGATGGCCAGGCTCGCCGCGGTCGGGTAGCAGCCGGGCGAGGCCACGTGGGCGCTGGCGGCCACCTCGGCCCGGAAGAGCTCGGGCAGCCCGTAGGCGAAGTCGGCCAGCAGCTCCGGGCAGGTGTGGGCCTCGCCGTACCAGGTGTCGTAGAGGCCGGCGTCGCGCAACCGGAAGTCGGCGGCGAGGTCGACCACGTGGCCGACCTTGCCCAGCAGCTCGGGCACCACCTGCTGGCTCACCCCGTGGGGCAGGGCGCAGAAGACCAGGTCGAGGCCGGCCAGGGCGTCGGCGGCGTAGGGCACCAGGTCCAGGTCGGGGTACGCACCGGCCAGGCTCGGGAAGACCGCCGCGGCACGGCGACCGGCCATCGAGCCGGCGGTGGCCACCGCCACCTCGGCGGGGTGCGCGGCGAGGAGGCGGAGCAGCTCGGCGCCCGTGTACCCGGACGCCCCGACGATCCCGACGGAGGGCACGGCGGGCATCATGCAGGATTCTGCATGAGAATGCAAAGCCGGGCCGGGCCGGCTCAGCCCCGCAGGGTGGCCGGCAACGCCGACTCGACCGCGTCGATGCAGCTCCGCCGGGCCGCGCCGACCTCGTCGTCGGTCAAGGTGCGGTCGGGCGCCTGGAACCGCAGCGCGTAGGCCAGGCTGCGGCGGCCCTCGGCGACCGACGGGCCCCGGTAGACGTCGAAGAGCCGGACGCTCCACAGCAGGGGCCCGCCCGCGGCCCGGATGGCCGCCTCGACCGTCGACGCGGGCACCGCCTCGTCGACCTCGAAGGCCAGGTCCACGTCGGAGGACGGGTACAGGCTGAAGGGCCGGAACGCCCGCTCGCCGTGGGGACGGGCCAGCAGCCCGTCCAGGTCGACCTCCAGCCAGGCCACCCGCTCGGCGATGCCGTGCCCCTCGAGCACCTCGGGGTCCACCTCGCCCAGGCGGCCCAACGCCTGCCCGTCGGCCTCCAGCAGGCCGGCCCGGGTCGGGTGCAGGCCGGGCGAGGGGCCGTTGACCAGCGCCACGTCCCGCACCGCGAGGACCTCGGCCAGCACGCGCCACACCTCCACGGCCGCCGACGCGTCGCGCCCGGCCCAGGCCACGCCCAGGTGCTCGCGCTCGTCGGGCAGCTCGGCGGCCGGGTCCTCGGGCCGGGCGAAGACGTGGCCCAGCTCGAACAGGCCCACCCCCAGGTTGCGGTGGCTCGCGTTGTAGGCCAGCGCGGCGAGCAGGCCCGGGCGCAGGGACGTGCGCAGGATCGACTCCTCGGCCACCAGCGGGTTGGCGATCTCCAGCCCGTCGTCGCCCAGGCCGGCCCGGGCCAGCTCCCCCGGGGCCAGGAACGGCATGGGCATGGCCTCGCTCAGGCCCAGGCCCACCAGCGCGGCGCGGAGCCGGCGGCGCTCGCGCTGGCGGGCGGTGAGGCCACCGGGCAGGCTCGACGACGGGACCGTGCGCCCGATCCGCTGGTAGCCGTGGTGCCGGGCCACCTCCTCGACCACGTCGATCTCCACCGCGCAGTCGTAGCGCCACGACGGGATCCGGACCTCCACCGTGTCGCCCGCCACCGTGGACGCGAACCCGATGGGGTCCAGGACCGCGGCGACGTCGTCGCCCGACAGGTCGGTCCCCAGCAGCGAGTTGACCCGGGCCACCCGCACCGCGACCGGGCCGGTCGGGGGCAGCTCGCCCCGGCCCTCGACGGCACCGGCCTCGAGCGCCACCCCGGGTCCCAGGAGCTCGGCGAAGCGGCGCACGGCCAGGTCGATGACCTCGGGGTCGGTGCCCTTCTCGAAGCGGGCCGACGCCTCCGAGCGCAGCCGCAGGCGCCGGGCCGTCTTGGCCACCGCGATGGGACGGAACCAGGCCATCTCCAACAGCACGTCGGTCGTGCCGGCATCGATCTCCGACGACGCGCCGCCCATGATCCCCGCGATCCCGATCGGTGCGTCGTGGGCGTCGCAGATCAGCAGGTCGTCGGGCTCGAAGGTCCGCTCGACGTCGTCGAGGGTCACCAGCACCTCGCCCCGGCGAGCCCGCCGGACCCGGAACCCCGGGCCGGCCACCCGGGCCAGGTCGTAGGGGTGGTTCGGCTGACCCAGCTCCAGCATCACGTAGTTGGACGCGTCGACCACGTTGTTGATCGGCCGCATGCCCAGCAGCGTCAGCCGGGTGGCGACGCGGGGCTCGGACGGGCCGACGGCGATGCCACGCAGGACCCGGGCCACGAACCGCCCGCACAGGTCGGGGTCGAGCACCTCGACGGTCACCTCGCCGAGCCGGGCCGCCGGCTGCTCGGCGACCCGGGGCTCGGGCAGGGAGAACGGCAGGCCGAGGCGGGCGGCCAGGTCACGGGCCACCCCGGCCACCGACATGGCGTCGGGCCGGTTCGGGTTGATCTCCAGGTCGTAGCGCACGTCGCCGGGCTCGATCCCCATCGCCTCGGCGAACGGCGTGCCCGGTTCGAGGCCCCCGGGGAGCAGGAGGATCCCGCCGTGGTCATCGCCGAGACCGAGCTCGCGGGACGAGCAGAGCATCCCGTCGGACACCACGCCGGCCATCTTGCGCCGACCGATCTCCATGCCGTTGGGCATGACCGTGCCGACGGTGGCCAACGGGACCAGGTCGCCGACCGACATGTTGAAGGCCCCGCAGCCCACCTCGACGGGCTCGCCACCACCGGCGTCGACCACCACCTGGTGGATCCGGTTGGCCCCCGGGATCGGGCGGGTCTCCAGCACCCGGGCCACCACGATGCCCCCGAGGCCCTCGCCGACGCGGTCGAGCTCCTCGACCGCCATGCCCAGGTCGCTCAGCTCCTCGCCCAGCGCGACCGGATCGCCCTCGAAGGGCGCGAACTCCCGCAGCCAGGACAGCAGGACCGTCACCGGGGCTCCCCTCCTGGGGACCGGCGCCCGATGGACCCGGCCCCTCGCTCGTCCGCCCTCAGAACTGCTCGAGGAAGCGGATGTCGTTGGTGAACAGGTGGCGCAGGTCGTCGACGCCGTGCGCGCTCATGGCCAGGCGGTCGAGCCCGAACCCGAAGGCGAAGCCCTGCCACTCCTCGGGGTCCAGCCCGCAGTTGGCCAGCACGTTGGGGTGGACCATCCCGCACCCGCCCAGCTCCAGCCACGACCCGTCGGGCCGGCGGATGTCGTACTCGGCCGACGGCTCGGTGAACGGGAAGTAGGAGGGGCGCAGGCGTGAGGTGAACTCCCCACCGAAGTACGCCTTGGTGAAGGCGTCCATCGTGCCGGCCAGGTCGGCGAAGGTGATCCCCCGGTCGACCACGAGCCCCTCGATCTGGTGGAAGACCGGCATGTGCGTGGCGTCGGGCGTGTCCTGGCGGAAGACGCGCCCCGGCATCACCGAGTAGATCGGCGGCGGCTGGGCGGTCATGACCCGGACCTGGACCGGCGAGGTGTGCGTCCGCAGCAGCGTGGAGCCCGGCTCGCCGAAGCGCACGTAGAGCGTGTCGTACATGTCACGGGCCGGGTGGTCGGCCGGGAAGTTCAGGGCGCCGAAGTTCCGCCAGTCGGTCTCGACCTCGGGACCCTCGGCCACCGTGAAGCCCATGCCGACGAAGACGTCCTCGAGGTGCTCGATCGTCTGGGTGACCAGGTGCAGGTGGCCCGCGGCGAGGCCCGGCCTCACCTCGGTCAGGTCCATGCGCTCGGCGCGGGCCCGGGCCGAGCGGGCCGCCGCCTCCAGCTCGGCCCGGCGGGCCGACAGGGCGCCCTCGAGCCGGTCGCGGGCCGTGTTCAGGGCCTGGCCCACGGCGCGCCGACCGTCCGCGTCGAGCGCGCCGAGCTTCGCCTTGAGCCCCGACAGGGATCCCCGCTTGCCCAGGACCTCGACCTCGAGCTCGTGCAGCTCGTCGAGCGACGCGGCCGCGCCGATGCGGGGCAGCGTGGCCTCGGCCAGGGAGCCGACGTCGTCCAGGATCGCCTCGGTCATGGTGCCGGGAAGCCTCCCCCTTCGGGGCCGGCCGGTTCCAATCGGTTCCGGCGCTGGCGCAGCGCTTCGTAGCAGACGATCGCGCCGGCCATGGCCACGTTGAGCGACTCGCTGCGCCCGACCATGGGGATCGAGACCGGCAGGTCGAGCCGCGCCCGGAGCGAGGCCTCCATCCCGTGGGCCTCGTTGCCCATGACCAGCGCGATCGGACCGCTCAGGTCGGCCCGGTCGCAGTCCACCCCGCCCCGCACGACGGTGCCGACCCGGGCGACGCCCGCGGCGGCCAGCCGGTCGAGCAGCGGCCCGGCCGGACCCGACCGGCAGACCGGGACGTGGAACAGGGCACCGGCCGACGCCCGCACGCACTTGGGGCCGGTCGGATCGACCGCGCCCTCGCAGAAGACCACCACGCCGGCCCCGCACGCCTCGGCCACCCGGACCAGGGTGCCCGCGTTGCCCGGGTCGGCGACCCCGGCCAGCACCAGGGCCAGGGGACCCGCCGCGGCGGCGGCCACCGCGGCGTCCTCGTCGCCCAGCCGGGCCACGGCGATGGCCGCGACGCCCTGCGGGGTGACCGTGTCGGTCACCCGGCGCAGCGTCGCGTCCGGGACCTCGTGGACCCGGACGCCCGCGGCACGGGCGGTGGCCACCGCCGCGGGCGAGCCGGCACCGGGCTCGACGAACACGTCCTCGACCACCAGGCCCGCGGCGAGGGCCTCGCCGAGCAGGGTCGGCCCGTCCAGGACGAACCGGCCGGTGTCCGCACGCGCCGCGCGGCGCCCCGAGAGGCGCCGCAGCAGCGTGAGCTTCGCGGCCGACGCCGCTGTCAGGCCGAGGCCGCCTTCTCGGTCGCCTCGGTGGCGACCTTGACCAGGGCGGTGAACGCCTCGGGCTCACGGACGGCGAGGTCGGCCAGGACCTTGCGGTCGACCTCGACCTCGGCCAGCCGCAGGCCGGCGATGAACCGGCTGTAGCTGGTGTCGTTGAGCCGGCAGGCCGCGTTGATCCGCTGGATCCACAGGGCCCGGAAGTCGCCCTTGCGAGCCCTGCGGTCGCGGAACGCGTACTGCAGGGAGTGCATGACCTGCTCGTTGGCCGCCCGGTACGAGCGGCTCTTGTTGCCGTAGTAGCCCTTCGCCCGCTCCAGGGTCGCCCGACGGTGCTTCTTCGAGTGGACGGCGCGCTTCACCCGTGCCATTGCGATCTCCTCTCCGTTGTCCCGACGGGGCTAGCGGGCCAGGAGCCGCTTGATCCGCGAGGCGTCGCCGGGGGCGACGTCGACCTCGGCGCCGAGGCGCCGGAGGCGCTTCGACGGCTTCTTCTCCAGGATGTGGTTCGTGTTGACCTGCCGACGCCGGAGCTTGCCGGTGCCCGTCGTCTTGAACCGCTTGGCCGCGCCGCGGTGGGTCTTCATCTTCGGCATGGGTGTTCCCTGTCGTCGTGGCGGACGGCCCGACCTCAGGCCGGGCCGTCGCCGCTCTGGCTGTTGGCTTCGGTGTCCGTCCCGGTCGGTGCGGGGGACGGAGCGGTGGCGGTGGCCGTGGCCGGGCCGGCGGGCACCGCCGTGGCCTGGCGGGAGGCCTTCGCCGCCGCCTGGGCCCGCTTGTCGGGGGCCAGGACCATCGTCATGTTGCGACCGTCGATGCGAGGCACGATCTCCACCCGGGCCAGCTCGCCCAGCGATTCGACCACCTGGTCGAGGATCTTCTTGCCGAGCTCGGGGTGGTACATCTCGCGGCCCCGGAACGTCAGCGTGACCTTCACCTTGTGGCCGTCCTCGAGGAACCTCTCCACCTTGCGGGTCTTGGTCTCGAAGTCGCCCCGTGAGATCTTCGGGCGGTACTTCATCTCCTTGACCGAGATGTTGGTGGCCTTGCGGCGGGATTCCTTCGCCTTCTGGGCCGCCTCGTACTTGTACTTCCCGTAGTCCATCACCCGGCACACCGGCGGGTTCGCCGCGGCGGCGACCTCGACCAGGTCGAGGTCGAGCTCGCGTGCGAGGGCCAGGGCCTCGGGCAGCGGCTTGATGCCGATCTGCTGCCCGTCCGGCCCGACGAGGCGAACCTCGCGGGCACGGATGCGGTCGTTGATCCGGGGCTCGTTGGTGTTGTTCGCCGACGGCGTCGCTATCGCCGATCACTCCTCATGCAGGCGCAGCTACCTCCTGTGCGCGTTGGATGTCGAACCGCCGTGAAAACGAGAACGGCGGACGTCGGGGAAGCCGACGTCCGCCCCCCGAGCCCACGATCGTGGGTCCGGTGCTCGGTCATCGACCCGGCGCACCGTCCACCCCGAGGGGTGCGTGGCCGGGTGGGGACGTGTCGCCCCGCTTCCCGTTCGGTTGTGGCCGCGTAGGGTACCAGCCGTGCCCCTGACGACCACAACGCGAGGCCGGACCGCATGAGCAGCCTGTGGACCCCGGGTGGCGAGCACCCCGTCGACCGCTCCTCCGAGGTGGGCCCGGGCCCCGAGCCGGAAGGCGGTGAACCCACGCCCGAGGAGCTCGCCGCGGCCTACGAGGCCCTCTCCCCGGAGGAGAAGGCCCAGGTCCAGGCCCTCCAGGCCGAGATGGCCGAGGCCCGGGCCCGGCTGGCCGAGACCCCCGCCGCCATCGTGGTGGCCAACCACGCCATGGGCCTCTACGAGCTGGGTGCCATCCACCTGTCGTCGGCCCCGCCGAACCTGGCCGAGGCCTCGGTGGCCATCGACGCCCTCGGCGCCCTGGTCGACGGCCTCGGCGACCGCCTCGGCGAGGCCGCCCCCACCCTGCGCAGCGCGCTCGACCAGATCCGGGTCGCCTACGTGCAGGTCCGCGGGGCCACCTCGGCCCCCGGCGACTGACCCGCCGGCGGGCGGCCTCAGGCCGGGGGCGGTGCCAGGCGCAGGACCCGGGCCTCCCAGCGCCCGAGCTGGCCCGGCCGGACCTCGAACTCGACCCGGGTGCCCACCTCGATCGTGCGGGTCCCGTCGGCGATCTGGGTGCAGTGGAACGGGTACGGGGCGCGCCCGTCGACCTCGACCTCGCCCAGGCCCCGGGGCTCGTCGAAGGCCCGCACGACGCCGATCAATGGACGATCTTGGCCAGCGGGAGCTCGATGATGTCGCTGGCCCCGGCGTCCTTGAGCGCCGGGATGAGGATGTTGATCGTGGCCTTGGGCACGACCGTCTCCACCGCGTAGCCGCCCTCGCCGAACAGCTCGGACACCGTCGGCGCCTTCATCGAGGGCAGCAGCCCGATCACCCGGTCGAGGTCGGCGCCACCCACGTTCAGCTTCACCAGCACCTTGCCCCGGGCCTCCATCACGCCGTCGAGCAGCACCTTGATCTGCTCCATGGCGTGGCGCTTGGCCTCGTCGGCGTAGGCCGCCGGGTTGGCCACCAGCTCGGTGTAGCTGGTGAGGATCTCCCCGATGACCTTGAGCCCCGCGGCCCGCAGGGCCCGGCCCGTCTCGGTGATCTCCACGATGGCGTCGACGATGTCGGGCACCTTGGCCTCGGTGGCCCCGTAGGACAGGCGGATGTCGGCCTCGATGCCCAGCCCGGCGAAGAAGCGCCGGGTCAGCCCGGGGTACTCGGTGGAGACCCGCACGCCCTGGGGCAGCTCCTCGGCCTTGGCCACCGGGCTGTCCTCGGGGACCGCGATCACCATCCGGATGGGCCGGCTCGTGGCCTTCGAGTAGCGCAGCTCGCCCAGGGTGACCACGTCGCTGGCCGTCTCCTGGACCCAGTCGCGCCCGGTGATGCCCAGGTCGAAGAGCCCGTCGGCCACGTACATGGGGATCTCCTGCGGGCGCAGGATGCGGACCTCGTCGATGCGGGGATCGTCGATCTGGGCCCGGTAGTCGACCGTCGACGAGCGCTCCACGCGCAGGTCGGCCGCCTCGAACAGATCGAGCGTCGCCCGCTCCAGCGAACCCTTGGGCAGGACGAGCTTCAGCACGGGGCGAGGCTAGGTGTCGTGCCGCCGGGCACCGAAATCAGCCCGGGGCCGCCCAACGCCGCACCAGCCGGGCCATCACCACCGCGACCACCGCCGCCTCCTCGCCCACGTTGTGGCCGCCCGACCCCTCGGAGCGGGCCAGCGCCTGGGCCCGGTCCTCGACGGTCAGCACGCCGAAGGCCACCGGGACCCCGGTGTCGAGCT
>JBFWTJ010000036.1:0-17814 GCA_050247895.1 Acidimicrobiia bacterium
GACTACGGCGACGGGCCGGGCGAGTTGCGGCCCGTGGTGGCCGAGTCGTAGCCTTGCCAGCCGGCTCATGTGGGCGCTGCGCGTCCGGGCCGTCCCCGACTCCGTGAGCCAGAGGCCGTCGCGTGCGCACCTACACCCCCAAGCAGGACGAGATCGAACGTCGGTGGTACGTCATCGACGCCGAGGGCCTGGTCCTCGGGCGGGTCTGCACCGAGGCCGCCCGCATCCTGCGGGGCAAGCACAAGCCGATCTTCGCCCCCCACCTCGACACCGGCGACCACGTGATCATCGTGAACGCCGACAAGGTCGTCCTGACCGCGGGCAAGGCCGAGAAGAAGCAGGTGTACCGGCACACCGGCTACCCCGGCGGGATCCGGTCCCGGACCTACGCCCAGATCCTGGCCGACCGGCCCGAGGAGGCCGTGCGGCGCTCGATCAGGGGCATGCTCCCCAAGAACCGCCTGGGCCGCCAGCTCATCCGCAAGCTCAAGGTCTACGCCGGCCCCGTCCATCCGCACCTCGCCCAGCGGCCCGAGAGCCTCGAGATCCCCGCCGCCGCTCGTCGGTAGGCCCAGGAGGACGACAGAAGATGACCCGACCCCTCGTGCAGAGCACCGGCCGCCGCAAGCAGGCCGTGGCCCGGGTCCGGATCCGCTCCGGCGCCGGCAAGGTCACCATCAACGGCCGCGAGCTGGCCGACTACTTCCCGTCGCGGACCCACCAGGTCGTGGCGACCGAGCCGCTGAAGATCACCAGCACCGACGAGGTCTACGACGTCGACGCGACGATGATCGGCGGCGGCAGCTCGGGCCAGGCCGGGGCGCTGCGCCTGGCCATCGCCCGCGGCCTGTGCGAGCTCGATCCCGAGCAGCGCACGACCCTGAAGCGGGCCGGCTTCCTCACCCGTGACGCCCGGGAGAAGGAGTCCAAGAAGTACGGCCTGAAGAAGGCCCGCAAGGCGCCGCAGTACTCCAAGCGGTGATCGTCGGCCGGGCCTGCGCGCCGGCGAGCGGTCGACGCGATGTTGCGCTTCGGCACTGACGGCGTCCGCGGCGTCGCCAACACCGAGCTCACCCCCGAGCTGGTCCTCGCGCTCGGGCGCGCCCTGGGCCGGGTGCTGGCGCCCACCACGGTCGTGGTCGGCCGCGACACCCGCCGTTCGGGGCCGCTGATCGAGGCGGCGCTCGCCGCCGGCCTGGCCGCCGAGGGCGCCGACGTCCTGGCCCTGGGCGTCGCGCCGACCCCCGCGGTGGCCTGGGTCGCAGCCGACCGTGGCGTCCCGGCTGCGGTCGTCTCGGCATCCCACAACCCCTTCCCCGACAACGGCGTTAAGGCGTTCGGGCCCGACGGCCGCAAGCTCGACGACGCCGCCGAGGCTCGCGTCGAGGCCGAGATGCGTCGCCTGGCCGCCGACGCGGCCGCGGCACCGCCCACCCGCCAGGCGGTCGAGGTCGGCACCCTGGCCGGCGCGGCCGATCTGGTCGGCTCGTGGGCCGCAGCCGTGGCCGGCTCGATCGGTGGCCGCGACCTCGACGGCCTGTCGGTCGTGGTCGACTGCGCCAACGGCGCGGCGTCGGCCCACGCGGGTCCGGTGCTGGGCTCGCTGGGCGCGCGGGTCGAGGTGATCAACGCCAGCCCCGACGGCACCAACATCAACGTGGACTGCGGTTCGACCCACCCCGAGGGCCTGGCCGCCGCCGTCCTGGCGAGCGGGGCCGACCTGGGCCTGGCCTTCGACGGCGACGCCGACCGGTGCCTCGCGGTCGACGGCACGGGCCGGGTCGTGGACGGCGACCAGCTCATCGCCGCGCTGGCCCTGGACCGCCAGGCCCGTGGCGAGCTGCGGGGCGGCGCGGTGGTGGTCACGGTGATGGCCAACCTGGGCCTGCGCCGGGCCCTGGCCGAGCGGGGGATCAGGGTGGTGGAGACCCCGGTCGGCGACCGCCACGTGCTGGCCGCGCTCGACGCGCAGGACCTGGTCCTGGGGGGCGAGCAGAGCGGCCACGTCATCTTCCGCGACCTGGCGGTGACCGGGGACGGGCTGCTCACCGGCGTCCAGGTGCTCGACCTGGTCCGCCGGGCCGGTGCGCCGCTGGCCGAGGTCGTCGACGCGGCCATGACCCGGCTGCCCCAGGTCCTGCGCAACGTGCGGGTGCGGGGCGACGGTCCGTCCGCCGTGGCGGGCCTGGCCGACGACCTGGCGGCGGCCGAGGCCGAGCTGGGCGACCGTGGTCGGATCCTGGTGCGGCCCTCGGGGACCGAGCCGGTCGTCCGGGTCATGGTCGAGGCCGACTCCGAGTCGCTCGCCGCGGCGCTCGCCGACCGCCTCGCCGGCCGGCTCGATCCGGCCTGAGGACCTGCCGCGGGGCCCCGTCGACCGGGCCCGGCGCGAGGAGGGGCCGCCGGTAGGCTCCACGGCTGTGTGTGGGATCATCGCCGTCCTGCGGGGCCCCGGCCCTCGCCGGGCCGTGCCCGTCGAGCTGCTCGTCGGCCCGCTCGAGGCCGCGGTGGCACGGCTCGGGGGCCGGCTCGACGCCGAGGCGGCGCAGGAGGCCGCCGGCGAGATCGAGGGCGTCGACGCGCTGCTGCGGAGCACCGACGGCGTCGCCGCCCTCGTGCGCGACGAGGCCCTGGCCACCGAGGTCGGTGCCCTGGCGGCGCGCTGCGCCGAGCGCGTGGCCGCCTTCGAGGCCGAGCTGGACGGGTCCACCGGCCTCCCCGAGGGCGACCTGGAGGCGACGAACGCCGCGCTGCTCCGCCTGAAGGACGCGGCCTGGGCCCTCGAACGGGACCGCC
This sequence comes from Acidimicrobiia bacterium, assembly GCA_050247895.1. Lineage (GTDB taxonomy): Bacteria > Actinomycetota > Acidimicrobiia > Acidimicrobiales > VFJN01 > CAVPEW01. The sequence goes on from JBFWTJ010000036.1 coordinate 2,797, forward strand.
TCCCCACCGCGGTCGCGGTGGCGGACCTGGCCGGGACCCACCCGTCCTGGTCGGCGATCGAGGTGTGCACCTCGATCCAGCAGGCCCTGTCGGCCCTCGACCGCCTCGAGGTCCGCGGTCGTGACTCGGCCGGCGTCAGCGTGGCGGTCCGCGGCCACGGCCTGGACCTCGACGACCCGACGGTCGCCGCGCTGGTCGCCGGTCGGGGCGACGACCCGCTGTTCCGGTCGATGTCGGTGCGGACCTACGACGGGCACCTCGACTTCGTCTACAAGGCGGCCGCCGAGATCGGCGAGCTGGGCGACAACACCCGTGCCCTGCGCGAGGCCATCCGCGCCGACGAGCTGCTGCACCTGGCCCTGCGGAACGACGGTGCCGTCGGTTCGGTCCTGGGTCACACCCGCTGGGCGAGCGTGGGCATCATCTCCCAGCCCAACGCCCACCCCATCGACAGCCGCGAGCTCGACCGGGCCGACGGGCCGCACGTCATCGCCGCCCTCAACGGCGACGTCGACAACTTCGCCGACCTGAAGGCGGCCGACGGGCTGTGCATCCCGGCCGAGATCACCACCGACGCCAAGGTCATCCCCACCCTGGTGTCGCGCCGGATGGCCGAGGGCTCGGACGCAGCGGTGGCCTTCCGCAACACGGTGGCCGCCTTCGAGGGGTCGGTCGCCGTGGCCGCCGAATCGGCGGCCACGCCCGACCGGTTGCTCCTCGCCCTGCGGGGGAGCGGCCAGGCGCTCTACGTGGGCTTCGCCGACGGGGCCTACGTGGTGGCCTCCGAGCCCTACGGCGTGGTCGAGCTCACCGCCCGCTACCTGCGCCTCGACGGTGAGACGCCGGCCGATCCGGGCAACCCGAACGCCAGCCGGGGCCAGATCGTCGTCCTGGACGGGACCCGGGCCGGCACCCTGGAGGGCGTCGAGCGGATGGCCTACGACGGCACGCCGCTGCCGCTCGACCCGGCCGAGCTGGCCGAGGCCCAGGTGACGACCCGCGACATCGACCGGGGTCCCTTCCCCCACTTCCTGCTCAAGGAGATCACCGAGGCGCCGGTCAGCTTCCGCAAGACGCTGCGGGGCAAGCTGGTCGAGCGGGACGGGGCCCTGCGGGTCGAGCTGGGCGAGGAGACGCTCCCGGCCGAGGTCCGGGCCGAGCTGCGCTCGGGCCGGATCGGGCGGGTCCAGGTGATCGGGCAGGGCACGGCCCACGTGGCCGGCCAGGCGCTGGCCGATGCGCTGCGCGCCGCGCTGGGCGAGGACCACGCGCTGCGGGTCGAGGCCCTGCCTGCCACCGAGCTGTCCGGCTTCGGCCTGCGGGCCGACATGAGCGACACGCTGGTCGTGGCCATCAGCCAGTCGGGCACCACGACCGACACCAACCGCACGGTCGACCTGGCCCGCAGCCGCGGCGCCCGGGTCGTGGCCGTGGTCAACCGCCGCCAGTCGGACCTGACCGACAAGGCCGACGGGGTGCTCTACACGTCCGACGGGCGCGACGTCGAGATGAGCGTGGCGTCGACCAAGGCCTTCTACGCCCAGATCGCGGCCGGCTTCCTGCTCGCCTGGTCGGTGGCCGGCGAGGTCGGTGGCCACGTCGACCCGGCGCTGGTCGAGGCCCTGCGGGCCCTGCCCGCCGCCCTGGAGGAGACGGTGGCCCGGCGCGAGCAGATCGCGGCGGCGGCCCAGCAGCTGGCCCCGCCCAAGCGGTACTGGGCCGTGGTGGGCAACGGCCGGAACCGGATCGCGGCAGAGGAGCTGCGCATCAAGCTCAGCGAGCTCTGCTACAAGTCGATCGCCTGCGACGCCACCGAGGACAAGAAGCACATCGACCTGTCCTCGGAGCCGCTGATCGTGGTCTGCGCGGCCGGCCTGACCGGTTCGACGGCCGACGACGTGGCCAAGGAGGTGGCGATCTACCGGGCCCACAGGGCGTCGCCGATCGTGATCGCCTCGGACGGGGAGAGCCGGTTCTCGGCCGCCCTCCAGGCCATCTCGGTGCCCGAGACCCACCCCCAGCTCGGCTTCGTCCTGGCCGCCATGGCCGGCCACATCTTCGGGTACGAGGCGGCCCTGGCCATCGACGCCCAGGCCCGCCCGCTGCGCGAGGCCCGGGCCGCCATCGAGGCCGAGGTGGGCGAGCGGGCCGCGACCGACGGCGACGAGGCCCTGCGGCGGCTGCGCCCGGTGCTTGCCGCGTCGGCGACGCGGTTCTTCGACGGGCTGCGCGCCTCGGCCTACGACGGGCACCTCGACGCCAGCACCGCGGTGCGCCTGGCGTCGTCCCTGCGCTACGGGATCGGCGCCGCGCCGCTCGAGGCGTACCAGGCCGAGCACGGCCGGATCGGCACCCCGGCGGTGGTCATCGACGACCTGACCGCGGCGCTGACCTCGGCCATCGAGGAGCTCACCCGGCCGGTCGACGCCATCAAGCACCAGGCCAAGACGGTCACGGTGGGCATCTCGCGGACCGACGAGACCCTGCTCCAGCCGCCGCTGGTCCAGGCCCTGCTGGCGGCGGGCGCACCGCGGGACCGGTTGGGCTACCGGACCCTGCGGACCTTGGCCGAGCTCGATCCGACGGTGGCCGAGGTGACCGGCTGGATCCGCTACGCCGTCGAGGGCGACTCCGAGGACGGGGACCTGCTGGTGTCGGTGGTGGACCGGGGCGGGATCGCCCGGGACGTGCCGTCGCGGGTCGACCGCGACGGCGTGCTGCGGGGCACCAAGCACACGGTGGCCGTCGAGCGCCAGGTGTTCGTGACCAAGGGCCGCAAGGACGGTCGGACGGTGGTCATCGTGCCCGAGACCAAGGACGACCGGACCACCGGCATCAGCCTGTTGCACGTCCGCTTCCACGACACGGTCACCGCGGCCACGGCCCGGGCTGCGCTCCAGGGGTACCGGGGCCGCTGGTCGGCCCTGCGCGACGCGGTGCTGGAGACCGAGCCGACCTTCCGGGAGGACCGCCTGGCCGAGGTGGCCACCGTGGACCTGCTGGTGGAGCCCATCCGGCTGCTGGCCGACCGCTGGCGGGTCGGCTGACCGGCGGTGTTCGGCATCGGCGTGGACCTGTGCGAGGTCGACCGGATGCGCACCTCGCTGGCCCGCACGCCACGGCTGCGGCTCCGCGTGTTCACCGAGGCGGAGCAGGCCTACTGCGACCGCCGGCGGGACCCCAGCGAGCGCTACGCGGCCCGGTTCGCGGCCAAGGAGGCCGTCATGAAGGCGATGGGCGTGGGCCAGGGCGCCTGCAAGTGGCGTGAGATCGAGGTGGTCAAGGCGCCGAGCGGGGCGCCGTCGGTCCGGCTCCACGGCGGCGCGGCCCGGCTGGCCGACGAGCGGGGCATCACCTCGTGGCGCCTGACCATCACCCACACGCACCGGGTGGCCGAGGCCATCGCGGTGGCGCTGTGAAGGGAGCGCCGCGACCGGAGCAGCACGACGGCGCGGGCGCCAGCCCGCCCGGTGTGGATGGGTCTGGGGCGCAGCCCCAGGGGGGATCTGTGACCCGGGCCGTTCCCCCGGGGGTCCGCTGAGCGTGCTGCCGGTGGTGACCCCGGTGGAGATGGCGGCCGTCGACGCGGCCGCGCCCGAGCCGGTGGAGGTGCTGGTGGCCCGGGCTGGGGCGGCGGTGGCGCGGGCCGCGGTGGCGCTGATGGGCGGCGCGTACGGCCGACGGGTCGTGGTGGTGGCCGGCAAGGGGAACAACGGGGCCGACGGGCGGGTGGCGGCGGATCGCCTGCGCCGCCGCGGCGCCCGGGTCGCGGTCCTCGAGGCCGCGGCGGCGCCTGAGCGGCTCGGCCCGGCCGACCTGGTGGTCGACGCCGCCTACGGCACCGGCTTCCGGGGGACCTACCGGGCCCCGGACCCGGTCGGCGTGCCGGTCCTGGCCGTCGACGTGCCCTCGGGGGTGTCGGGCCTGACCGGCGAGGCGGACCAGGGCGCGGTCCGGGCGGTCCGCACGGTGACCTTCGCCGCGCTCAAGCCGGGCCTGCTGCTCGAGCCGGGCCGGGGGCGAGCTGGTGCGGTGGAGGTGGCCGACATCGGGCTGGACGTCGGCGTGGTCGACGCGGGCCTGGTCGAGGCGTCCGACGTGCGCTCCTGGGTGCCGCCGGTGGCCGCCGACGCCCACAAGTGGCGGGCCGCGGTCCTGGTGGTGGCCGGTTCGCCGGGCATGACCGGCGCCGCCCACCTCGCCGCGGCCGCGGCGCAGCGGGCCGGGGCGGGGATGGTGCGGGTCGCGTCGCCCGGTGCCCCCGAGGGTTCCCGGCCGCTGGAGGCGGTGGCGGTGGCGGTGCCCCGCCACGGTTGGTCCGGCGTCGTCCTGGAGGCGGCCGAGCGGTGCGGCAGCGTGGTGATCGGCCCGGGTCTGGGCACCGCGGAGGAGGACCTGGCCGAGGTGCGGGCCGTGCTGGCCGGGGCCCGGGTGCCCGTGGTGGTCGACGGCGACGGCCTGCGGGCGCTGGGCGGCGATCCCGGTGCGGTGCTGGCCGGCCGGGCCGCGCCCACGGTGTTGACGCCCCACGACGGCGAGCACGCCCGCCTGGCCGGCGGCCCCCCGGGTCCGGACCGGATGGCGGCGGCCCGGTCGCTGGCCGCCGCGGCGGGAGCGGTCGTGCTGCTGAAGGGTCCGACGACGGTGGTCGCCGACCCGGCCGGTCAGGTCCGCTTCGTCACCGCCGGCGACCGGCGGCTGGCCACGGCGGGAACCGGCGACGTCCTGTCGGGCGTGGTGGGCGCCCTGCTGGCTCGGGGGACCGCGCCTCTGGAGGCGGCGGCGGCGGGCGCGTGGCTCCACGGGCGGGCGGGTCACCACGGGCCGGGCCACGGGCTGGTGGCGTCGGACCTGGTCGCCGGCCTGACCGAGGCCCGGGCCGAGGTGGACCGCTGATGGCCCGGGCGTGGGCCGACGTGGACCTGGGCGCGATCCGGGCCAACGTGGCGACGCTGCGGGACCGCGCCGGCGGGGTGGCCCTGTGCGCGGTGGTCAAGGCCGACGGGTACGGCCACGGGGCGGTGCCGGTGGCCCGCGCCGCGCTGGCAGGCGGGGCGAGCGTCCTGGGGGTGGCCCAGGTCCCCGAGGCCCGGGCCCTGCGCGAGGCCGGTGTCGACGCCCGGATCCTGCTGCTGTCCGAGCCGCGCCCGGACGAGGTGGCCGAGGCGGTGGGCCTGGACCTGGACGTGGCCGCCTACCGGTCCGAGGTCGTCCAAGCCCTGGCCGGCGCGGCGACGCGGGCCCGTCCGACCCGGGTCCACGTCAAGGTCGACACCGGGATGCACCGGGTCGGCGCGCCACCCCACGACGTGGTGGCGCTGGCCGGGCAGGTGGACGCGGCGCCGACCCTGGAGCTGTCCGGCCTGTGGACCCACTGCGCGGTGGCCGACGAGCCCGGCGACCCCTACACCGATCGCCAGCTCGACCTGTTCGAGGCCGCGGTCGATGCGGTCGAGGCGGCCGGCCTGCACCCGGTGCTGCGCCACGCGGCGAACTCGGCCGCGGCCATCTGCCACCCCCGGAGCCGCTTCGACATGGTCCGGTGCGGCATCGCCGTCTACGGCATCCCACCCGCCCCGGGTCTGGCCGGCGAGGTGGCCCTGTCCCCGGCCCTGCGCCTGGCCAGCGAGGTCGCGTTCGTGAAGCGGGTCGCCGCCGGGGAGCGGATCTCCTACGGCCTGCGCCACGGCTTCGGGCACGACTCGGTGGTGGCGACCGTGCCGGTGGGCTACGCCGACGGGGTCCGCCGTGACCTGGGCCTGCGGGGCCAGGAGGTCCTGGTCGGCGGCGTCCGCCGGCCGATCGTGGGCGTGGTGACCATGGACCAGCTGATGGTCGACTGCGGCCCGTCCGCGACGGTGGGGGTGGGCGACGAGGTGGTGCTGCTCGGCGGGCAGGGCGACGAGCGGATCTCCCCCGACGAGTGGGCCGCCCGGGCCGGGACCATCAGCTACGAGGTCGTCTGCGCCATCGGTGCCCGGGTCGAGCGCCGCTACCCGGGCGCAGAGGGGGCGGGGGGGTGATCACCGACGTCCCGGGGGTGCGGGTGGGCCACTGGACCGACGCCACGGCCCGGACGGGCTGCACGGTGGTCCTGTTCCCGCAGGGCACCGTCGGCTCGGGCGAGGTGCGGGGCGGGGCACCGGCCACCCGGGACTTCGCCCTGCTGGAGCCGACCCGCACCGTCGACCGGCTCGACGCCGTCGTCCTGACCGGCGGCTCGACCTTCGGGCTGGCCGCGGTCGACGGCGTGCTGGCCTGGTGCGAGGAGCGGGGGACCGGCCTGCCCACGGTCGCCGGCCCGGTGCCGATCGTGGTCGGCCTGGGCCTCTACGACCTGGTCGAGGGGGATCCGTCGGTCCGCCCCGGCCCCGCCCAGGGTCGGGCCGCGTGCGAGGCGGCGACGGGCGGGGCGTTCGAGGTCGGCCGGTGCGGCGCGGGGACGGGGGCGACGGTGGCCAAGTGGCGGGGGTCGGACCGCCGCCGGCCCGGTGGCCTGGTCACCGCCACCCGCCGACGGGAGGACCTGGTGGTGGCCGTGCTGCTGGCGGTGAACGCGTTCGGCGAGCCGGGGGCCGATCCGGGCGAGGTCGCGGCGACGCTGGTGCCGCCCTCGCCGCTGGGCGCGTCCTGGCACCAGAACACGACCATCGGGGTGGTGGCGACCAACGCCACGCTGGACAAGGTGGGGTGCCGCCTGGTGGCCGAGGGGGCCCACGACGGCCTGGCCCGGGCACTGGTGCCGGTGCACACGCGCGGCGACGGCGACGCGGTGATCGTGGCCGCGACGGGGGCGGCCGGCCCGGACCTCGACGTGGTCCGGGCCCTGGCGGTGGCCGCGGTCGTGGACGCGGTCGAGGCTCTACCTTGAGGGCCATGTCCCTGCGTGCCGCGACGAGCTCGGTGGACGAGACGCGCGACCTGGGTGCGGCGGTGGCCCAGCTGGCCCGACCGGGCGACGTCCTGGTGCTGGCCGGCGACCTGGGTGCGGGCAAGACCGCTTTCGCCCAGGGGTTCGGCCGTGGCCTCGACGTCGCCGGGCGCATCACCAGCCCGACGTTCACGCTGGTGCACGTCTACGAGGGCCGGCTGCCGATCCACCACCTCGACGTGTACCGGCTGGACCAGCTGGCCGAGGTGGTCGACCTGGGCCTGGCCGAGATGCTCGACGAGGGCGGGGTGGTCCTGATCGAGTGGGGCGACGCCATCCTCCCGGTGCTGCCACCGGACTTCCTGGAGGTGCGGATGACCTTCGGGGAGGGTGACGACGACCGCCTCGTCGAGATGCGCCCGGTGGGCCGGGGCTGGTCGGCACGGGAGCGGGCGCTGGTCACGGCGCTGCGGCCCTGGTCGGGCGGGGAGGGCGAGGGGTGCTGATCCTGGGTGTGACGACCTCGACGGTCCAGGTGGGATGCGCCATCGGCGGCCACGAGGGCGTGCTGGGCGCGGTGCACTCGTCGCGGGGCCGCCGCCACGCCGAGACGCTGGTCCCGGCGATCGAGTTCCTGTGCCGGCAGACCCGCGTCGAGCTGGGCGAGATCGGGGCGGTGGCGGTGGACCTGGGACCGGGCCTGTTCACGGGCCTGCGGGTGGGCGTCGCCGCGGCCAAGGCGTTGGCCCACGCGGGCCGGATCCCCATGATCGGGATCTCGAGCCTGGACCTGCTGGCCTTCCCGGTGCGCCACACGTCCCGCACGATCGTGTGCGCCATCGACGCCCGGCGCGACGAGGTCTTCTACGCCACCTACCGCCAGTCTCCCGGAGGGGTCCAGCGGTTGAGCGACCCGCAGGTGGGCACGCCCGACGACCTCGTGTCGGACCTGCTGGTGGCGGGCGACGACGTCCTGCTGGTCGGCGACGGGGCCCTGCGCTACCGGGAGTCGTTCGAGGGCCTGCGCCGGGTCGAGGTGGCCGACCACGGGCTGGCCTTCCCGCTGGCCAGCTCGCTGGTCCAGCTGGCGCACGCCAGGGCCCTCCGGGAGGACTTCGTCAGCCCCCAGGAGGTCTCCCCGCTGTACCTGCGCAAGCCCGACGCCGAGGTGAACTGGCAGGTCCGGGAGGGTGCCCGGTGACCCCGGTCGACGCCGCCGCGCCGGCGCCGGTCGCCGTGGCCCTGGCGCCGATGCGTCGCCGGCACCTGCGCTCGGTGCTGCGGATCGAGCAGCAGGTGTACCCGCGCCCGTGGTCGCTGGGCCTGTTCATGAGCGAGCTGGGCTACCGGGCGGGTCGCCTCTACCTGGTGGCCCGGGTCGGCGCCGCGGTGGTCGGCTACGCCGGGCTCATGCTCAGCGCGGACGACGGCCACGTGACCACGATCGCGGTGGACCCGGCCTGGCACCGCCAGAAGATCGGGAGCCGCCTGCTGCTGGGACTGGCCCGGGGGGCGATCGACGAGGGCGCGGCCAACCTGACCCTGGAGGTGCGCGTGAGCAACCTGGCCGCCCAGGCGCTGTACCGGTCCTTCGGGTTCGCCCCGGCCGGCGTGCGCCGGAACTACTACGTGGAGACGAACGAGGACGCGCTGGTCATGTGGGCCACCGACATCGACACGCCGGGCTACAACGCCCGCCTGGACGCGCTCGAGGCGGGGCTGCCGAGCCCGACGGTGCGGGAGCGGAGCCGGTGGTGAGCGGGCTGGAGCGGGGCCGGGTGCTGGGGATCGAGACGTCGTGCGACGAGACGGCGGCGGCGATCGTCGACCGGGGTCGTGACGTGCTCTCGTCGGTGGTGAGCAGCCAGGTCGACCTGCACGCCCGCTACGGGGGCGTGGTGCCCGAGATCGCGTCGCGGGCGCACGTCGAGCTGCTGGTCCCGGTGGTGGCCCAGGCCTTCGTCGAGGCGGGCCTGTCGGACCGGGCGGGCGACGGTCGCCACTGCGAGGTGGACTGCGTGGCCGCGACCTACGGCCCGGGCCTGGTCGGTGCGCTGCTGGTGGGCGTCAGCTCGGCGAAGGCCCTGGCCCTGGCCTGGGGCGTGCCGTTCGTGGCGGTGAACCACCTGGAGGCGCACCTGTACGCCTCGCTGCTCGAGGAGCCGGACCTGGAGCTGCCCCTGGTGGTGCTGCTGGTGTCGGGCGGGCACACGATGCTCGTCCACATGGAGGACCACGGCCGCTACCGCGTGCTGGGCTCGACGATCGACGACGCCGCGGGCGAGGCGTTCGACAAGGTCGCCCGCTACCTGGGCCTGGGCTACCCGGGGGGTCCGGCGGTGGACCGGATCTCGGTCACGGGGGATCCCGAGGCGGTGCGCTTCCCGCGCGCCATGCTCGACGAGGGCTACGACTTCAGCTTCAGCGGGTTGAAGACCGCGGTGGTGAACCACGTGCGCAAGCACCCCGACCTGGAGGTGGCCGACGTGGCGGCGAGCTTCCAGGAGGCGGTGGTCGACGTGCTGCTGGCCAAGGCCCGCCGGGCGGCGCGCGACGTGGGGGCCAGGGGCCTCTGCCTGGGTGGGGGCGTGGCGGCCAACTCCCGGTTGCGGGAGCGGTTCCTCGACGTGGTGGCCACCGACGGGTTGCGGGGCTTCCTGCCCAGCCACCAGATGTGCACCGACAACGCGGCGATGGTGGCCGCGGCGGGCTGGTACCGGTGGCGCTCGGACGGCCCCTCGGGGCTCGACACCGGGGCCCTGCCCAACCTGGCCCTGCCCACGGCCTGACCGGTCGGGCGCCGGCGGTCGGAGCTCCTGGCACTCGACGGTTGCGAGTGCCAGCGCCTTTGCCTAGGGTTAGCAGTCGCATCAGACGAGTGCTAAGCATCGACGAGCGTCGAGGCATCAGAGCAGGTGCCGAGGCCATCGACGAGAGCAACGGCCCGTATCAAAGGCCCGTCACACCGGACGCGTCACGGAGGCGCCAACCATGAACCTGCAGCCGCTCGAGGACCGCATCGTCGTCAAGCCCGGCGAGGCCGAGGAGACCACCATCAGCGGCCTGGTCATCCCCGACACGGCGAAGGAGAAGCCCCAGCAGGGCGAGGTCCTCGCCGTGGGCCCCGGCCGTCGGTCGGAGCAGACCGGCGAGATCATCCCGGTCGACGTCAAGGTCGGCGACACCGTCGTCTACAGCAAGTACGGCGGCACCGAGATCACCGACGCCGGCCAGGACCTGCTGATCCTGAACGCCCGGGACGTCCTCGCCGTGGTGAAGAAGTAGCCGATGGCCAAGCTGCTCAAGTTCGACGAGGACGCCCGCCGCGCGCTCGAGGCCGGCGTCAACAAGCTGGCCGACGCGGTGAAGGTGACGTTGGGCCCGCGTGGGCGCAACGTGGTGCTGGAGAAGAAGTTCGGCGCCCCGACCATCACCAACGACGGCGTGTCCATCGCCCGTGAGGTCGAGCTGGACGACCCCTTCGAGAACATGGGGGCCCAGCTGGTCAAGGAGGTGGCGACCAAGACCAACGACGTGGCCGGTGACGGCACCACCACGGCGACGGTCCTGGCCCAGGCGCTGACCCGCGAGGGCCTGCGCAACGTGGCCGCCGGTGCCAGCCCGATGTCGCTCAAGCGGGGCATCGAGAAGGCCGTGGCCGTTGCGGTCGAGGCGCTGGCCGCCCAGGCCAAGGAGATCGACGACAAGTCCGAGATCGCCCAGGTCGCCTCGATCTCTGCTGCCGACACCTCCATCGGCGAGGTCCTGGCCGACGCCATCGACAAGGTCGGCAAGGACGGCGTGGTCACCGTCGAGGAGTCGAACACCTTCGGCATCGAGCTCGAGTTCACCGAGGGCATGCAGTTCGACAAGGGCTACCTGTCGCCCTACTTCGTGACCGACGCCGATCGGCAGGAAGCGGTCCTCGACAACCCCTACGTCCTCCTGGTCAACGGCAAGATCTCCTCGGTCCAGGACCTGCTCCCGGTCCTGGAGAAGGTCATGCAGTCGGGCAAGCCGCTGCTGATCATCGCCGAGGACGTCGAGGGCGAGGCCCTGGCCACCCTGGTGGTCAACAAGATCCGCGGCACCTTCAACTCCGCCGCGGTGAAGGCCCCGGGCTTCGGCGACCGCCGCAAGGCGATGCTGCAGGACATGGCCGTCCTCACCGGTGGCCAGGTCATCGCCGAGGAGGTCGGCCTCAAGCTGGACAACACCACGCTCGACCTGCTGGGCCAGGCCCGCAAGGTCGTGGTGACCAAGGACGACACCACGATCGTCGAGGGCGCCGGGGCCGAGGCCGAGGTCGCCGGTCGGGTCGCGCAGATCAAGCGCGAGATCGAGGACACCGACTCGGACTGGGACCGCGAGAAGCTGCAGGAGCGGCTGGCCAAGCTCTCCGGCGGCGTGGCCGTGGTCCGCGTCGGCGCGGCGACCGAGGTGGAGCTCAAGGAGAAGAAGCACCGCATCGAGGACGCCTTGTCGGCGACCCGGGCCGCCATCGAGGAGGGTGTGGTCGCCGGTGGCGGCACCGCCCTGCTCCGGTCCCGCCCGGACGTCGAGAAGGCCATCGGCTCCCTGGAGGGTGACGAGGCCACCGGCGCCCGCTCGGTGTACCTGGCCCTGGAGGCCCCGGCCCGGCTCATCGCCGACAACGCCGGCCTGGAGGGCGCGGTCGTCGTCCAGCAGGTCGAGCGGGAGTCCGGCGCCGTCGGGCTGAACGCGGCGACGGGCGAGTTCGAGGACCTGATCAAGGCCGGCGTGATCGACCCGGCCAAGGTGACCCGGGCGGCGCTGCAGAACGCGGCGTCGATCGCCTCGCTGATCCTGACCACCGAGGCGCTCGTGGCCGACAAGCCCGAGCCCCCGGCCCCGGCCATGCCGCCCGGTGGCGGCGGCATGGGCGGCATGGGCGGAATGGGGATGATGTAGGACCGACAGGTCCTGTCGTGGTGCCGTTCGGCCGCCCTCCGGGGCGGCCGAACCGCGCCCGGGGCTGCCGGGAGGACCGCACCGGTCAGCCGCCGCTGACGGCCAGCTCGGCGCCGCGCGGCGGGGTGGGGTCATCGGCCAGCGCGAGCCACCCGTCGGGGAGCTGCACCGGGCGGGGGCCCTTGGTCGGGCCGCGCCCGGCCCGCAGCGCGCCCTCGCCGACGGCGGTGGCCGGGTCCAGCTCGGCGAAGAGGGCGTCGACCTCGGCGACGGTGGCCACGTTGGCCGCCCGCCGGCGCACGACGCCACCGACCGGGTAGCCGGTCAGGTACCAGCTCAGGTGCTTGCGGAAGCTGCGCAGGCCGTTGTGCTCGCCGGTCCAGCCGGCCAGCTCCCGGGCGTGGCGGCGGGCGACCTCGCCGACCTCGCCGAGCGTGGGTGCCGGGCGGACCGGTCGCCCGGCGAGGGCGTCGGCCAGGTCCCGGAACAGCCACGGGCGGCCCAGGCAGCCCCGCCCGACCACGACCCCGTCGCAACCGGTCGCCGCCACCATGGCCAACGCGTCCGACGCCTCCCAGATGTCGCCGTTGCCCAGCACCGGGATGTCGAGGTGCTCCTTGAGCCGGGCGATGGCGGTCCAGTCGGCCTTGCCGCTGTAGAGCTGGGCCGCGGTGCGGGCGTGGAGGGCCACGGCGGCCACGCCGGCGTCCTGGGCGGCCCGGCCGGTGTCCAGGTAGGTGGGGAGGGCGTCGTCGACGCCGATGCGGAACTTGGCCGTGACCGGCACCGGCCCGGCGGCGGCGACCGCGGCGTGGAGGATGGCCCGGACCAGGGCCCGGCGGACGGGCAGGGCCGCACCCCCGCCCTTGCGGGTGACCTTGGGGACCGGGCAGCCGAAGTTGAGGTCGACGTGGTCGACGCCGTGCTCGCCGACCAGGATGCGCACGGCCTCGCCCAGGGTGGCCGGGTCGACCCCGTAGAGCTGGATCGACCGGGTGGCCTCCCGGGGGCCGAACCGGGCCATGCGCAGGGTCTTGCCGTTGCCCTCGACGAGGGCCCGGGCGGTGATCATCTCGCTGACGAACAGGCCGCCGCCGAACGAGGCGCACAGGGTGCGGAACGGGGCGTCGGTCACCCCCGCCATGGGGGCCAGCACGACGGGTGGGTCGACGGACAGGCGGCCCGGGCCCAGGAAGAGGCTCACCGCGTGGACCTCCACAGCGAGGTGACGGCGAGGCCGAGCTCGGCCAGCAGCGTCCGCAGGACCGGGATCGAGATGCCCACGACCGTGCCGTGGTCGCCCTCGATGCGCTCGACGAAGGGCGCCCCGTAGCCGTCGATGGTCAGGCCGCCGGCCACGGCCAGCGGTTCACCGGTGGCCAGGTAGGCGGCGGTCTCGTCGGGATCGGGCCGGGCCACGTGCACCACGGTGGCCGAGGCCGTCCCCGTGCCGCGGCCGTCGCGCCCGTCGACCACCCAGTGACCGGTGACCACCGTCGCCGGGGTGCCGGCCATCTCGTCCCACCAGCGCCGGGCCTCCTCGGCGGTGGCCGGCTTGCCCCGCACGGCGCCTGCGACCACGACCATGGTGTCGCAGCCGACCACGACGTGGTCGCCGGTCCCCCGGGCCGCGGCGACGGACTCGGCCTTGCGACGGGCCAGGGCCACGGTGGCCGCTTCGACCGCCAGGTCCTCGACGCCGTCCTCGTCCACGCCGCTGACGACGACCTCCGGGGCGAAGCCGGCGGCGCGCAGCACGCCGAGGCGGGCCGGCGAGGCGGAGGCGAGCACGAGGCGGGTCACCCGACCAGGCTGCCGGACCTCGTGCCGTCCCGGCGACTCGAAGGGCCGCGAGCGGCCCGCCGGTAGTCTGGACGGCATGGACCGACCCCCCGCCGACCCCGCGAAGCTGCTGGCCAGCTGGATGGAGTGGGAGCGGGGGGAGACCTCGCCCGGCCGGGCGATCAGCAACCTGAAGACCGGGGGCCTGCGGGAGCTGCTGGAGTCGCTGGCCACGGTCCCTCCGGTTGCGGATGCCGGCAGCTGACGCCGCCGCCGAGCCGCCCGAGGAGGCGGTGCCGGCGCCCGAGCCGCCCCCGATCGTGTCGGCCCGCCAGGCTGCGGCCCTGGGCCTGCCGGGTTGGCCCCGCCCCGGCGACCCCTTCGCCCCGCCCCCGCGCCCCGTGCCGGCGGGCCGGGGCGGCGATCAGGTGATCCCCCGGCCCTACACGGCGGAGCTGGGTGGTCCGCCGCCGTGGCGTGCGCTGGCCGAGTCGCGGCGCCGCCTGCGGGTCGACGACGTGACCGCCGCGCTGGCGACCTCGGGAGCGCCGCTGAAGGCCGCGGCCGAGCAGGAACCGGTCGGCGACGGGCCGGGCGCGACCCCCTCGGCCGTGCTGGCTCTGCTCTACGACGTGGACGACGAGGCCCGCCTGGTGCTGACCCGCCGGACCTGGGACCTGCGCTCGCACCAGGGCGAGCTGAGCTTCCCGGGCGGGCGGTGGGAGCCCGGGGATGCCGACCTGGTCGACACGGCCCTGCGGGAGTCCGAGGAGGAGGTCGGCCTGGACACCTCGACGGTCGAGGTGGTGGGCGAGCTCGACCACCTGTCGACGGTGGTCAGCGGGTCGTTCATCGTGCCCTACGTGGCCCGGCTCTCCCGTCCGCCGGAGCTGGTGGCCAACCCGGCCGAGGTGTCGGCCATCATCCACGTGCCGCTGTCGGAGCTGCTCGACCCGGCGATCTACCGCGAGGAGCGCTGGGCCTTCCCCGGCCTGGAGCGGTCGATCTACTTCTTCGAGCTGGTGGGCGACACGCTGTGGGGCGCGACGGGCACGATGGTGCGCCAGCTCCTGGGCTTCGCCACCGGGACCTTGGCCCGGGGCCGGGTCCCCCACCGCTGAGCGGGCCGCCCGGCCGCGCCGGGCATCACCAGTAGTTGGGCGATTCCTTGGTGATGGTGATGTCGTGGGGGTGCGACTCGCGCAGGGCTGCGGCGGTGATCCGCACGAACCGGCCCCGCTCGACGAGCTCGGGGATCGTCGGGGTCCCGCAGTAGCCCATGGCCGACCGCAGCCCGCCCACGAGCTGGTAGACGACGTTGGCCACCGGGCCCTTGTAGGCGACGCGGCCCTCGATGCCCTCGGGGACGAGCTTGTCGGCGTCGGTGACGTCGCCCTGGAAGTAGCGGTCCTTGGAGTAGGAGCGGGTCTTCA
>JBFWTJ010000037.1:0-17726 GCA_050247895.1 Acidimicrobiia bacterium
GCTCCAGGACGGCCTTGAGGATCGACCGCGGGCAGTTCTCCCACGGCTCGCGCCCGTCGACCAACAGGTCGGCGCTCATCATCACGACCCGCCGGTCCCAGGGGAGCCGCACCATGGTCGTGGGGTCGGGCATGGCCACGCACTCGTCCTCGACCGGGTTCATGCGACCGAGGTCGCCCATGCCCCGGGGGGTGTACCGCTCCGAGCCGGCGACCATCTCGGCCAGGTGCTCGATGGGCACGAGCTTGGACTTGGCCCGGCCGAGGACGTCGACCCACGCGCCGAGGGCGAAGCGGACGCCGTCCTGGGCGAGCTCGGTGGCCATCTCCTCGTAGGTCGACTCGGGCGTCGTCACGGTGTCCATGTCGTCTCCTGGCTGGGTGTGTCGGCGGGGCGGGGGGCCGCGCCGCGGGGTCGGTGGTCGATCAGGGGCGGTTCCTCGGTCGAGGCCCGCCGCACGAGGTCGGCGAGGGCGGCGACGGTGCGCTCGACCAGGCGCCGACCCAGCTCGACGCTGGCCGTCGACGGCTCGCCGGTCACGCCGTTGGTCGACAACGAGGTCGCCGTGTACCGGAACACCAGGTCGGCCGTGCGGTCGGGGTCGTCGGCGCCGGCCATCCGATCGGTGCGGACCAGCTCGGGGGCCAGGGCCAGCATCATCGAGGTCTCGGCCCGGTTGGCGTGCCAGTCGGCCCCGTCGGCGGACAGCTCGGGCTCGAGATCGGGGACAAGGCGGGCCCAGTCGCGCACGGCGGTGCGGACCTCGGGGTGGTCGAGGCGGAGGTGGTCGGTGGCGACGTCGAGCGCGGCGCCGTTGCCGACGTGGGCGTTGAGCACGATGAAGCGGCTCAGCCCGGTGGTGCGGTGGGCCCAGAGCACGATCGAGCGCACCAGCCCGGCCAGCACCTCGGGGGACACGGCGAGCGTGCCGGGCAGGGCGTAGCCGTGGCCGTAGCTGGCGCCGATGGCCACGGGGGGCAGCACCACGGCCGGTGCGCTGGCCGCGGCGAGCCGGCAGAGGCGCTCGGCGATGACCGTGTCGGTCGAGGTGGGCAGGTGGGGCCCGTGCTGCTCGGTGGCCCCGACGGGGAGAAGGCCCACGTCGGAGGGCCCGATCGAGGACAGCTCGACGGTGGTGCTGTCGCCCCAGGACCACGGCTGCGGGTTGTCGGCCATCGCACTTCGCTCCTGCACCGCGCCGGGGTGGTGGGACCACCGATCCGGAGCTCCTGATCTCTATATGAGACAGTATCTCTCATTTCGGTCCGATGGCCGACGGGCGGGTTACAGCACCGTGAGCCCTATCTGACAGGGGTTTCGCGGGCCGGAGGTCATCGCAGTACGACAATTTTGGTTCGCTTGACGAGATCTCATCTCATAATGAAGGATCGCGAGGAACCGACGTGGGAGCCGCTGCAGATGACCGATGTGAAGACCTGGCCCAACGGATCCCGAGTCGCGGTGGCCCTCACCGTGATGTTCGAGACCTGGTCCGAGGGCAGGGCGCCGCAGTACTCGGTGCAGGCCACCAGCCTGAAGGCCGGTACGGAGGACCACGCCGGACGGGCCTGGTCCACCTACGGCGGGCGCGTCGGCGTCTGGCGCATCCTGCGGTCCCTGGACCGCTGGGGCATGCCGGCCACCTTCTTCACCAACGCGGCCTGCGCCGAGCTGTACCCCGAGGCCACGGCCCAGATCGTGAAGTCGGGCCACGAGCTGGGCGGCCACGCCGTCTACCAGGACCAGCTCCTCGCCTACCAGACCCCCGACGAGCAGCGGGCCACCATCCGCCGGTCCCTCGACACCCTCGAGGAGGTCGGCGGGCAGCGGCCGACCGGGTGGCTCAGCCCCGTCCTCGCGTTCACCCCCGAGACCGTGGGCCTGCTCGCCGAGGCCGGCCTGCGCTGGCACGCCGACGTCACCTACATCGACCTGCCCCACCGCGTCGAGACCGAGCACGGCGTGATCGCCGCCGTTCCCAACAGCGACTTCACCGACAACCGGGTCCTCAAGGCGAACACCCGCGACCTGTTCGAGGTGCAGAGGGACACCTTCGACTACCTCTACGCCCACGAGTCGCCGAGCCTGCTGGCGCTGACCCTGCACTGCCAGTTCGGCGGCCGGCCCCTCGTGGTCAGCGCCCTCGACCAGCTCTTCACCCACATCGCCGGGCACGACGGCGTCTGGTTCGCCCGCCACAGCGAGCTGGGCGAGTGGGCGCTGGCCGCGCCCCACGACGAGCTCACCTACGCCGAGCGCTACTTCTAGGCGAGACCCCCCTGCAGCGCGACGCCGGTGGCCCTGCGGGAGCTCAGTCGCCGAGCAGGGCGCTGAGCTCGACCGCGGCGTCCGAGAGCCGCTTGGCCACCGGCGAGTCCAGGTTGGGACGGACCGTGACCGCGGTGCCCACCACGGCCATGACGGCCACGATGTCGTCGCCGCCCATCACCGGCGCGGCGAGCGTCTGCAGGCCGTGGACCTCGGGCGTGTTCACCGCCAGCCGGGTGGCGCGGATCATGTCCAGCTCCTCGACCAGCTCGGGGTGCCGGTCGAGCTCGGCGGCCAGGCCGGGGACGTCGCCCTCGGGCAGGAAGGCGCAGAAGACCCGACCCTGGGCCGAGTCGAAGGTGCCCAGGCGGGCGCCGACCGCCACGCTGATCCGCACGACCCGCATGGTGTTGTCCTCGGTGCGCACCACGGTGGGCGCCTCGCCGTCCCACACGCTCAGCACGACGGTCTCGTCGAACTGGCGGACCAGGCGCTCCATGATCGGGCCGGCCAGGGAGATGATGGCCAGGCCGGCGCGCGCCGCGCTGCCCAGGGTCAGCGCCTGGGGGCCCAACGTGTAGGAGGCCGTGGCCGGGTCGTAGCGCAGGAGGTTGACCCGGCGCAGCGCCACGGCGTAGCGGTGCGCGGTGGCCTTGCTCACGCCGAGGCGCTCGGTGATCTCGCCCAGCGACAGGCGGGGCCGGCCCACCGTGAAGAACCCCAGCAACGTGGCGGCGCGCTCCACCGACTTGATCGTGGTGGCCTCGCGCTTCTCGCGGAGCTCCCCGTCGAGGGCTCCGGGCCCGGTCCCGTCGGCGTCGAGGTCCTCGGCGTCGGGCCCGTCGGTGTCGATCGCTTCGCTCATCGCGGCGCCCTGCCTACCTCACGCGGCCGAGTGGACTCTTCGCCCGGGGCGGGCTTGCCGTGGAGCGACCTTACCGGTTGCCAGCCCCTCCGGGACGGCGTCTCGCGGGCTCGGGTTGCGGGCAGTTCAGTGCACCTCGCGCCAGTCGTCGTCGCTGGACCGCCACAGGTCGAGCTCGTTGCGGGCGCCCTGGGCCATGCGCCGGGGCCGGTGGGACTCGTGCTCGGCGGGGGTGAAGATCCGGTGGCCGTAGGACAGCTCGATGGGCGGCCCGTGCTCGGGGACCTGGAAGTAGAAGGCGATCGTGGTCGACGCCGAGTGCTTGACCAGGTCCATCTTGATGGGCACGCCCTCGTAGAGGATCCGTGCCCGGGCCCGCATGACGTGGTCGAGCGAGGGCATGAGGAAGTTCACGTGGTTGATGGTGAACGCCTCGGACTCCAGGATGGCCAGGGCGTGGTGGTAGCGGTTCTCGCCCCGCACGAAGGCGGTCATGTCGGCGATGTAGTCCGACACCTGGAAGCCCACCACCTCGGTCGCGAAGCGCAGCGTGTCGTGGTACTTCGGCGTGACGATGAAGGGGTGCATGACCCGCTCGGGGTGGAAGGCCAGGAACGGCGGCTCGGCGAACTCCTGGAAGCCCTCGACGAACTCGAAGGTGATCCCGTTGGGGTCGTCGACCGCGAAGCCGTCCATCACCAGCCCGTCGAGGCTCGACGGCAGCGGGCGGGCCGCCAACCCGGCCTCGTCCACCCGCCGGCGCAGGTCGGCCAGGTCGGACGCGCCGGCCATGGTGAACCCGAAGGCTCGGGTCACGCCCTCCGGGCCCGGGCCGGGCACCAGCTCGATGGCGTGGTGCAGGGTGCCGGCGCGCAGCATGACGTGGTCGCCGACGCGGCGGACCACCTCGAGGCCGACGTACCGCTCGTAGAACGCCGTGGTGGCATCGACGTCGGGGACCTCGATGCGGGCGTAGGCGAAGCTGTCGGGAGCCATCGGGCGCATCACGATCTCCTCACAGGATGATGCTGATCCGGCCCTCGGCGTCGAGGGCCTCGACGTCGAGCACGGCCTTGCGGACGAGGAACCTCAGGGCGTCGCCCCGGCGGACCAGGACGTGGCGGTACTGGCCGATGTAGGTGGCGGTCCGGCGCTCCTTGAAGCGGTGGACCATGAACGACGCGGTCACGCGCAGCTCGTCGTCGGTCCGCCCGGCGATCCGGACGTTGGTGACGAGGCGGCGGGTGCGCGAGCGGGGGTTCTCGGCGTGCGCGTTGCGGCTGCGCAGCCGCTTGACCCGGGCCGAGATCTGGGCCCGGTCGTCGCTGATCAGGAGCTGGTCCCGGTCGGGGTCGCCGTCGGGCAGGTCGGTCGTGGGCACGAAGTACTCGGCCCGGTCGTCGAACAGCTCGAGCCACCCCTCCAGGTCCCAGTCGTCGAGCAGGGCCGCCTCCTCGAACAGGAAGGCCTCCACGTCCGCTGCGGTCACCGCGGCGACGCCGGTGTGGTCGTCGACCAGGCTCATCGGGTCGACTCCTCCCGCTCGGCCGCGGCCAGGCGGTCCCGCCAGTGGCGCCAGAAGGTGCGGACGTGGCCCTCGTCGAAGGCATCGGTCTCCAGCCCGGCCAGCTCCCGCTCGTAGCCCCGGGAGATGTCCGACCAGGGCACGCCGATGCGGACGTCGGTCACGCTGGTCTCCAGGCCGATCTGGGCGTCCTGCTGGGCCTCGATGTCGTCGGGGGTGGCGAAGCCGCCCGGACCGACGAAGGTGAGGAGGTTGTCGAGCCGCAGCCGCCGCGCCGCGGGGGGTTCGCCCACCGGCGCCAGCTCGTGGGCCCGGACCTGGGTCACGCCCGGCGCCACCGGCTCCAGCGTGCGGACCGAGATGCCGGCGAAGTCGAAGAGCAGCAGGTTGGGGAACACGAACGTGTTGCGGCTCCAGTCGCTGACCTGCGTGGCCCGCTCGGCGCCCAGCCGCGCCCGCAGCTCGGCCCGGACGGCCTCGATCCGGACCCGTTCGTCCTCGCCCCAGGCCGGCTCCCAGTCCAGGCCCGACCGGCCGTAGAGCCCGCGGCTCTCCATGATCACGTGGCCGCCGCCCAGGTCGGCCCAGGTCCCGATGTCGGTCTGGGGCTTGTAGCCGCTGCTCTTGCGGTACTCGATGAAGGTCTGGTGGGTGGGGGCGAAGTGGTAGCCGTCCAGCGCGTTCTCGACCGAGAGCTTCCAGTTGGTCCGGCTGGTGTAGGCGTGGGTGCCCCGCACGACCTCGACGCCGTCGGGCGACTGGTCGACGATGCGGTCCAGCGAGTCGGTGGCCGAGCCCAGCGCGGCCTCCAGGCTCGGGCCCTCGGTGGCGAACGAGGCGAACACGAAGCCCCGGTACTCGCCCAGCCGGGGGACGGGCCGCAGCGACAGCTCGTCCTTGAGCGCCTCCACGTCGGTGTAGGACTCGGGCCCGGGCAGGGCCACCAGGCGGCCCGAGTTCTCGAAGCTCCACGCGTGGTAGAAGCACGTGAAGAAGCGCCCGTTGCCCGAGGTCTCCCGGCAGACGATCGTGCCGCGGTGGGGGCAGGCGTTGAGGAAGGCCCGGAGCTGCCCGTCGGTGGAGCGGCAGAAGATCAGCTCCCGGCCGGCCAGGGTGCGCCGGACGAAGTCGCCCGGCCGCGGCAGCTCCGAGGAGTGGCCCAGGTAGAGCCACTCCCGCTCCCAGAAGGCCCGCATCTCCAGGTCGAACACCTCCTGGGAGGTGAGCGCGCTGCGGTGGACCTTGAACCGGAAGCGCTCGGGGTCCTCCAGGATCAGGTCGTCGATGCCGCGGGGTGTCGCGGGTGCGAGGTCGGCGATGGCCACGGGCTCCTCCTTGTCGGTGCGAGGCCGGCGTGGTGCGGCGGCCGGGCGGGCGTCGGGTGCTCAGGCATCGAGGGCGGCCGGTTCCTCGTCGCGGGCCGGTGCGGCCTCCGGTTCGGCGGGCGTCGGCGGGACGGCCGGTGCGGCCGGGGCGGGTCGCGCCCCCTTGCGCATGACCAGCTCGAAGACCTGGCGGCGCAGCTCGGCGTAGCGGGAGGTCATCTTCGTGGCCACCTGGTCCCGGTCGGGGCCCAGGTCGACCTCGACGTCGGCGATGATCCGGCCCGGCTTGGCCGCCATGACCAGGACCCGGTCGCCGACGTAGACGGCCTCGTCGATGTCGTGGGTGACCAGGACGATGGTGACGCCGTACTCGTCGCGCATCCGCAGGACGAGGTCCTCGAGGTCGATCCGGGTCTGGGCGTCGACCGCCGCGAAGGGCTCGTCCATGAGCATGACCTCGGGCGACACCACCAGCGCCCGGGCCAGCGCGGCCCGTTGCTGCATGCCCCCCGACATCTGCCACGGGTAGAGGCCGGCCGACCCGGCCAGGCCGACCGAGTCGAGGGCGTGCTCGACCCGCCGGCGGACCTCGCGGCGGGGCCGGCGGGAGGGCTGGAGGGCCATGGCCACGTTCTTGCCCACCGTCATCCACGGGAAGAGCGAGCGGCTGTAGTCCTGGAAGACGACCGACAGCCCGGTGGGCGGGCCGTTGACGACGCGGTCGTCGAGGCTGACGGTGCCCCGGCTGGCCTTGAGCAGGCCGGCCATGATCATCAGGAGCGTCGACTTCCCGCAGCCCGACGGGCCGACGATCGACACGAACTCCCGGGGCGCCACCTCGAGCGAGACGTCGGAGATGGCGTCGCGGGCGCCGTCGCCGGTCCCGTAGGTCTTGGTGACGGAGCTGACTCGGAGCGTCATGGGCGTTCTCGCTGGGGTGGGTGTGCGGGCGGGGACGTCATGCCTCGGCCAGCCCGGGACGTCGCTGCCAGTGCAGGAGCCGGTGCTCGGCCAGGCTGAAGAGGCCGTTGACGGTGATGCCGATGAGCCCGATGAGCACGAAGCTCGACCACATCTGCACGTACTGGAAGGTCCGCTGGTAGACGAGGATCTGGTAGCCGAGCCCGGCCGTGGTGGCGTACAGCTCGGACACGACCATCACGATCAGCCCGATGCCGATGCTGACCCGCAGGCCGGCGAGGATCTGGGGGCTGGCCGCGGGCAGCACCACCCGGCCCAGGAAGGCGATCCGGCCGATCCGCAGGCTGCGGGCGCTGCGGAGCCAGGCCCGGTCGACGGCGGCCACCCCGTCCATGGTGTTGACCAGGATGATCCACACGGTGCTGATGAAGATGAGGAACTGGTTGGCCATGTCGGTGATGCCGAACAGGCCCAGGGCCACGGGCAGGAAGACCGCCTTGGGCACGGCCATGCTGAAGCGGATCACCGGGTTGAACATGCGGGCCAGGAGCGGGACCCGGCCCAGCAGGACGCCCACGACGATGCCGCCGACCGCGGCGGGGATCCAGCCCTTGGCGAAGCGGGTCAGGCTGGCCGTGCCGTGGTGCCAGAACTCGTCGGAGAGGAAGAGGCCCGACGGCTCGCCGATCCAGGAGCGGCGGAACTCGGCGAACACCTCCCCGAAGGGCGGGAAGAACAGCGTGGACGCGTTGCGGGCGTAGAGCTCCCAGGCGACCAGCAGCAGGGCCAGGAACCACAGGTTCCCCACCCGGCGCAGGGCGGCGCGGGCCCTAGCCAACCTGCTGCCACCTCGTGAGGCGGGCGTCGACGGCGGCGAACAGGCCGTAGAGGGCGAAGCCGAACGTGCCGGTGACGATGATGGCCGCGTAGGCCTGGTCCATCCGGTCGGCCATCTGGTAGCTGAGGATCAGGGTCCCGATGCCGCTGCTGGCGCCGAGCAGCTCGGTGCTGACCACCACGATCAGGGCGATCCCCGACGCCACCCGCAGGCCGGTGGCCACCGAGGGCAGCGCGCTGGGCAGCACCACGTGCCAGAGGCGGGTCCGCCGGTTCCAGTGCAGCATCCGGGCCGTGTCGACCCGCATGGGGTCGGTGCCGGCCACGCCGTAGATCGTGTTGATGAGCACCGGCCAGGCCACGGCGTAGAGGGTGACGGCCAGCTTCATCTCCTGGCCCAGCCCGAACAGGAGGATGGCGATGGGGATCATCGCCGTGGAGGGGATCGAGCGCAGGGCGTTGACGGCCAGGGACACGGGCCGGTTCAGCCAGGCGACGCAGCCCACGAGCAGGCCCACGGGCACCACGACCACGATCGTGACGACCAGGCTGACCAGCCAGGTCCACACCGTGTCCCACGACTGGCCCCGGAAGGTCGGGTCGGCCAGCAGGTGGGGGAGCTGGCGGGCGACCTGGACCGGGCTCGACAGCGAGCTGCTGTCGAGCACCGCGGCCAGCACGGCCCAGGCCGCCACGACCACGCCGATGCCGGCCAGGCCGAGCGCCACGCCGGTGGCCCGCTCGGCCAACCCGGCGCCCCTGGACCGCGCCGCGGCCGCGGCGACGGGGGCGGCGGCGCGGTCGGGGTCGCCGGAGCGCTCGGCCCCGGTCCCGTCCCGCACGTCCGCCGCCTCCGTCGGTCGCATCACTCCCTCGCGAACTCGGCCACGCTGGCCTCGAGGTCGACGCCGCCCTCGCGCAGCGCCCCCTCGGCCACCAGCACGTCGTACACCTTGCCGAGGGTCTCCATGCTGATGAAGCCGTCGAACTCGGGCTCGTAGGGCGTGCTGGCCGCGATCGACTCGGCCGGCTGGCCGCAGACCGCGGACATCACGGCGTTGCGCTCGGTGGCGTTGGCCGGGTCGGCGAACTGCTCGGCCGCCTGCTCCATGACCTCCACCCAGGTGGCCATGGCGTCCTCGTTCTCCTCGACGAACTCGTCGGTCGAGATGTAGATGGACGCCGGGCTGGCGCCGGTGGCCTCGTAGACCGGGTTGCCCAGCACCCGGCCGATGCCGTCGGCCTGGGCCTTGAACGCCCGGGCCGGGTCGACGTACACGGCGTCGACCTTGTGGCTGACCACGGCGTCGACGAGCTCGGTGCGGGGCAGCGACACGAACGAGGTCGTGCTGTCGTCGCCCCCGTCGTCGGCGATCCAGCGCTGGACCAGGTACTGGCCGATGCCGCCGAGCTCGGCGATGGCGACGGTGGTGCCGGACAGGTCGGCGGGCGACTCGATGTCGGAGTCGGCCGCCACCAGGACGGGGTGCGAGCCCTCCGTGGCGCTGGTCGACCCGGCCACGATCTGGACCGGGAAGCCCTGCTGGATGGCGAGCAGCGAGGAGAGGGTGTTGGTGTAGGAGATGTCGGCCGAGCCGCCCACGATGGCGGCCAGGCCCTCGGCCCCACCGGCGGTGCGCAGCAGCTCGACGTCGAGCCCGGCGTCGGCGAACAGGCCCTTCTCGATCCCCCAGTGGATGTGCTCGGAGCACAGGTTCAGGGTCGTGACCCGGATGGTCGTGGCCTCGGGCTCGGCCGCTTCGCTGGTCGTCGTGCTCCCCTCGGCGGGGCCCGAGGGGCTGGCGTCCTCCTCGGAGGACGCGTCGTCGTCGGAGTCGTCACCGCAGGCGGCGAGCATGCTCCCGGCGAGCACCAGGGCCAGGCCGAGGTGGATGGATCGATTCTTCACCTGTCTCCTCACGGGTCGGTCGACGGACGTGGGCCGCGGGCTTTCAGCGGAGCGCGGCCAGCTCCGAGAGCCGTGCGAGCGGCTCGGCCTGGGGGATGACGAAGTGGCGGCCGAAGCCCGGCGCGACGGGCCGGGGGGTGGGCTGGCGGAGCCACAGGCGCAGGAGGTGGCGCTTGCGCGCCGGGTCCTCCCAGTCCTGGTAGTGGGTGCGGGAGTGCACGACCGAGTAGTTGAGGAGGAGCTGGACGTCGCCGGGCTCGAGGTCCATGTCGTAGGACATGCCGGGTTCCTCGACGATCTCGTCCATCAGCGCGAGCAGCTCGATCTGGCCGGGCGTGAGCCGGGGGGTGGCCTCGTGGCGCTGGGCCGAGCGGATGATGCCGGGGCCGAAGGTCATGGAGAAGACGTCGTCGACCCGGCTGCAGATCGGTGAGGTGTAGTAGGGCGCGTCGTAGCCGCCCTCCTCGCCCCGCCGGTCGAAGTGCCACGGCCCGTAGAGGAGGGGGGCCAGGTCGGGCCGGCGGGCCAGGACCTCGTTGTGCAGGGTGGCGGTGCTCACGATCCGGCTGAGGCCACCGACCTTGGCCGTGCGCAGGCACAGCAGGGCGACGACGTCGGAGGCGTCGCTGTGGAACGGGAGCCCGTCGGGCACCTGGTAGGCGCGGGCGGTGGGGTCGTCGTAGGTGCGCCCGGTGTCGCGGACGTGGCAGATGAGGTCGCCCTGGGCGTTCTGGTGCATGGGGGCACCCAGGTGGAGGCCCAGGGCCAGGAACATGCCGGCCGACACGACGTCGGGCTCGTCCTGGACCGGGACGCCGCGCAGGAGCACGGCGCCGCTGCCGGTCCGCAGCTGCGCGTCGGTCCACGCGACCAGGTCGGCCAGGCCGGGGAGGGGCGCGTCGCCGGCGGTGGCGGTGGACACGTCGAGGTCGAGCTCGGCCAGCCGTCGGCCCTCGGCCCTCAGCTCGTCCGCCTCGGAGGCCTCCAGGCTGCGGATCCAGTCGGTCCGCTCGGCCAGCTCGGTGCCCCGCCACACGGCGGGCCCGTCGATCGGTTCGAGTCGCTCAGCCACCTGCATGTGCTCTCCCTCCCCCGGGCCGCAACATACGGGCCGGTCCGGCGGTCGTCAATGAATGAGAGACGCAATCTCTCATTGCGAGTCACTGTCCGTCGTCTGACCCTGCGCGACCCGGGCCGCGGCCACGAACTCGCTCCGGGTGAGCCGGGCGTCGCGCTGCAGGTAGGCCATGGCCCGGAGCGCCGCGTGGTGGGCCTCCCAGCTCGACCCGTACACCGCGTCCTCCACCACGTGGGCGTGGTAGTCGAGCTGGTGGGCGTCGGCGAACGTGTAGTGGACGCAGACGTCGGTCATGGACCCGACCAGCACCACGGTGTCGACGCGCAGGCCCCGCAGGAGCAGGTCGAGGTCGGTGGCCACGAAGCACGAGTAGCGCCGCTTGTGCATGGGGAACTCGCCGTCGCGCGGGTAGACGGCCGGGTGGTAGTCGGTACCGGGCCAGGTCTCGAGGCAGTGGACCGGCTCGGTGCCGTCGAGCTCCCGGCCGAAGTCGACCATCTCCTTGCGGTGCACCTCCTTGAAGTGCACGACGGGCAGGCCCACCTCACGGGCCGCGGCGAGCACGTCGGCCGCGGCGGCGATGGCCTCGTGCTGGCCGACCACGGCCAGCGGGTCCTCGCCCGTGGTGGCGCCGGCCTGGATGTCCACGACGACCAGCGCCACGCCGGGCCGGGTCAGGTCGGGTGCGGAGATCGGGGTCCTCCCTGCTCGATGGACGGTCGACGGTAGGAGCGGTCCGTTGCCGGCGTGTTGCGCCTCTATGGCCGGGGCGTTCCGGCGCCCAGCTCGCGGATCAGCGCGCCGCGCAGGGCGGCCAGGTCGGAACCGAGGGTGAGGTAGCGGGCGCCCTCCGCCTCCAGCGGCCCGGCCGCGTCGGCGCCCGGCGCCCACCCGCCGAAGGCCACCCCCGCGGCGCGTGCCCCCGCGGCGATCCGGCCCAGCGCGGCCACGACCTCGGGGTGGTCGGTGCGGCCCGGGCGGCCGAGGGCCACCGACAGGTCCGTGGTGCCGGCGAAGGCGACGTCGAGGCCCGCCACCAGCGCGGCCGCGCCCTCGCCCGGGTCGTGCTCCACCTGCCCCACCAGCAGCGGTGGGCCACCGGGCGCGGCGACGTGGTCGGCCACGGTGGTCGCGCCGTAGCCGGCCGCGGGCTGGGCCAGGCTCGTGCTGCGGGTCCCCGCCGGCGGGTGCCGGGTCGCCGCGACCAGCGCCCCGACCTGCGCGGCGTCGGTCACGCCCGAGAGCTGGATGCCGACCGCGCCCGCCTCCAGGATCCGGTTGACCGCGCCCGGGTCGACCGAGGGGACCCGGACCAGCGCGGGCAGGCCCCGCGCCGTGGCGTGGCGGACCAGCCGCCGCGCCTCGCCCTCGTCGAGCTGGCTGTGCTCGAGGTCGACGACCACCGCGTCGAGAGCCGTCGCGGCCAGCAGGTCCACGACCTCGAGCGCGGCGAGCTTCACGAAGGTCGAGCGCAGGGGCCGGTCGGCCATGGCGGCCCGGAGGCCGTCGGGCGTGGTGGGCCGGGTCACGCGTCCACGGTGGACGGCACGCCCACCACGTCGGCCACCAGCGGCGGCAGGTCGCCCACCGCGACGGCCACGGTGGAACCCGCGGCGAGGTAGCGCCGGCGCTCGTCGCCGGTGCCCGCCGGCGTGCCGGTGAGCACGACGTCGCCCGGGCGCAGGACCACGTGGTGGGAGAGCAGCGACAGGAGCTCGCCCACCCCGTGGAGCAGGCCGGCGCTGGTGTCGGACTGCCAGAGCTCGCCGTCGACCCAGCTCCGCACCGCGACCTGGCCCAGGTCGCCCAGCTCGTCGCGGGTGGCCAGCACGCCGCCGAACTGGCCGAAGGAGGGGTAGCTCTTGGCCAGGGAGGGGTTCCCCGTGCGACGCATGACGTCGCGGGCGGTGACGTCGTTGGCCGCCGCGATCCCGAACACCGCGGCGTTGGCGGTGAGCAGGTCGGCCTCGTAGAGGTGCGCCCCGACGACCACGGCCATCTCGGCCTCCAGGTCGACGGCCTCGGACGCCCCGGGCAGCACGATCGGCCGGCCGGGGTCGACCACCGCGGCGGGGGACTTGATGAACAGGGTCGGCATGGCCGGCAGCGCCCGGCCGGTGGCCTCCTGCTTGGAGCGGTAGTTGAGCCCGATGCCCCACACCGAGGCGCCGGGGCCGACCACCGAGGACGGGGCCGCCTCGTCGGGCGCGTGCACGGCCCGGACGGCGGCGCGGGCCAGCAGGTCGCGCGCCTCGGCCGGGCCGGTGCAGGCACCGAGGATCCCGGCCAGCGAGCCGGCGGCCAGGTCGAGCTCGGCCACCGAGCCGTCGTCGTCGAGGCGGCCCAACCCGCCGGGGAGGGCGACGACCTTCACGGGGCCACCCGCCGGTCCATCCAGGACAGGAGGTGGCGGTAGTCCGAGCGGGCCGGGGCGAACACGTCGAGGTTCTCGACCGGCTCGTCGCCGACCGGCTCGATCCAGTGCTCGACGCCGGCCGGGATGAGCAGGAGCGATCCCGGGCCGACCTCGTGGGCGATGTCGCCGACGTGGTACACGGCCCGGCCGGACAGGATCGTCGCGATCTGGGCGAAGTCGTCGTGGGTGTGGGGCGCCGGCTCCATGGCGGGCTCGATCCGGTTGAGGACCAGGATCACGTCCTCGGTGCCGAAGCCCTGCCGGCTGACGCCCGGGCGCACCTGCTCGCTCGGGATGTCGGACCAGTTGGCGGCCACACCGACCGTCCC
Organism: Acidimicrobiia bacterium; assembly: GCA_050247895.1. Lineage (GTDB taxonomy): Bacteria > Actinomycetota > Acidimicrobiia > Acidimicrobiales > VFJN01 > CAVPEW01. The sequence goes on from JBFWTJ010000037.1 coordinate 13,474, forward strand.
GCCGGACGCCTCAGCCACGGCTCCTCCTCCGGGCGCCCCACCGGGGGCGCCGTCTGTCTCTTAACATGGGATAGGTTCTTGCGATGAGAGATTCACAGCCCGGGGTGGTGCTGTCAACGTGATCCGCCACGTCGTCCTCTTCCGCTTCGCGCCCGACGTGGCCGAACAGGAGCGGGCCGACCTGCTCGCCGAGCTGGCCAGCCTCCCCGACCGCTTCCCGGCCATGCGGCGCTTCGCGCTGGGCGCCAACCGCAGCGACCGCGACGACCGGTTCGGCCACGCCTTCTCGGTCGAGTTCGACGACCTCGACGCGCTCCGGGCGTACCTGACCAGCGACGAGCACGAGACCTTCGTGCGGGACCGCTTCCGGCCCCTGGTGGCCGAGCGGGCCATCGCCTCCTGGGAGGCGTGAGCCCCGCTCACGTGGGGGCCGGCGCCGCCCCCACCGGGGCCGCCGGCACCGGCGCGGCCGACAGCTCGGCCAGGGGCCGGCCGCCCAGCGCCGGGCCCGTGGTGTGGAGGTGGCAGCTCACCGAACCGCCCCCCGGGACCTCGACGGGCTCGGGCGCCGTCGTCCGGCACACGTCCATGGCGTGGGGGCAGCGGGGGTGCAGCGCGCAGCCCTGCTCGGGGGCGTCGACGGCCAGGTCGCCCCGCAGCAGCACCCGCCGTCGGGCGCCCGCGCCGGGCCGGGGCTGGGGGACCGCGGCGAGCAGCGCCTGGGTGTAGGGGTGCGCGGTGGCGGCGAAGACCCGCTCGACCGGACCCTGCTCGACCAGCTTGCCCAGGTAGAGCACCGCCACGTCGTGGGCCACGTGGCGGACCACCGAAAGGTCGTGCGAGATGAACAGGTACGACACGCCGAGCTCGCGCTGGAGCCGCTCGAGCAGGTCGATGACCTGGTTCTGGGTCGACACGTCCAGCGCGCTCACCGCCTCGTCGCACACCACGACCTTCGGCGTGACGGCCAGCGCCCGGGCGATGGCCAGCCGTTGGCGCTGCCCGCCGGAGAACTCGTGGGGCAGCCGGTCGGCCTGGTCGGCCCGCAGGCCGACCAGCTCCAGCAGCTCGGCCACCCGGCGCTCCCGGGCCCGGCGACCCAGGCGGGTGTGGACCTCCAGGGGCTCGCCGATGCTGCGCCCCACCGGCAGGATCGGGTCCAGCGACGAGTAGGGGTCCTGGAACACCATCTGCACCTCGCGCCGGGCCCGGCGCAGCGCGGCGCCCGACAGGCGGGTCAGGTCGCGGCCCCGGAGCTCGACGGTCCCGGCGTCGGGGTCGACCAGGCGCAGGATGGCCCGGCCGATCGTGGACTTGCCCGACCCCGACTCGCCCACCAGGGCCAGGGTCCGTCCCTCGGCCAGTGCCAGGGACACGCCGTCGACGGCCCGGACCACGTGGCCCCCACCGAACAGGCCCCGCCCGGTGCGGAACGTCACGCCCAGGTCGCGCACCTCGAGGACCGTCACCGGGCCACGACCTCCACCGGCGCCGTCGGCACCACCGGGTCCTTCGGGTCCGGTCGCGGGCCCTCGGGCTCGGACGCGCCCCGCAGGTCCAGCTCGCCCACCCGCCCGCACCGGCTCGCGCGGTCGACCGTGGTCGGCCGCAGCGCGATCGGCGCCTCGCCGCAGATCTCGGTGGCGTGCCCGCAGCGGGGCGCGAAGCGGCAGCCGGCAGGGAAGCGGCCCGGCACCGGCGGCGTCCCCGGGATCCACTCCAGCGGCCCGGAGCGGGCGGTGATCCGGGGCGTCGCGGCGAGCAGCGCCTCGGTGTAGGGGTGGTGGGGCCGCTCGTAGAGGCCCGCCACCGGGCCGGCCTCGACGACCTGGCCGGCGTACATGACCATCACCCGGTCCGAGATCTCGGCCACCACGCCCAGGTCGTGGCTGATGAAGACCATGGCCAGGTCGGACTCGTCGCGCAGCTCGACGAGCAGGTCGAGTATCTGGGCCTGCATGGTCACGTCCAGCGCGGTGGTGGGCTCGTCGGCGATCAGCACCGAGGGCTCGCAGCACAGGGCCATGGCGATGGCGGCACGCTGGCGCATGCCGCCGGAGAACTGGTGCGGGTAGGACCGGGCCCGCTGGGCGGCCCGGGGGATGCCGACCCGCTCCAGGCCCTCGACCGCCCGCCGCCAGGCCTCCCGACGGCCCAGGCCGAGGTGGCGCCGGACCGTCTCGGCGATCTGCTCGCCGATCGTGAAGGCCGGGTTCAGGCTGGTCATCGGCTCCTGGAACACCATGGCCATGCGGGCACCCCGCACGTCCTGGAGCTGGCGCTCGGAGCGGCCGGTGAGCTCCTCGCCCTGGAGGCGGACCGAGCCGTGGGCGATCCGGGCGAAGCGGCCGGGCAGCAGGCCCATCGTGGCCAGGCTCATCACCGTCTTGCCCGAACCCGACTCGCCGACCACGCCCAGCGTCGTCCCGCGGTCGAGGGAGAAGCCGGCCGACTCGACGATGGTGGTCCAGCCGTGGTCGCCGAGCATCTCCACGCTCAGGTCCTCGACCTCCAGGGCCGGGCCCGCGTGCACGGGGGCATCCCTCACGAGGACCTCCGCCGCTCGTGGCCCAGGGCGTCCCGGAGGCCGTCGCCGGCCACGTTGAGGGCCAGGACCGTGATCATGATCATGAGGCCGGGGTAGACGACCAGCCCGACCGAGCGCCCCAGGTAGAGGGAGGCCCGGGTCAGCATCGAGCCCCAGCTCGCCGTGGGGGGCTGCACGCCCAGCCCGAGGAAGCTCAACGTCGCCTCGGCCAGCATGGCCAGCCCGGCGGCGAGCGAGATCTGGACGATCACCGGCGAGAGCAGGTTGGGCAGGATGTGGCGCCGGATGATGGTCAGGGGCGGGGTCCCGATGCTCTGGGACGCCTCCACGAAGGTCTCCTCCCGCAGGCCGAGGGTGACCGAGCGGACCAGGCGGAAGAAGCGCGGCGCCGAGCCGATGCCCACGGCGAGCATGGCGTTGCGCAGGCTCGGCCCGAGCACCCCGGTGATGGCCACGGCCAGGATCAGCGGCGGGAAGCACATGATCGTGTCGGCCACCCGGACCAGCAGCCGGTCGATCCGGCCCGCGGTGTAGCCGGCGACCAGGCCGGTGGGGACGCCCAGCACCACGCTGGTGACCACCGCCTGGACCGCGGCCATCAGTGAGGTCCGCCCGGCGTGGAGCAGGCGGCTGAGCACGTCGCGCCCGAGCTCGTCGGTGCCCAGCAGGTGCTCGCCCGAGCTGGGGGCCAGCACGTTGCGCAGGTCCTGCTGGAGCGGGTCGTGGGGTGCGATCACCGGGGCGAGCAGGGCCGCGCCGCCGACCAGCACCAGCACCACGAGGGCCACGACCGAGGACGGGCGCGAGAGGAAGCGCCGCAGGACCCGGGACGCGCCCTGCGGCCGGCGGACCGCGGGCGCGGCCTCGGTCGTCGCGGGCCGTCCCGGGGGAGCGGCGAACAGCCCGCCGGCGGGATCCACGGCGTCGGTCATACGGTGCGCACCCTCGGGTTGAAGTAGCCCTGGAGCATGTCCACGGCGACGTTCATGACCAGCACGATCACGCCCGACACCAGCACGACGCCCTGGATCATGGGGATGTCCCGGTTCTGGACCGCCTGGACGGCGAGCTGCCCGAAGCCGGGGATGCCGAAGATCTGCTCGACGACGACCGAGCCGCCGAACATGAAGGCGAAGCGGGCGCTCATCACCGTCGCCATCGGCCCGACGGCGTTCTTGAGGGCGTGCTTGCCCAGCACCCGGTAGCGGCGCAGGCCCTTGGCCCGGGCCGTGCGGATGTAGTCGCGCTCGAGGACGCCGATGAGCGAGGCCCGCAGCTGGCGGGTGCCCTCGGCGATGGCCGCGGTGGCCAGGGTCAGCGCGGGCAGCGCGATCCGCTGGGCCCAGCCGACGGGGTCGTCGGTGAACGGCACGTAGCCCACCGCGGGGACCCACTCGAGCTGGATGGAGAAGACCAGGATCAACAGGAACCCGAGCCAGAAGTTGGGCATGGCGATCCCCGCCGACGCGACGACGGTGGCCAGGCGGTCCACCCAGCTGTCGCGGGCGACGGCGGCGACGATGCCGGCCGGGATGCACACGGCCAGCGCGATCACCACCGACACCAGGGCCAGGCCGAAGGTGACCGGGAACCGCTCGCGGATGGCGTCGCTCACCTCACGGCTGCTGAACAGCGAGGTGCCCAGGTCGCCCTGCGCGGCGTTGGACACCCAGCGCCCGTACTGGACGGCGACCGGGTCGTCCAG
>JBFWTJ010000038.1:0-17486 GCA_050247895.1 Acidimicrobiia bacterium
GGTGGTGGTCGACTGGTGGGGTCGTCACCGGACGACTTGGGTGGGTGGTGCGTCGACGGTCGGTGGGGCTGAGGTGGTCACGGTGACCGCGGGCGCCAACGACCTCGGCACCCTCACCCTCCCCCCGGCCCTGGGTTCCTGAGTCGATCCCTCCCCCGGGGACCGCTCCCCCCGAGTGGGCCCGGGGGGAGGGGCCTCGGAACGAGCAGGATCCGCTTCCCTCCCGGAGGCGGATCCTGCCGCGTCGACGAGTAGGGGAGGCACCATGTTAGGTATGCTTTACGGGTGAAGGGCACTGCGCTTGGGCTCCCCGACGCCGTCGTCACCGTGCAGGCCAAGGTCGATCCCGGGCCCGGGCCCGGGCCGACCTGAGGAGGGGTTCGGGCATGGCCAACATCCTGGGGGGCCTGGCTGACCGGGCGGTGGGGCTTCTCGTGCGGCCCGGGACGATCGGGGCCGTCGAGGACGTGGCTGCCTCGTTCCGCCGGGTCGAGATCCGCGTGGACCTGCCGGCCGGGGTGTGGGCGCCGGGAGCGAAGGTGCAGTTCCGCATCCGGGGCGCGACGTTCCGCACGTTCACGCCGTTCGCTTGGGCCGACGGGTCGGTGTCGTTCCTCCTCCACCGCCATGGCGGCGTCGGCCCGGCCGTCGCCTGGGCCGACGGGCTGGACGTCGGGAGCGGGGTGCAGATGTTCGGGCCCCGCCGGTCCCTGTCGCTCGCCGGCCTCGACGCCGGCCCGGTGGTGGTCGGTGACGAGACCTCCCTTGCCCTCGCTGCCGCCTGGGCCATCGACGGCACTCGATCCGCCACCGCCCACGTCCTGGAGGCGACCACGCCCGGCGAGGTCGACGCGGTGGCCGCCGGCCTCGGGCTCGGGAGCGTCGAGGTCGTCCAGCGCCGGCCGGACGATGCTCACCACCCGGACTTGGCCGTCCGGGTGGTCGACGTGCTCGCCGCCCACGCGGGGGCGCCTCTGGTCGCCACCGGCAAGGCCCAGACCATCAAGGCCGTGCGGGCTGCGGTGAAGGCGGCCGGGCTGTCGCCGCCGGCGCGGGTCAAGGCGTACTGGGACCCGAACCGAGCGGGCCTGGACTGACACGACGAAACGAGGACCCGATGGTCGACCCGACGCCGCTGTCCCTGGGAGCGGTGCAGGAGACGCTGCTCATCCCCCTCTACGGGCGCGCGACGTTCACCCGTGACCATCCGGCGTTGATCGAGGACCCGAAGTCGGTCGAGATGGTGGAGGCCCTGGACTACGACTTCTCCCGATTCGAGAACACGACGAGCCTGGTGGGGTCGGTGTTCCGCACCCGGATCTTCGACCGTTGGGTCGCCGCCTGGCTGGCCGAGCACCCGACCGGCACCGTCGTCGAGGTCGGCGCCGGGCTCAACACCCGCTTCGAACGGCTCGACGATGGCCAAGCCCGCTGGTTCGAGCTCGACCTGCCCGACGTGATCGAGGTTCGTCGCCGGTTCTTCGCCGACACCGACCGGCGCACCACCCTCGCCGCCTCGGTCCTCGACACCGGTTGGCTCGACGCGGTCGAGGCGACCGGGGGGCCGTGGTTCTTCTCGGCGGAGGCGGTCCTCATCTACCTCGACCCCGCCGACGTCACCCGGGTGCTGGCCACGATCGGGTCCCGGTTCCCGGGGTCGCCGGTGGCGCTGGACACCTGGGGGACCTGGATGGCCGACCACCAGGGTGACCACGACACCATCGGGTCGATGGCCGCCGAGTTCCGCTGGTTCTGCGACGACCCCGCCGCCCTCGACCTCCCCGGTGTCGACATCGACCTGGTCGAGCGGTTCACCTTCGTCGAGGCCCCCGCCGACCTCCCTCCTGCCGGACGGGCTGCGCCAGGTGCTCCCGGCGGTGGCCGACGACTCCCAGATGCGCAGCTACCACCAGAACCTCCTGACCCTCGGTCCCCAACCGTGAGCCCCCGTGGACCGGCGCCCGACCCCGAGGAGCAACCGTGACCGACCCTGCTCCCGACGATGAAGGCGGCGGCCGGGCGAGCGTCGACGGGACGGCCCTGTCTGGGGTGCCCGAGACGTTGCTGTGGACCCTGCGGAACCGGGCCGAGGAATCGGCCCGTACCGATTCCGCCTACTCGGACCCGATGGCCGAGGACCTGTACCGACGGATCGAGCACCACTACGGGTTCGGCAAGCCCAGCCAGTCCCACCCTCTCCGAGCCCTGGCCTTCGACGAGATCACCCGCCGGTTCCTCGCCGACCATCCCAGCGGCACCGTCGTCGCCCTGGGCGAAGGACTCCAGACCAGCTTCTGGCGGATCGGCGACCCGATGGTGCGGTGGCTCAGCGTCGACCTCCCCGAGGCCATCGCCCTGCGCGAGCGGCTCCTACCGGCCGAGCCCAACCTCGAGCATCTCGCCTGTTCGGCGCTCGACCGGACCTGGATGGACCGCGTCGACCCCACGGGAGGGGTGCTCCTCACCGCCGAGGGCCTCCTCATGTACTTCGATCCGGCCGATGTCCGATCCCTCCTGGCCGACTGCGCCGTCCGGTTCCCCGGCGCCACGCTGGTCTTCGACAGCATCCCCCACTGGTTCTCCCGCATGACCCTCAAGGGCCTCAAGCTCTCCGACCGCTACAAGACCCCGCCGATGCCCTTCGCGCTGAGCGTTCGCCAGGCGCGGTCACTGGCCGACACGATCCCCGGCGTTCGCACCGCCATCGACCTGCTCCCTGCCCGCGGCCGGGGCATCTGGGGCAACCGACTCGCCCGGAGCGTCCTCCCTCACTTCCCCTACCGGCCATCCATCACCGTCCTCGAATTCGACGGCCCGTAGCGGGTCGTAGCGGACGGGCTCCGAGGGGTGCCTGGTCGGGGAGGGGGGATTTGAACCCCCGACCGCCTGCCCCCAAAGCAGGTGCGCTACCGCTGCGCCACTCCCCGGCGGCGGCCAGGGTACCGGCCGGCCCGCACGCCCCCGGCGCGTCGTGCCCCGATCCACGGCGTGCGGGCGGGGCCGGGGGTGCCCGGTATCATCGCCCCCCACATGAAGAGCTCCGTCGAGCCCCTCGAGGGCAACAAGGTCAAGCTGTCCGTCGAGGTCGATGAAGCCACCTTCGACAAGGCGGTGGACGCAGCGTTCCGCAAGATCGCGCGGGAGGTCCGCATCCCGGGCTTCCGGCCGGGCAAGGCGCCCCGCAAGCTGCTGGAGAGCCGCCTGGGCGCCCAGGTCGGCCGGGAGCAGGCGCTCCAGGACGGCCTGCCCGAGTGGTACTCGGACGCCGTGGTGGAGCACGACGTCGACGTGATCGCCCCACCCGAGATCGACATCACCGGCGGCCAGGAGGTGGGCCCGATCGCCTTCGACGCCGTCGTCGAGATCCGGCCCACCGTCGAGGTGCCCGGCTACGGCGGCCTGCGCGTCACCCTCGACCGCCCGGCGGTCCCCGCCGAGGAGATCGACGCCCAGATCGACCGGATGCGCGAGGTCGAGGCGACCTTCGCCGCGGTCGAGCGCCCCGCGGTGGAGGGCGACACGGTGACGGTGGACATCACCGGCACGCTCGACGGGGAGCCCCAGGACGGCCTCACCGCCGACGACTACGACCACCGCGTGGGCAGCGGGGCCATCACCCCCGAGGTCGACGAGCAGCTCACCGGGGCCAAGGTCGGCGACATCCTCGAGTTCGACGCCACCCACCCGGACCCCGACGAGTCCCGCAGCCTCCGGTTCCGGGTCCTGGTCAAGGAGGTCCGCGAGAAGGTCCTGCCCGCCCTCGACGACGAGTGGGCCGAGGCCAGCACCGACTTCGCCACCGTCGATGAGCTGCGGGCCGACCTGGAGCGCCGGATGCTGGCCGTGCGCAGGGCCCAGTCCCAGATGCAGCTCCGGGAGAAGGTCGGCGAGGCCCTGGCCACCCTCGTCGAGGACGACGTGCCCGACGCCCTGGTGTCGGCCGAGGTCCAGAACCGGATCCAGGACATGGCGCTGCGCTTCCAGGCCCAGGGCATCTCGCTCGAGCAGTGGATCGCCGCCACCGGGCAGGACGCGCAGTCCTTCACCGAGCAGATGAAGGACACGGCCGCCACCGCGGTCAAGGTCGACCTCGCCCTGCGGGCGGTGGCCGAGGCCGAGGGCATCGAGGGCACCGACGAGGAGCTCGACGACGAGCTCGCGGCGGTGGCCGAGCGGGTGGGCAGCACCCCCGCCGAGGTCCGCTCCCGGTTCGAGCGCGGTGGTCAGCTCTCGGCGGTACGCTCGGACATCAAGAAGCGCAAGGCCCTCGACTGGCTCCTCGAGCGGGTCGAGATCGTTGACCCGGAGGGTCAACCCATCGAGCGGGACGACCTCGAGATCCCGGGGGACGCCGCCGCCGACGCCGGACAAGAGCAGGACGACCCCGCCGGGGCGCCCCAGATCGAGGACGAGGCGTGACCTTCGAGCAGATCGAGCACCACCAGGCGGTCATCCGCAACTACCTGGTCCCGACCGTCGTCGAGCAGACGAACCGGGGCGAGCGGGCCTACGACCTCTACAGCCGGTTGCTCAAGGAGCACATCATCTTCCTGGGCACGCCGATCGACGACACGATCGCCAACCTGGTCTCGGCCCAGCTCCTGCACCTGGAGTCGGAGAACCCCGACCGGGACATCAACATCTACATCAACAGCCCCGGCGGCGACATCACGGCGCTCTTCGCCATCTACGACACGATGTCGTTCGTCAAGCCCGACATCTCCACCATCTGCTTCGGGCAGGCGGCGTCGGCCGCGGCGGTGCTGCTGGCCGCGGGCACCAAGGGCAAGCGGCTCGCCCTGCCCCACGCCCGGGTGCTGCTCCACCAGCCCTGGGGCCAGGCCGGCGGCCAGGCCACCGACGTGGAGCTCGCGGCCAAGGAGATCCTGCGGATGCGGGCCCAGCTCGACGAGCTCCTGGCCCACCACACGGGCCAGCCGGCGGAGAAGATCCACGCCGACACCGAGCGCGACTTCGTGATGTCCGCGGAGGAGGCCCGCGACTACGGCATCATCGACGAGGTGATCACCGCACGTCAGCTGGCCGACAACACCGGCCCCATTACCCGAGCGAGCTGAGTGGACCGGGGGAGCAGGACCAGTGGCCAAGTTCGGTGACGGCGGCGAGCTGTTGAAGTGCTCGTTCTGCGGGAAGTCCCAGAAGCAGGTCAAGAAGCTGATCGCCGGCCCCGGCGTCTACATCTGCGACGAGTGCATCGACCTGTGCAACGAGATCATCGAGGAGGAGCTCTCCGAGACCTCCGAGCTGCGGTTCGACGAGCTCCCCAAGCCCCGTGAGATCTACGAGTTCCTGAACGACTACATCATCGGCCAGGAGCACGCCAAGAAGATCCTCTCGGTCGCCGTCTACAACCACTACAAGCGGGTGCAGTTCGGCGCCGGCCACCACGACGACGTGGAGCTGGCCAAGTCGAACATCATGCTGATCGGCCCGACCGGGTGCGGGAAGACGCTGCTGGCCCAGACCCTGGCCCGCATGCTGAACGTGCCGTTCGCCATCGCCGACGCCACCGCGCTGACCGAGGCGGGCTACGTCGGCGAGGACGTCGAGAACATCCTCCTCAAGCTCATCCAGGCGGCCGACTACGACGTCAAGAAGGCCGAGACCGGCATCATCTACATCGACGAGATCGACAAGATCGCCCGCAAGAGCGAGAACCCGTCGATCACCCGGGACGTCTCGGGCGAGGGAGTGCAGCAGGCGCTGCTGAAGATCCTGGAGGGCACCACGGCCTCGGTGCCCCCGCAGGGCGGCCGCAAGCACCCCCACCAGGAGTTCATCCAGATCGACACCACGAACATCCTGTTCATCTGCGGCGGGGCGTTCGCGGGGATCGAGAAGATCATCGAGTCCCGCATGGGGGCCAACGGCGTCGGGTTCACCTCCGACATCAGGCGCTACGAGGAGCGCGAGCTCGGCTCGGTCCTGACCAAGGTGCTCCCCGAGGACCTGCTGAAGTTCGGCCTGATCCCCGAGTTCATCGGCCGCCTGCCGGTGATCGGCGCGGTGTCGAACCTCGACCGCGAGGCCCTCATCCGGATCCTGGTCGAGCCCCGCAACGCGCTCGTCAAGCAGTACCGGAAGTTCTTCGAGATGGAGGACGTCGAGCTCGAGTTCGCCGACGACGCCCTCGAGGCCGTGGCCGAGCAGGCCCTCCTGCGGGGCACCGGCGCCCGGGGCCTGCGGGCGATCATCGAAGAGGTCCTCCTCAACGTCATGTACGACCTGCCGAGCCGGGACGACATCGGCAAGTGCGTGATCGACCGCGAGGTCGTGCTCGAGAAGGTGAACCCGACCCTGGTGCCCCGCACCGAGGCACCCCGCCAGACCCGGCCGAGGCGCGCCGCCAGCTGAACGTGTCCTGCGGTCCGGCCGGGGGTAGGAGGACGACATGACCACCACCCAGAACGGCTCCGACGTGACCGACGACGCGGACGAGGACCTCGCCGAGGCCGCCGCCGAGCAGGCCGAGGAGGTCCTGCAGGGCAGCACCGGGGAGATCGCCGACGAGCTCGACGACCTCGGGGCCACCGGGCCCGGCAAGGCCGTCCTGGTCGGTGCCGGCATCGGGGTGGTCCTCCTGCTCCTGCTCGGCCGCCGTTGGCGGCGCCGGGCCAAGGGCCGTCGCGCCGCCCGGGCCCGCGCCATCGCCGCGGCGAGCGCGGTCGAACGGGCCCGTGTCGCCCTGGAGCTGGCCCGACCCCGGGTCGAGGACGCCCTGGCCACGGCCCGGCCCCACATCGAGGAGGCCCTCGCCTCGGCCAAGCCCCGCGTCGAGGCCGCGGTCGAGACCGCGCTGCCCCACGTCCAGCACCTGGCCCACCTCGCCGTCGAGCAGGGCCACCACGCCGCCGAGCTGGCCGCACCGCACGTCAAGCGGGCCCGGCTGGCCGCAGCCGACGCCCTGGCCCCCTGAGGTCCCGCGGTCGCTCCGGCGGCCGGTAGCGTCGCCGGGTCGTGGAGCTCTCCGACGCCCTGGCCTGGCTCGACCGGCACATCGACCTGGAGAAGACGGCGGCCATCGCCGGGCGCAGCGCCGGCCTGTCGCTCGACCGGATGCGGGGCCTGGTCGCGGCCCTGGGCGATCCCCAGCGGGACCAGCCGACCGTCCACCTGACCGGCACCAACGGCAAGGGTTCGACGGCCCGCATGCTGACCGAGCTGATCTCGGTCCAGGGCTTGTCGGTCGGCACCTACACCAGTCCGCACCTCGAGCGGCTCAACGAGCGGATCGCCCGCGACGGCCAACCGATCCCCGACGTGGAGCTGGCCCGCGTCCTGGGCGACCTGGCGGTGGTCGAGTCGGCCTTCGACCCCGACGTGTCGTACTTCGAGCTGCTGACGGCGGCGGCCTTCAGGTGGTTCTCCGACGTGGCCGTCGAGGCCGCGGTGGTCGAGGTGGGCCTGCTGGGCCGGTGGGACGCCACCAACGTCGTGGACGCCGAGGTGGCCGTGCTGACCAACGTGGCCCTCGACCACACCGACGGCGTCGGCGACTGGCGGCGCCGGGTCGCCGAGGAGAAGGCCGGCATCGTCAAGCCGGGCGCGACCTTCGTGCTGGGGGAGGCCGACCCCGACCTGCGCGCCGTGTTCGACGCCACCCCGGCGGCGCGGACCTGGCGCCGGGGCGTCGACTTCGCGTGCACCGCCGACCGCCTGGCCGTCGGCGGTCGGCTGGTCGACCTGCGCACCCCCGGGGCCGCCTACGACGAGGTCTTCCTGCCCCTCCACGGCCCCCACCAGGCCGACAACGCCGCGCTGGCCGTCACCGCCGCCGAGGCCTTCTTCGACCGGCCCCTCGACGGCGAGGTGGTGGCCGAGGCGCTGGCCCGCGTGCGGGTCCCGGGCCGGTTCGAGGTCGTCCAGCACCACCCGCTGCTGGTCCTCGACGGGGCGCACAACCCGGCGGGCGCCGACGCGCTGGCCGCGACCCTGGGCGACGGCTTCCACCCGGCGGGGGAGCTCCGCCTGGTGGTGGGCACGCTGGCCGGTCGCGACCCCCGGCGCCTGCTCGAACCGCTCGGCGTGGACCACGCCGCCGAGGTCGTGGTCTGCACGCCGCCCTCGCCCCGGGGCCTGCCCGCGGCCGAGCTGGCCCGGATCGTGGGCGACCTGGGCGGGCGGCCCACGGTGGTGCCCGAGGTGGGCCGGGCCCTGCAGGTCGCCCTGGCCGAGGCCGGACCCGACGACCTCGTCCTGGTCACCGGCTCCCTTTACACCGTCGGTGCGGCCCGTGCCGCGCTGCGCCGCCTCGGAGCGGTCGCGTGACGGGTGGGCCCTCGGGCTGCGCTACGGTCCTGCGCCCGTGAACCGGACCTTCGTGATGTGCAAGCCCGACGCCGTGGAGCGGGGCCTGGTCGGCGAGATCTTGTCCCGCCTCGAGCGCAAGGGGCTGACCCTGGTCGCGGCCGAGCTGCGCCGCGTCGACGCCGACCTGGCCGAGCGCCACTACGACGAGCACCGTGAGAAGCCGTTCTTCGGCGAGCTCGTCTCCTTCCTGACCCGCTCACCGGTGTTCGCCATGGTCTGGGAGGGCCCGGCCGACAACACCTTCTCGCTGGTGCGGCTGCTGGTCGGGGCGACCAAGGTCGACGACGCCCAGCCCGGGACGATCCGGGGCGACTTCGCCACCGTCACCACCGAGAACCTGGTCCACGCCAGCGACGGCCACGAGTCGGCCGGGCGTGAGATCGAGCTCTGGTTCCCCGGGCTCTGAGCGCCGGGCGCGGCAGGTCGGCCACCCCCGGGGGTTGTGGGCGACCCGGGAACGGACCTAGCGTGACCCGACCCCTGGGCGAAGTCCGTCGGGGCCACTAACCTGCAGCGAACGTCTGCTTCCGAGCCCGCCCCCCGCCGCCGGCGGGCGAAATCGACGGCCACAGCGGAGGCCTCCCCGCGATGTCCGAGAACGTCCTCTCATCGATCATGGGCCGCGACATGGCGGTCGATCTCGGGACCGCCAACACGGTCGTGTACGTGCGGGGTCGCGGCATCGTCCTGAACGAGCCGTCGGTCGTCGCCGTGAACGTGCGTGACGGCCGGCCCCTGGCCGTGGGGGTGGAGGCCAAGCGGATGATCGGCCGGACCCCGGCCCACATCCAGGCCATCCGGCCGCTCAAGGACGGGGTCATCGCGGACTTCGAGATCTGCGAGAAGATGCTCCGCTACTTCATCCAGAAGGTGAACAACCGGCGGTGGAGCAAGCCACGGATGGTGATCTGCGTGCCGTCGGGCATCACCGGCGTCGAGCAGCGGGCGGTGCAGGAGGCGGCCGAGTACGCCGGGGCCCGCAAGCCGGCCTACATCATCGAGGAGCCGATGGCCGCGGCCATCGGGGCGGGCCTACCGGTGCAGGAGCCGACCGGCAACATGATCGTCGACATCGGCGGGGGCACGACCGAGGTGGCGGTGATCTCGCTCGGTGGGATCGTGGCCAGCCAGTCGGTGCGGGTCGGCGGTGACGAGCTGGACGACTCGCTCGTCCAGTTCATCAAGAAGGAGTACAGCCTCGCCGTCGGCGACCGCACCGCCGAGGAGGTGAAGATCGCGCTGGGCTCGGCCTGGCCGCTCGAGGAGGAGCTGCACGCCGAGATCCGGGGCCGCGACCTGGTGACCGGCCTGCCCAAGACCATCGTGACCTCGACCGAGGAGATCCGCGAGTCGATGGAGGAGCCGGTCTCGGCCATCGTCGACGCGGTCAAGGTGACGCTGGACAAGACGCCGCCGGAGCTGGCCGCCGACATCATGGAGAAGGGGATCATGCTGGCCGGCGGGGGCGCCCTGCTCCACGGCCTGCAGGCCCGGCTCCACCACGAGACGGGCATGCCGATCGTCCTCGCGCCCGACCCCCTCAACGCGGTGGCCATCGGGTCGGGGCAGTCGCTCGAGGAGTTCGAGGCGCTCAAGGGCGTCCTGTTCTCGTCGCAGAGCCACTGAGCGTCCGTGACCGCCGTCGACCACCTGCCCTCCTAGCGCCGTGGCCCTGTCACGGCGGACCGGACGGTCCCGGCTGACGCTCGCCCTGCTCGTCCTGGTCTCGATCACCGTGCTCACCCTCGACTTCCGCGACGCCCCGGTGATCGAGAGGGCCCGTGACATCGCCAGCTCGGCGTTCGAACCGGTCCGCGGCGCGGCCGAGTCGGCCTTCGAGCCGGTCGCCGACGCCTGGAACGGCATCACCGGGTACGGGGCCCTGGAGGACGAGAACGCCCGCCTGCGGGCCCGGGTGGCCGAGCTGGAGGGGGAGCGGTCGGCCGACGAGAACGCCGCGGCCCAGCTCGACGAGCTGCTGAGCCTGGCCGAGATCCCCTGGGCCGGTGACGTCGAGCGCATCCAGGCCCAGGTGATCTCCCGGCCGGCGTCCAACTTCGATCGCACGATCGACATCGGCAAGGGCACCGCGGACGGCATCGAGGAGGGCATGCCGGTGGTGACCGGCGCCGGACTGGTGGGCCTGGTCGTCGACGCCAGCGCCCGTCGGGCCAGCGTGCAGCTGGTCACCGATCCCGAGTCCCGCGTCGGGATCCGGGTGGTGGAGGGGGGCGCGCTGGGCACCGCCGAAGGCCGGGGCCGGGACAACGACCTGCTGGTCAACACGAGCCTGGACCCCGAGGCGGTGGTGGAGGACGACACCCTGCTGGCCACCAGCGGGACGGACCGCTCGAAGTTCCCCGCCGGCATCCCGGTCGGACGGGTCACCGGGACCCGCGCCGATGCCAGCGGCCTGTACCTGGAGCTGGAGGTCCGGCCGGTGGTCGACCTGGGCGCCCTGTCCTACGTGGCGGTGCTGAGGTGGCCGGTGCAGTGACGGGAGCGGAGCGACCGGAGCTGCGCGGCGGCGCGGGCGCCAGCCCGCCCGGCGTGGATGGGTCTGGGGCGCAGCCCCGGGGGAGTGCAGTGACGGGAGCGGAGCGACCGGAGCTGCGCGGCGGCGCGGGCGCCAGCCCGCCCGGCGTGGATGGGTCTGGGGCGCAGCCCCGGGGGAGTGCAGTGACGGGAGCGGAGCGACCGGAGCGGCGCGGCGGGTCCGGAGGGGACCGGTGAACGAGCCCGGCGCCTGGGTCAGCGGCGTGCGCATGTCGCTGGTGATCTTCCTGGCCCTCCTGCTCCAGACGGCCATGGTGGCCAACATGACCCTGTTCGGGGTCCAGGGCGACCTGCTCGTGCTGGTCGGCGTCGCGGCGGGCCTGTCCTCGAGCCCGGACCGGGGCGCCTTCTACGGCTTCGCCGCCGGCCTGGCCTACGACCTGGTGCTGCACACCCCCTTCGGGCTCTCGGCCCTGGTCTACGCCCTGGTCGGCTACGTGGCCGGCCTCGGCCGCGACGTGGTGCTCCGCTCGACGTGGTGGATCCCGGTGTGCACGGCGGCGGCGTGCAGCGCGCTGGCCGTGGTGCTCTACGTCCTGATCGGCACGGTGCTCGGTCGTTCGGCGACGGGCCTGCCGGTGCTGAAGATCGCGGTGGTGGTCGCGGCGATGAACGCGATCCTGGCCCTGCCCGCGGTGCGCCTGGTCCGCTGGTGCACGGGGGGCGAGTTCGCCCGGACCCGCCCGGTGATGCGGTGATGCGGTGACGCGGTGATCGGCGACTCGCCCCGGCTGCGCCTGGCCGTGCTCGGCATCGTGGTGCTCTCGCTCTTCGCCGCCCTGTTCGCCCGGCTCTGGTACCTCCAGGTCATGGCGACCGACGAGTTCCAGGTCGCGGCCCGGACCAACGCCCTGCGGGTCGTGCCCATCGAGGCGCCCCGCGGCCGGATCCTGGACCGCAACGGGAAGGTCCTGGTCGACAACCGCATCTCGATCCAGGTGACGGTGGACCGCTCGGCGCTGGGCGAGCTCGACCGCGACGAGCGCGCCGCCGTGCTCCAGCACCTGGCCGACGAGCTCTCGCGCTCGGGCAAGCCCTCGACGGTCGAGACCCTCGAGGAGCGGTTGGCCGACCAGCGCTACAGCCCGTACGCGCCGGTCCCGGTGGCCGCCGACGTGCCCGAGTCGCTCAAGATCTACATCGACGAGCACGGCGACGAGCTCCACGCGGTGGCCGCCGAGCGGGTCCCGGTCCGCTCGTACCCCTACGGGTCGCTCGCCGCCCACATCCTCGGGTACACGGGCAAGATCACCAAGGAGGAGTACGACGAGCGCCGGGGCTCGGAGAAGCGGTACGAGCTGAACGACGACATCGGCAAGTACGGCGTGGAGCGGGCCTACGAGGAGGACCTGCGGGGGACCCCGGGCAGCCGCCGGATCGAGGTCGACGCGAACGGCGACCCGATCCGGGTGGTGAGCGAGGAGCCGCCCCAGCCGGGCAACGACCTGGTCCTCAACGTCGACATCGACCTCCAGGCGCTGGCCGCCCAGGCGTTGCAGACCGGGCTGGTCCAGGCCCGGGACCGGCCGCCGGTGGGCGACGACGTGCAGTCGACCGGGTCGTCGGGGTCGGTGGTGGTCATCGAGCCGGGCACCGGCGCGGTGCTGGCCATGGCGTCGTACCCGACCTTCAACCCGGCCGACTTCGTCGACGGCATCAGCGAGGGCGAGTGGGCCTTCCTCAACGACCCGTCCGGGGGCTACCCGCTCAACAACTGGGCCCTCCAGGGCCAGTACGCGCCGGGCTCGACCTTCAAGCCCTTCACCGCCTACGCCGCGCTGCGGGCCGGGCTGATCACGCCCGAGACCACGATCCAGGACCCCGGCTACTACGACGTCCCCAACTGCCGGGGCGAGCGGTGCACGTTCAACAACGACGGGCGCAAGCCCAACGGCTCGGTGGACCTGCGCAAGTCGCTGACCGTGTCGTCGGACGTCTACTACTACGGCCTGGGAGCGCGGTTCTGGATCGAGCAGGACAGCCGGGGCGGCCCCGAAGCCATGCCCGACCTGCTCAAGGACTGGGGCTTCAACGCCCGCACCGGCGTCGACCTGAGCGGCGAGCAGCCCGGTCGCATCCCCAGCCCCTCCTGGCTGAAGTCGTACTGTTCGCAGGTCCAGTGCCTCGACGACAGCTGGTACACGGGCAACAACGTGAACATGGCCATCGGCCAGGGCGACGTGCTGGTGACCCCGCTCCAGCTGGCCAACGGCTACGCCACCCTGGCCAACGGCGGCTCGGTCCTGGTGCCCCACGTGGTCAAGGAGGTCCGCCAGGGCCGCTCGACCGAGGTGGCGCGGACCATCGACCCCGTGCAGCGGGCCCAGATCGAGATGCCCCCCGAGTGGCACCAGGCCCTGGTCGACGGGCTCGTCGGGGTGGCCACCCACGGCACCGCGGCCGGGGCCTTCTCGGGCTTCCCGACCAGCAGCTACCCGATCGCGGCCAAGACCGGCACGGCCCAGGTGGCCAAGAAGGCGCCCACCGCGGTCTTCGGCGCCTTCGGGCCGACCACCGCGCCGCAGTACGCGGTGGGCGTCCTGATGTCCGAGTCGGGCTACGGCGGGTCGGCCGCGGCCCCGGTGGCCCGGCGGCTCTTCGACGTCCTGTCCGGGGTCGAGGAGCTCCAGCCCGCGCCGCCGGACGGCAAGCTCGACCTGACCGGCACGTTGTCGCCCCCGACCGGCGACGTGAGGGACCGGTGACCGCGCCGGCCGCCCTGGGCGGGCGCCAGCGGGTGGCGCCCGGCGCGCTGGGCACCATGCGGCGCAACCCGGCCGCGGCCTGGCGCCACCTCGACCTGGTCCTGGTCTGCTGCACGATCGCGGTGGCCGCGCTGGGCTGCCT
This sequence comes from Acidimicrobiia bacterium, assembly GCA_050247895.1. Classification (GTDB taxonomy): domain Bacteria; phylum Actinomycetota; class Acidimicrobiia; order Acidimicrobiales; family VFJN01; genus CAVPEW01. Next base: position 13,735 of record JBFWTJ010000038.1, read on the forward strand.
GATGGTCTTCAGCGCCACCCGGGGCAGCGACCCGTCGAGCTACCAGACGACCTTCCTGCTCCGCCAGGGCCTGTTCGTGGTCATCGGGGTGGTGGCCATGCTGGCCACGACGCTGGTCGACTACCGGCGCTTCCGGGACCTCGTGCCGGTGGCCTACGGCGGGGTGGTCCTGGCCCTGGTCCTGGTGGTCACGGGGCTCGGCAGCGAGCGCAAGGGGACGCAGGCCTGGTTCCAGCTCGGCCCGTTCCAGCTCCAGCCGTCGGAGCTGGCCAAGCTCGTGGTCATCGTGGCCCTGGCCTCGCTGATCGCCGAGTTCGGCTCCGAGCTCGACCTGCGCCGCCTGGTGGCCGTGCTGGTCGTGGCCGGCCTGCCGATGGGCCTCATCCTCCTCCAGCCCGACCTGGGCACCGCCCTGGTGTTCGTCGCCGTGCTCATGGGCATGCTGCTGATCGGCGGGGCCAGGGTCCGCCACATCGTGGCCCTGACCCTGCTGGGGATCGTCGGGGTGGTGGGCGTGCTGCGCTCGGGGATGCTCGAGGAGTACCAGCAGTGCCGGCTCACGTCGTTCCTCGACCAGCAGAGCCAGGCCTGCGACGAGCGGGACGCGGCCTACAACGTGGAGCAGTCGCAGACCGCGGTGGGGGCCGGCGGGCTGTTCGGCCAGGGCCTGTTCGAGGGGACCCAGACCCGGCTGAACATCGTCCCCGAGCAGCACACCGACTTCATCTTCACCGCGGTGGGCGAGGAGCTGGGCTTCGTGGGCTCGGCCACGTTGCTGGTCCTGCTGTCGATCATCGCCTGGCGGATCTGGCGCATCGCCCACCTGGCCCGCGACCCGCTCGGCACGCTGATCTGCGTGGGGATCCTGGCCATGTTCGTGTTCCAGGTCTTCGAGAACGTGGGGATGACGATGGGGATCACGCCGGTCACGGGCATCCCGCTCCCGTTCATGAGCTACGGCGGTTCGGCCACGATCACCGCCTTCATCGCCGTGGGCCTGGTCGTCAACGTCCACATGCGGCGGTTCTCCTGAGGGGCTCGGCGCCGACCGGGCCCACCCGCCTGACCAGGGACGATGCCCGCCGCGAAGGGGCCGTCCGGTAGCCTGGCCCCCACCATGGTCGATGTCTGGACCCGCTTGGAGTCCCATCTGGCCTCGGTCCAGAAGCCGGCTCGCTACATCGGGTGCGAGCTCGGTGCCGAGGTCCCGGCACCCGACCCCCACCGGGCGGGTTGGCTGCTCGTGTACCCCGACACGTACGAGATCGGCCTGCCCAACCAGGGCCTGCAGATCCTCTACGAGATCGTCAACGAGCGGTCCGACGCCCGGGCCGAGCGGGCCTACGCGCCGTGGACCGACCTCGAGGCCGTGATGCGCCGGGAGCGGATCCCGTTCTTCTCGGTCGACACGCACCGCTCGGCCGACGAGTTCGACGTGATCGCCTTCAACCTGTCGGCCGAGCTCGTCTACACCAACGTCCTCAACTGCATCGACCTGGCCGGCGTGCCGGTCCGGGCCCGGGACCGGGACGGCACCCACCCGCTGGTCGCGGCGGGCGGCCACTGCACCTACAACCCCGAGCCGCTGGCCGACTTCCTGGACTTCGTCGTGCTGGGCGACGGCGAGGAGGTGGTGGGCGAGATCAGCGAGGTCGTGGCCGACTGGAAGCGGGGCCGGCGGACGGCGGAGAGCCGCCGCAACGTGCTGCGGGCCCTGGCCCGGATCCCGGGCGTCTACGTGCCCAGCCTCTACGAGGTCCGCTACCACGACGACGGGCGCATCGCCGCGGTCGAGCCGGTGGACGGCGGCGTGCCCCCGGTGGTCGAGAAGCGCACCGTCGCGGACCTCGCGGCCTGGCCCTACCCCCGGCGCCAGCTGGTGCCGCTCACCGAGGTGGTGCACGACCGGCTCAACGTCGAGGTGTTCCGGGGTTGCACCCGCGGCTGCCGCTTCTGCCAGGCCGGGATGATCACCCGGCCGGTCCGGGAGCGCCCGGCCGACCAGGTCCGCCACATGGTCAGCTCGGGCCTGCGCCGCACCGGCTACGACGAGGTCGCCCTGACCAGCCTGTCGACGGCCGACTTCTCGGGCATCCAGGACGTCGTGCGGTCCTCGATGGAGGACCCGCTGGGCTGCGGCAACATCAGCGTGAGCCTCCCCTCGCTGCGGGTCGACGCCTTCACGGTGGGCCTGGCGGCGCAGATCCAGAACGCCCGCCGCAGCGGTCTGACCTTCGCCCCCGAGGCCGGGACCTGGCGCATGCGGCAGGTCATCAACAAGCTCATCACCGAGCAGGACCTGTTCGCCGCGGTGGGCTCGGCGTTCGAGCAGGGCTGGCGCCGGGTGAAGCTCTACTTCCTGACCGGCCTGCCGACCGAGACCGACGAGGACACCCGGGGGATCGTCGAGATGGCCCGCCGCTGCCTCGACGAGGCCCGCGCCGCGGGGAACCGGGGCGTGTCGGTCACCGCCAGCGTGGGCGGCTTCGTGCCCAAGCCGTTCACCCCGTTCCAGTGGTTCGGCATGAACACCGAGACCGAGCTGCGGCGCAAGGTCGGCCTGCTGCGCGACGAGGCCCGCAAGGCCAAGGGCGTGCAGCTCAAGTGGCACGACCCCCGGGCCAGCGTGGCCGAGGGCATCGCCAGCCGGGGCGACCGCCGGCTGGGCCCGGTGATCGAGCAGGTGTGGCGGGAGGGCGGCACGTTCCAGGAGTGGAGCGAGCACTTCGACCTGGCCCGCTGGGAGAAGGCGATGGCCGAGCACGGCCTGTCGCTGGACTGGTACTGCCACCGGCACCGCACCGAGGACGAGGTCCTGCCCTGGGACCACCTGCACGCCGGCCTCCACAAGGACTTCCTGTGGACCGACTGGCAGGACGCGCTGGCCGAGGTCGGCCTGCCCGACTGCCGGTGGACGCCCTGCTACGACTGCGGCGCGTGCACCGGCTACGCCCTGGAGCACGTGGTGGCCTCGGCCACGCCGCCGGCCGGGGGGAGCCAGGGCACCGGCCAAGACCTGGCCCGCGGCGGTGAGGTCCCGGTGACCCTGCTGGCCCGCCGGCCGGTCGGGGCCGCCCGATGAAGGCCCGGGTGCGCTTCGACAAGCACGGCAAGGTCCGCTTCACCTCGCATCGCGACGTGGCCCGCATCTGGGAGCGGGCCCTGCGCAGGGCCGGCCTGCCCGTCGCCTACACCGAGGGGTTCTCGCCCCGCCCCCGGTTGAGCTTCGGCCTGGCCCTGTCGACCGGCTACGAGAGCGACGGCGAGTACTTCGACGTCGACCTCCTCGACGGTCCCGACGGCCCGGCCGACCTGGACGGCCTGGCCGGACGGCTCGACCCGGCCCTGCCCCCGGGCATGTCCGTGCAGGCGGTCCGGGGCCTCGAAGCGGGGGCCGCGTCCCTCCAGCAGGCGGTGACGAGCTGCGGCTGGAGGATCCCGGTCCCCGGCGTCGCCGTGGCTGCCGTGGAAGCGGCGGCGGACCGGGTGTTGGCCGCGTCGAGCCTGCCCACCGAGGTCGAGCGCAAGGGGGAGCCCGCGATCGAGGACGTGCGGCCCGGCATCGTCGAGCTCGCCGTCGAGGGGGACGGCGAGGTCTCCGTGGTCCTGGCCGAGCTCGCCACCCAACCCCGGGCCACCCGGCCCGCGGACCTGCTGGCCGCGCTGGACCCGAGCTGGGTCCCGGGCACGATCACCCGAACACACCAATGGACGCTGGTCGACGGCGCCCGCCGAGAGCCGCTGCCCCTGGC
>JBFWTJ010000039.1:0-17494 GCA_050247895.1 Acidimicrobiia bacterium
CACCGGGGCGTGGTGGTGTCCGAGGCACCGCTGGGCGTGCGCCCGGCCCGGTGGCGCTTCCCGGCCCGCAACCGCATCCTCGCTGCCCTGGTCGATGCCGTGGTCGTCGTCGAGTCGCGGCCGCGGGGTGGTTCGCTGCTGACCGTCGACGAGGCGCTGCGCCGGTCGGTCCCGGTGCTGGCGGTGCCGGGCTCGGTCCGCAACCCGGCCGCGGGCGGCACGAACCAGCTGATCTTCGACGGGTGCCCTCCGGCCCGGGACGCCCTCGACGTCCTGTCCGCCCTGGGCGTCGAGGTCGCCCGGGCGGACGGGGCCCCCGACGTGGTCGACGATCCGGTGCTCTCGGCGGTGGGGAGCGACCCGGCCAGCTTCGAGGAGATCGCCCTGCGCTCGGATCGCGACGTGGCCGAGGTCTCGCTCGCCCTCCAGCGCCTGGTCGACCTCGGCCTGGTCGCGGTGCAGGAGGGTTGGTACTGCCGTGTCGGTTGAGGGATCGCCCGTCGGTCGGTGCCGCGTCGCTACCGTGCCGTCGGTGGCGTGGCAGCTCGACGACTTCCTCGCGTCGTTGACGACGGTCGCCCCTCCGACGGTGGGGGCGTACGGCTCGGACCTGCGCGGCTTCGTGGAGTGGGCCGAGCGGCTCGGGATCGCCACACCGGCCGAGGTGGACAGGTCCACCGTCCGCCGCTACGTCGCCTACCTCACCACCCGGCGCTACGCCCGCCGCTCGGTGGCCCGCAAGGCGTCCTCGCTGCGCCGCTACTTCGGCTGGGCCACCCGGCGGGGCCTGGCCGTCGCCGACCCGACCGTCGGGCTGTCGATCGGTGGAGCCGAGGGTCGCCTGCCACGGGTCCTGCGCCCGGCCGAGCTCGGCGTCCTGCTCGACGAGCCCCCGGCGACCGCAGGCACGGACCCGGCCCTGCGGGCCCGTGACGACGCCGTCGTCGAGCTGCTCTACGGCAGCGGGCTGCGGGTGGCCGAGCTGTGCGGCCTGGAGGTCACCGACCTCGACCTGGCCCGGGGCCAGGTCCTGGTCCACGGCAAGGGGGGCAAGGACCGCTGGGTCCCGTTGAGCGAGCCGGCCCTCGACGCGCTGCGGACCTGGATCGAGCGATGGCGACCGGAGGTCGTCGGGGACGAGCCCGACGCCCGGCACCTGTTCTTCAACCGGAGGCGGCGGCCCCTCACCCCGCGGGACGTGCGGCGCGTCCTGGACCGGCGGAGCCCGACGCCGACCCACCCCCACGCCCTGCGGCACACCTTCGCCACCCACCTGCTCGACGGGGGAGCCGACCTGCGCGTGGTCCAGGAGCTGCTCGGCCACGCCGATCTGGCGACCACCCAGCGTTACACTCACGTGAGCCGAGAGCGCCTTCGGCGTGTGTACGACGGAGCGCATCCGAGGGCGCAGGGGTGAAGCCGTGACTGCGAACCAGCCGGAGCCGGACCTCGATGCGCTGTGGGCGGAGTACAAGCGCACCGCGCGCCAGGACCTGCGCGACCGGCTGATCGTCCACTACTCGCCCCTGGTCAAGTTCGTCGCCGGTCGGGTGGCGGTGGGCCTTCCCCAGAGCGTCGACCAGGCCGACCTGGTCAGCTACGGGATCTTCGGGCTCATCGACGCCATCGACAAGTTCGACCTCGAGCGTGGCTACAAGTTCGAGACCTATGCGATCGCCCGGATCAAGGGCAACATCCTCGACGAGCTCCGCTCCATCGACTGGGTGCCCCGCTCGGTGCGGGCCAAGGCCCGGGCCATCGAGAAGGCCTACGCCAAGCTCGAGAGCGAGTTGCACCGCACCCCCTCGGAGGTCGAGCTGGCCCGCGAGCTCGACCTGACCGACACCCAGCTCCAGTCGCAGCTCTCGCAGATCTCCTTCGTGGGCATCGTGGCCCTGGACGAGATGCTGGCCAGCGACCGGGGCGACTCGGTCACCCTGGGTGACACGATCGCCGACGACGGGGTCGGCCCGGTCTCGGCCTTCGAGGTCGAGGAGATGCGCCAGATCCTCGCCGACGCCATCGGGCGCCTGCCCGAGCGGGAGCGGGTGGTGCTGGGCCTCTACTACTACGAGGGCATGACGCTGGCCGAGATCGGCTCGGTCCTCGGCGTGACCGAGAGCCGCGTCTGCCAGATCCACACCAAGGCCGTGCTCCAGCTCCGCTCGCGGATGGACGCGTCCGAGCGCGAGCTGGCCTGACCCCTCGCGGGGCCCGCCCCGCCACCTGATCACCTGCCGACTTCCCCGTCAGCTGCTCCTGCCGCGCCCGGGGAGGCCTCGTGCTCCGCTCCGCCCGCCTGGCGACCGCTGTCCTGGTCGTCGCGTCCACCTTCTCGCTCGTCGGGGTCCGCCCCGCCGGGGCCACGCCCGCTCCGCCGGATCCCACCCACCTCCCCCCGGTCGAGGCGCCCGTCGCCGACCCGTTCCGCCCGCCGGCCGACCCCTACGCGTCGGGCAACCGGGGCATCGAGTACGCCACCGAGCCGGGAGCACCGGTGCGGGCCACGGCCGGGGGCGAGGTCCTCTTCGCCGGGCCCGTCGGCGGCGCCCTCCACGTCACCGTCGAGCACCCCGACGGGGTGCGGACCTCCTACTCCTTCCTGGAGCGGGTCGAGGTGGTCGTGGGCCAGCCCGTCGAGCAGGGCCAGGTGATCGGGCGCTCCACGCGGCGGCTCCACCTCGGCGCCCGCCTCGGCGACGCCTACTTCGACCCCGCGGCCCTGTTCGCCCCGGCCGCCGTCGAGGTCCACCTGATCCCGTTCGACGTTCCCCTGCCCGGTGGGGTCGCCGGCGAGCGGTCGGCCCTGCGCCGGATGGTCGGGGGCCTGGTCCGCAAGGGTCGCGAGGTGGTGGGCGACGCGGCCGGCGCGACCGTGGACTGGCTGCGGGAAGGCGCCTCGGAGGCGCTGGACACCGCCAGCGCCGGGGTGCGCTACACGGTGCGGGCGGGCAGCGAGGCCGTCGGCACGGCCTGGGACGCCTGGCACGCGTGGCGCCAGGAGTGCACCGAGGCCGACGTGGCCGTGCCCCCGCCCCGCGGGCGCCGGGTCGCGGTGCTGGTCGGGGGGCTGGGGTCGACCAGCACCAACGCCGCCATCGACGACGTGGACACCGCGGCGCTGGGCTACGGGCGAGCCGACGTCCTGCGCTTCTCGTACCGGGGCGGCCGCACGCCCGATGCCACCGACGGCTTCGCCGCGGTGCCCTCCTCCGCCTACGGCGCCGGCGACACGACCGTCGACCTCCACCAGAGCGCGGTCCGGCTGGCCGACCTCGTCGAGCAGGTCGTCCGCCAGGGCGACGGCGCGACCGTCGACCTGCTCGCCCACTCCCAGGGCGGGCTCGTGGCCCGGCTGGCCCTGGCCGAGCTGGCCCGGCGGAACGGGCCGGACTGGGTCGCCCAGCTGGGAGCGTTCGTGACGCTCGGGACGCCCCACGGCGGCACCGACCTGGCCACGGCGGCCGAGGACGTCGGCTCGACGCTGGTCGGCGACGCGGTGCTGGAGGTCCTCGGCGACGCCTTCGGCCACGGGATGCACCACGACGACCCGTCCATCCGCCAGATGGCCGAGGGGTCCGAGCTGGTGCGGGCGCTCGCCGCGACGCCCCCGCCCGAGGGCGTGGACGTCGTGGCGATCGCGGCCCGGGGCGACCTGGTCGTGCCGGTGCCCCACACCGACATCCCCGGTGCGCCCCACGTGGTGGTCGACGGCTGGGGCACCGGCGCCCACGACCGCCTGCCGGGCAGCTCGGAGGCGACCCGTGAGATCGGCCTGGCCCTGGCCGGCATGGCCCCCACCTGCCAGGGGCTCGTCGAGTCGCTCGCCGACCACGGCAGCGGCCGGGCGATCAGCATGGCGGAGGACGTCGCGGCCGAGCAGCTGGCCCACCTGCTCTCGACCCCGCTGGACGTCCCACCTCCGCACGAGGTGGCCCCGGCCCTGCCGGGCGCGCCGGCCCGGGGCCGGTGAGGTGGTCCCGCGCCGGTGCGCTAGCCTTGCCCGCCGGCCGAAGGGCCGGTCGGGCGCCCCCTGAGGGGCACCGGCATCGAGACCAGATCCGCCCGGGCCATCCCGCGGTCGCCCTCCGGGGCGCTGGGCCCGGGTCACGACCAACCGAGGGAAGGGAGGCGGCCGTGGCCGTCGTCACGATGAAGCAGCTCCTGGAGGCCGGCGTCCACTTCGGGCACCAGACCCGGCGGTGGAACCCGAAGATGAAGCGGTTCATCTTCGGGGAGCGCAACGGCATCTACATCATCGACCTGCAGCAGACGCTGCAGCGGATCGAGGCCGCCTACACGTTCGTGCGGGACCTGGTCGCCGACGGCGGGGAGATCCTGCTGATCGGCACCAAGAAGCAGGCCCAGGACCCGATCCAGTCCTACGCCGAGAAGGTCGGCATGCCCTACATCAACCAGCGCTGGCTGGGCGGCATGCTCACCAACTTCGAGACCATCGCCAAGCGGGTGGGCAAGATGCAGGAGTACCGCCGGATGCGCACCTCCGGCGAGCTCGACGCCATGCCCAAGAAGGAGGCGCTCCTGCTGAGCCGCGAGCTCGAGAAGCTGGAGCGGAACCTGGGTGGCATCGCCAAGATGGAGAAGCTCCCCCAGGCGGTGTTCATCCTGGACACCAAGAAGGAGCACATCGCGGTCACCGAGGCCAACAAGCTCGGCTTGCCGATCGTCGCGGTGGTCGACACCAACTGCGACCCCGACGTCATCCAGTACGTGATCCCGGGCAACGACGACGCCATCCGCTCGGGCACCCTGATGTGCCGCATCATCGCCGACGCGGTCGAGGAAGGCCGGTTCATCGCCTCCCGCCGCGGCACCGGCACCGCCCCCTCGGTGCAGCGCACCGAGGCCGACGAGGCCCGCGTCGCGGCCGAGCAGGCCGAGGCCCGCCGCCAGGCGCTCCTGGCCCAGCAGGAGCGCGAGGCCCGCATCGCCGCCGGTCGACCGCCCGTCCCGGCCGCTCCCGCCGAGGAGTCCTCCGAACCCGCCCCCGCCGGCGAGCCGGAGGCCGCCGAGGCCCCCGGATCCGACGCCCCCGCGGCCGAGACGGCCGCCGAGGGCTGACCCACCCCGCCCCACCCCCCCCGATCAAGCGAGGAGCCGAGAGCTCGATGTCGTTCACCGCGAAGGACGTGCAGGCACTCCGACAGGCCACGGGCGCCGGCATGATGGATGCCAAGAAGGCCCTGGTCGAGAACGGCGGCGACTTCGACGCCGCGGGCAAGTGGCTGCGGGAGAAGGGCCTGGCCAAGTCGGCCGAGCGGGCCGACCGGGCCAACACGCAGGGCGCGGTGGCGATCGGCGTGGCCGACGGCGCCGCGGCGGTCGCCGAGCTCAAGTGCGAGACGGACTTCGTGGCCAAGTCGGAGCAGTTCGTGGAGCTCGTCGAGGCCATCGCCCGGTCCGTGGCGGCCGAGGGCGAGGCCGGCGCCGAGGCGCACCGCGAGGCCATCGACGACCTCAAGGTCAGCCTGAAGGAGAACATCGAGCTCGGCCGGGTGGCCCGGGTGGCCATCCCCGAGGGGTCCGTGTCCGACACCTACCTGCACCGCCAGGAGGGCCGGGGCGTCAACGGCGTCATCGTGGTGCTCGACGGGGGCTCCGACGAGCTGGCCCACGACGTCGCGGTGCACGCCGCGTTCACCAAGCCGCCCTACCTGCGCCGGGCCGACGTCCCCGAGGCGCTGGTGGCCGAGGAGCGCTCGACGCTCGAGAGCATCACCCGGGCCGAGGGCAAGCCCGAGCAGGCCATCGCCAAGATCGTCGAGGGCCGCCTCAACGCCTGGTTCAAGGACCGGGTGCTGCTCGAGCAGCCCTTCGTGCGCGACGACAAGCAGACGATCACCCAGCTGCTCGGTGACCACGAGCTCGTCGAGCTCGCCCAGGTCTACATCGGTTCGTAGCGAGCGGCCGTGGCGACGACGACCTATCGGCGGATCCTCCTGAAGCTCTCCGGCGAGGCCTTCGCCGGGGAGTCCGGCTACGGCATCGACGGCCCGTTCGTCGAGTACGTGGCCCGGGAGATCGTCGACGCCCGCTCCGGCGCAGGGGTGGACGTCGCCATCGTGGTCGGCGGCGGGAACATCTGGCGGGGCATGACCGGTGCGGGTGCGGGGATGGACCGGGCCCAGGCCGACTACATGGGGATGCTGGCCACGGTCATCAACGCCCTGGCCCTGCAGGACACCCTCGAGCGGTTCGGCCAGCCGACGCGGGTCCAGACCGCCATCCACATGGCCCAGGTCGCCGAGCCCTACATCCGGCGCCGGGCCATCCGGCACCTCGAGAAGGGCCGGGTGGTCATCTTCGCCGGGGGGACCGGCAACCCCTTCTTCACCACCGACACCGCCGCCGCGCTGCGGGCCGTGGAGATCGAGGCCGACGCCATGCTGCGGGGGACCCACTCGGGGGTCGACGGCCTCTACACCGACGATCCCCGGACCAACCCCGAGGCCACCAAGCTCGACGAGGTCACCTACCTGGAGGTGCTGAACCGGGGCCTCAAGGCCATGGACAGCACCGCCATCACCTTGTGCATGGACAACCGCCTGCCGATCGTCATGTTCGACCTGCTCGGCCCGGGCAACGTCCGATCCATCCTCGAAGGCAAGGCGATCGGTACCCTGGTCCGCGACGCGTGATCGCCACGTCGCGTGGGGCCGTTCCCCGGCCCAGGTGCCACGGCGAGCTCCGCCGACACGTCGTCCTTCGGAGGACCAGCAGCCAGTGAGCTCGGATGAACTGATCAAGGCGCTCCTCGATGACGCCGCCGAGAAGATGGGCAAGGCCGTCGAGCACGCCCGGGCCGAGTTCTCGGCCATCCGCACCGGCCGGGCCGCGCCGGCGCTGGTCGAGAAGCTCCTCGTCGACTACTACGGCTCCGAGGTGCCGCTCCAGCAGCTCGCCGGCTTCACCGTGCCCGAGGCCCGGACGCTGGTCATCAGCCCCTACGACAAGGGCGCGATGGGCGCGATCGAGAAGGCGATCCAGACCTCGGACCTGGGCCTCAACCCGTCCAACGACGGCCAGGTCCTGCGCCTGACGTTCCCGCCGCTGACCCAGGAGCGACGCAAGGAGCTGGTCAAGGTGGTCCGGTCGATGGCCGAGGAGGGCCGGGTCGCGGTCCGCAACCTGCGGCGCTCGGTCCGTCACGACCTCGACGCGCTGGGCCGCGACGGCGAGGTCTCCGAGGACGACATCGTGCGGGCGGAGAAGGAGCTGGACAAGCTCACGCACGCCCACGAGGGCGGCATCGACAAGGCGCTCGAGCAGAAGGAACAGGAGCTGCTCGAGGTCTGATCCTCGCCCGACCTGGTCGGCGAGGACGCGATCGTGGAGGAGAGCCATGGCAGGTGACCGCCGGTTCGACAGCGAGGACGAGCGCAACGAGCTCCCCACCGAGGGCGTTCGGATCATCGGCGCGGAGGAGGCGGCGGAGGCGATCGAGCGGGGCGACGTCGCCTCCCGCCGGTCCTACGACGAGCCCCGCTTCGGCGACCGCCCGACGCCGCCACCCAGCGACGGGCCCCGCCCGGTCCTGCGCTTCCCGCTGGCCTCGGGCCAGGACCCGACCTCGGGTGGGGCCGAGGTGGCGCCGGCCGATCCGCCCAGCGGGTCGGTGGAGCTCCCGCACTGGACCGAGCCGCCCAGCGGGCAGGTCCCCCGGATCCTGCCCGACGACGAGCCGCCGGGTGCCGGGCCCGACGACGACCTCGAGGACTGGGCCGGGTTCTCCGCCGGCGGGCCGCGCTGGCGTGACGACTCGACCGGCTACGACGCACTCGACGACGACATGTCGTTCCTGCGCGAGGAGGGGTCCAAGGTGGGTGCCCTCGACGATTCCGAGCGCCTGAGCCACGACGAGTACCTGTCCTTCGCCGACCTGGGGGACCAGGCGGCGCCGGGCCGGTCGGTGTTCGCCGACGCGGACCAGGAGTGGGACCCCGACCCCGGCCGGCAGCCGTGGGACCCGGTGCCCAGCGGGGCCAACCCCGCGGTCGGGCGCACGCGCCGGCCCGGGGGCGTCGACGACGACACCTACGCGTCGCGCCGGCCGGTGCGGGTCGGGGGCGGCGGAGGCGACCGGGACCTCGGCCAGGCCGCCGTGGTCGGCGGTGCCCTGCTGGCGGCTGCCGTCCTGCTGCTGTCGATCGGTCCTGTGGCGGCCATGGTGCTGATCACCGCCGTCGTGGCCCTGGCCGCGGCCGAGCTGTACACCGCGCTGCGCCAGACCGGCTTCCAGCCGGTGGCCCTGGTCGGGATCGTGGCCTCGGTGGGCCTGGTGGTGGGCGCCTACAACTACGGCTACGGCGCCATCCCGACGGTGCTGTTCCTGGCCACGGCGGTGGCGCTGATCTGGTACGTGATCGGCGCGGCCGTGGAGTCCCCGGTGCTCAACGTCGGGGTCACCCTGGCCGGCGTGCTGTGGGTGGGCCTCGGCGGATCGTTCGCCGCGCTCATGCTCTCGTTGGGCGACGACGGGTCGGGCATCCTGCTGGCCACCATCCTCGGCACCGTCGGCTACGACGTCGGTGGGCTGTTCATCGGGCGCAGCGCCGGTCGCCAGCCCCTCTCGGAGGCCAGCCCCAACAAGACGGTCGAGGGCCTGGTCGGGGGTTGCGTGGTGGCCTTCGTGGTGCCGACGGTGATCGCCTCGTTGTTCGGCCTGGGCCCGATCGACTCGTTCGCCGAAGGCGCGCTGGTCGGGCTGGTGGTGGCCCTGGCCGCACCCCTGGGCGACCTGTCCGAGTCGATGGTCAAGCGCGACCTCGGCATCAAGGACATGGGCACGCTGCTGCCCGGCCACGGGGGCCTGATGGACCGCTTCGACGGCCTGCTGTTCGCCCTGCCCGCGGTCTGGCTGCTGGCCACCGTGCGCGACTTCTTCCTCTGATCGTCCGCGCCACCGGCTCGGACCGCTGCTCCCTAGGCTGCTGAGGTGTCCGTGACGACGGTGGCCGTCGCCGGGTCGACCGGCTCGATCGGCCGGCAGACCCTCGAGGTGGTGGCGGCCGACCCGGAGGCCTTCGAGGTGGTGGCCCTCGGTGCCGGGTCCGACGTGGACGCCCTGGCCGCCCAGGCCCGGCGCTGGCGACCCGAGGTCGTGGCCCTGGCCGACCCGTCCGGTGCCCGGGCGCTCGCCGCTGCGGTGCCGGCGGGCACCGAGGTGCGGGCCGGGCCCGACGCCCTGCGCAGCCTGGCCCCCACGGCGGACGTGTGCGTCAACGGCGTGGTGGGCTTCGCCGGGCTGGGCGTGACCCTCGACGTGCTGCGGGCCGGGCGCCGCCTGGCCCTGGCCAACAAGGAGTCGCTCATCGCCGCCGGCCCGGTCGTGGCCCAGGTCCGCTCGACCCCGGGCGCCGAGCTGGTCCCGGTGGACAGCGAGCACTGCGCCGTCCACCAGTGCCTGCGGGCCCAGTCGCCCGACGCCCGGGCCACCGACCGCCTCTCGCGCCTGGTGCTGACGGCCTCGGGGGGCCCGTTCCGGGGCCGGAGCCGGGCCGAGCTGGCCGGGGTCACCGTGGAGGAGGCCCTGGCCCACCCGACCTGGACGATGGGGCCCAAGATCACGGTCGACTCCTCCACGTTGATGAACAAGGGCCTCGAGGTGATCGAGGCCCACGAGCTGTTCGGCGTCGACTACGACGCCATCGAGGTGGTGGTCCACCCCCAGTCGGTGGTCCACTCGATGGTCGAGTTCACCGACGGGGCGACGCTGGCCCAGCTCTCGCTGCCCGACATGCGCCTGCCCATCGCCTACGCCCTGCGCTACCCGGACCGGGTGGCCACGCCGTTCGGCCGGATCGACTGGGCGGTCCTGCGGAGGCTCGACTTCGAGCCGCCCGACCGGGCCGCGTTCGGCTGCCTCGACCTGGCCTACGAGGCCGGCCGGCGGGGCGGGACGGCCCCGGCGTGGCTCAACGCGGCCAACGAGGAGGTGGTGGCCGCGTTCCTGGCCGGGGCGGTCCCCTGGACCGGGATCGCCGCTACCCTCGAACGCGTCCTGGCCCGTCACGACGGCGCCCCCGCCGACTCGGAGGGGGCGGTCGTCGAGGCCGACGAGCGGGGGCGTGCCGCCGCCCGGGCGGTGTTGGAGGAGATCGCCCGATGACCGACACCGCCCACCGCCTCGACCCCCCGCCGATGCCGCCGCACCACGGGGCCGGCGGCGCGGACGACGAGGTGGCGTCGGGTCCGTGGCGGGCTGGCCTGCTGGTCGCCGCGCTGGTGCTGCTCTGGGCCTGGGCGGGGGTCAACTGGGTGATCGTCGTGGGCGCGATCCTCGTCATGATCTTCCTGCACGAGCTGGGCCACTTCGCCACGGCCAAGTGGTCGGGGATGAAGGCCACCGAGCTCTTCCTGGGGTTCGGTCCCAAGCTGTGGTCGTTCCGCCGGGGCGAGACCGAGTACGGGGTGAAGCTGATCCCCGCCGGCGCCTACGTGCGGATCCTGGGCATGAACAACCTCGAGGAGGTCGACCCGGCCGACGAGGCGCGGACCTACCGGCGCCAGTCGTTCCCGAGGCGGGTGCTGGTGGCCTCGGCCGGATCGCTCATGCACTTCCTCCAGGCCTTCGTGGTGCTGGTCGTGGTCTTCGTCGGGCTGGGCGTGCCCGGCGACGGCGAGCTGGCCACCGAGCTGGGCGGCCCCGGCGTCGACCCCCGGGGCTGGTTCGTCGGCCAGGTCACCCCGGGCGCGGCGGCCGAGGAGGCCGGGCTGGAGCCGGGCGACGTGGTGGTCTCCATCGCCGGGGAGCCGGTGGAGGTCTTCGCCGACGTCCGCCCGCTCGTGGCGGGCCGGCCCGGCGAGACGGTCCCGGTGGTGGTCGAGCGCGACGGCACGGTCGAGACGTTCCGGGTCACCATCGGGCACCGCCCCGACGACCCCTCGATCGGGTTCCTGGGCATCGGGTCGGACTACCCGCCCGTGCCCGACGTGACGGTGGGGCCGGTGGCCGCGGTGGGCCACGCCGGCGAGCAGGTCGTGCGCACGATCGGCCTGTCGATCAAGGGCATCGGCCAGTTCGTGACCGGGGGCATCCCCGACTTCGCCGACCAGGTCCTGACCGCGGGCGAGGGCCGCCGGTCCGAGGGGTCGGGCTCGGCGCCCTCGGGCGGGGCCCCGTCGGGCTCGTCGGGGTCGGGGGAGAACCGCCCGGTGTCGATCGTCGGCGCCGCTCGCCTGCTGGAGGAGCTGATGAGCGACGGCATCGCCGGCTTCCTCGTCCTGTTCGCCGCCTTCAACGTGGTCATCGGCGTGTTCAACCTCATCCCGCTGCTGCCCCTCGACGGCGGGCACGTGGCCATCGCCGTCTACGAGAGGATCCGCTCGCGCCCGGGCCGGCCCTACACGGCCGACGTGGCCAAGGTCCTGCCGGTGGCGTACGTGGCCTTCGCACTGATCGTCGTGCTCGGCGTGTCCTCGCTGTACCTCGACATCGTCGACCCGATCAGCGTGGGCTGACGTGGAGATCGGCCTGTCCTCCCACCCCCGGCGAGCGACCCGGCAGATCCAGGTCGGTGCGGTGCCCGTCGGCGGCACGTCGCCCATCACGGTCCAGTCGATGACGGTGACCAAGACCGCCGACGTCGAGGGCACCCTCCAGCAGATCTACGCCCTGGCCGCGGCGGGCGCCGACATCGTGCGCTGCACCTGCAACGAGGCCGAGGCGGCCGAGGGCCTGGCCCGGATCGTGCCCCGTTCGCCGGTGCCGATCGTGGCCGACATCCACCACCAGTACCGCATGGCCCTGGCCGCGCTGGAGGCCGGGGTGCACTGCCTGCGGCTCAACCCGGGCAACATCCGCAAGGCCGAGCACATCAAGCTCGTCGCCCGGGAGGCGGGGGACAGGGGCGTGCCGATCCGGATCGGGGTGAACGGCGGCAGCCTGGACCCCGACCTCTACGAGCGCCACGGGGGCAAGGTGACCCCCGAGGCCATGGTCGAGTCGGCCCGGCGGGAGATGGCCTACTTCGAGGAGGTCGGCTTCGACCTGATCAAGATCTCGGTCAAGGCCTCGTCGGTCCCGCTGATGATCGAGGCCTACCGCCAGCTGAGCGAGGTCACCGATCACCCGCTGCACCTGGGGGTGACCGAGGCCGGGCCGCCGCCGGCGGGCCTGGTCAAGGCCACGGCGGGCATCGCCACCCTGCTGGCCGAGGGGATCGGGGACACGATCCGCTACAGCCTCACCGCCGACCCGGTGGAGGAGGCCCGGGCCGGCCGGCAGCTCCTGGAGGCCATGGGGTTGCGGGAGCGGCGCAACGTCGACCTCATCGCCTGCCCGTCGTGCGGCCGGGCCGAGGTCGACGTGATCGAGGTGGCCAAGCAGGCCCAGGCCGCCTTCGGCGACCGCGAGATCCCGCTCCAGGTGGCGGTGATGGGTTGCGTGGTCAACGGACCGGGCGAGGCCCGTGACGCTGACCTCGGGATCGCCGCGGGCAACAAGCGGGGCCACCTGTTCGTCCGCGGGGTGAACGTGGCGGTGGTGCCCGAGTCCGACATGGTCCCGGCGCTGGTCGAGTGGGCCGAGTTCATCGACGAGCACGGGATCGACGCCGCGCTGGCCCGGGCCGAGGAGACCCGTGCCGCGGCGCGTCGGGAGGCCGATCGCGACCGGGCCACGCTGCTCGAGGCCAGGGGAGCCGACGCCAACGGCAGCGAGCAGCGGGTCGAGCTGGTCCAGCGTCGGGTCCAGGGCTGAGCCCCGGCCGGCGACCGGCGCAGGGCCGGGAACCGCTTCTCGTAGCATCGGCCGCCATGGCCCGAGCACCCATCGTCACCCCGCAGGCCGAGGACTTCCCCCGCTGGTACCAGGACGTCCTGGCCAAGGCGGAGCTGGCCGACAACGGCCCGGTGCGGGGGACCATGGTCATCCGGCCCTACGGCTACGCCCTGTGGGAGCGGATGCAGGCCGACGTGGATGCCCGGATCAAGGCCACCGGGGCCGAGAACGCCTACTTCCCGCTGTTCATCCCCGAGAGCTACCTCAAGCGCGAGGCCGAGCACGTCGAGGGGTTCAGCCCCGAGCTGGCCGTTGTGACCCACGCCGGGGGCAAGGAGCTGGACGAGCCGGTGGTGGTGCGCCCGACCAGCGAGACGGTCATCGGCGAGTTCATGGCCAAGTGGATCCAGTCGTACCGCGACCTCCCGCTGCTGTTGAACCAGTGGGCCAACGTGGTGCGCTGGGAGCTGCGTCCCCGCGTGTTCCTGCGCACGACCGAGTTCCTGTGGCAGGAGGGCCACACCGCGCACGCCACCCGCCAGGACGCCGCGGCCTACGCCCGACGGATCCTCGACGAGGTCTACGTGGCCTTCATGGTCGACGTGCTGGCCATCCCGGTGCTGGCCGGCCGCAAGACGCCGGCCGAGCGCTTCGCGGGGGCCATCAACACGATGACCTGCGAGGCGATGATGCGCGACGGCAAGGCGCTGCAGATGGGCACCAGCCACGAGCTGGGCCAGAACTTCGCCCGGGCCTTCGACATCGCCTACCTGGACGACCAGGGCGCGACCCAGCTGTGCTGGACGACGTCGTGGGGCTCCACGACCCGGATGGTGGGCGGCCTGGTCATGGCCCACGGCGACGACGCCGGGCTGGTCGTGCCGCCGCGGGTGGCGGCGACCCAGGTCGTGGTCCTGCTGGTCCGTGACGAGGACGGTGCCGGCGACCGGGCCCGGGCCCTGGTGGCCGAGCTGGCCGCGGCGGGCGTGCGGGTCCGCCTGGACGACGCCGTGGCGACCAGCTTCGGGCGGCGGGCCACCGAGTGGGAGCTCAAGGGCGTGCCGCTGCGGATCGAGCTCGGGCCCCGCGACCTCGCCGAGGGCAACGTGACGCTGGTCCGCCGGGACACCACGGCCAAGGAGCCGATGCCCGTCGAGCAGGTCACGGCCCGGGTGCCCGGCCTGCTGGAGGAGATCCAGGGCGACCTGCTCGCCGCGGCGACCCGCCGGCGCGACGAGCGCACGGTGGACGCGGCCAGCGTCGAGGAGGCGGTCGAGGGGGCCAAGGCCGGCTTCGCCCGGGTCGCGTGGGACCTGCTGCGCGACGGTGGCGAGGCCCGTCTGGCCCAGGACGCCATCACGGTGCGGTGCCTGCTGCGCCCCGACGGCGGGGTCCCCGACGCCGAGGACGAGCCGGGCCTGGTGGCGGTGGTGGCCCGCAGCTACTGAGCTGTCGCGGCCCCGGGGCACCCGGGCCCGCTGTAAGGGTCGGGGGGAGGTCGGACTCCGGATGGCGTGGACCCCACCTGGCGCCGGCGGCGTTCGTCCGGTCGCCGGGCGAGCTGGATCTGGCTCTCGCTGGGCCTGGTCCTGGCCGGGTCGCTGACCTCGCTGCTGGGCTCGATGCTGCTCGACGTGGTGGCCGCCGAGCACCCCGAGCCGGAGCCCGCCCGCCTGGTGCTGCCCCGGGTCGTGGGCGCGTCGGCGCCGTCGGCCACCGCGTCGCTGGTCGCGCTGGGCCTGGAGGTCCGCACGGAGCTGGCCCAGAACGAGCTGCGACCGGAGGGGACGGTGTTCGCCCAGTCGCCGGTGGAGGGGGCCAAGGTGGCGGTGGGCTCGACGATCGTGCTGCAGGTGAGCGCCGGGCTCCTGCCCGTCGTGCCCCAGGTCGTGGCCCAGCAGGTCGACGCGGCGCGGGCCCTGCTCGAGGGGGACGGGTTCGCCGTGTCGACCGTGGAGGTCCTCGACGAGGTGGCGCCGGCGGGGGAGGTCGTGGCCCAGCAGCCGGCCGGGGGCGACCAGGTCCGGCCCGGCGCGGTCCTGACGCTGGTGGTGTCGACCGGTCCGCCGCTGCGGGCCGTCCCCGACCTGCGGGGCCTGCCCCAGGACCAGGCCGTCGCCGCGCTGGGCGCGCCGCGCCTGGTGCTCGGGACGGTGAGCGCCGAGCCGTCGCGCACCGCCCCCGCGGGCGAGGTGCTGCGCAGCTCCCCGGGGCCCGGGACGATGGTGCCGCCGGGCACGCCGGTGGCGGTGGTGGTCTCGAGCGGCCCGCCGCCGACGGTGGGGGTGCCGTCGGTGATCGGCACGTGGTGGCAGGACGCGGTCGACGTGCTCGCCCACCGCGGCCTGCGCGTCCTGGTGGCCACGGTGCCGGTCGAGGATCCCGCGGCGCGTGGGTACGTGCGGGAGCAGTCGCCGGCGGGCGGGGAGCTCGAGCCCGGCCGCGACGTGGTGCTGACCGTCGCCGTCTGACCTCGCGGCGGGACCCCCGGGGGTGGGTCCACTGGTATGATCCAGCGTCCGACGGTGGTCGGGGGATCTCGTGATCTCGCCGCCGCCGTTCGTGGTGTCAGATCGTCGTGGTGTCGTACGGCGTGGGCTCCGGCCCACGCCACATCTTTGTCAGGGGCCCGGTCGGGCGCGAGGGAGGTGAGCGAGGTGAGCATCCAGGAGCGGGTCGGCGCGTTGATCGCCCCGGTCCTGGCCGAGCGCGACCTCGACCTCTACGACCTCGAGGTCGGCCGCGGCATGGTGAAGGTGGTGGTCGACGCCGCGGGGCCGGTGGACCTGGACCAGGTCGCGGCGGTCACCCGGGCCATCTCGGGGGTGCTCGACGAGGCCGACCCGATCGAGGGGCACTACACGTTGGAGGTCACCACCCCGGGCGTCGAGCGCAACCTGCGCAGCCCGGAGCACTTCGCCCGGGCGGTGGGCGAGCAGGTCAAGGTGAAGGTCCACGCCGGCGCCGAGGGCGAGCGGCGGTTGGAGGGCACGGTGGCCGGGGCCGACGACGCCGGGGTGACGATCCGGTCGGCCGACGGCACCGAGCGCCTCGTGCGCTACGAGGAGATCGATCGGGCCCGCACGGTCTTCGTGTGGGGCCCGTCCGCCAGGGAGAAGAGGGATCCATGAGCAGCAACCTGGACATGGGGGAGGCGCTCGCCGCCTTGGCGCAGGACAAGGGGATCTCGGTCGACACGCTCCTGGGCGCGCTGGCCGACGCCCTCGAGTCCGCCTACAAGCGCATGCCGGACGCCCACGAGTACGCGTGGGTCACGATCGACCCGGCCACGTTCGAGATCCGCGTCTTCGCCCAGGAGATCAACGAGGACGGCGAGCCCTACGGGCCCGAGCTCGACGTGACGCCGTCCGACTTCGGGCGGATCGCGGCGATGACGGCCCGCCAGGTGATGACCCAGCGGATCCGCGAGGCCGAACGCGAGCTCAAGTACGAGGAGTACGCCGGCCGCGAGGGCGACATCGTCACCGGCATCATCCAGCAGACCGACAGCCGCTACACGCTGCTGGACCTGGGTCGGGTCGAGGCGCTGCTGCCCCAGGCCGAGCAGGTCCCCTACGAGCGGCCGGTGCCCAACACCCGCCTCAAGGCCTACATCGTGGAGGTCCGCCGCACCTCGAAGGGACCCCAGATCGTGGTGTCCCGCACGCACCCGGGCCTGATCCTCGAGCTGTTCAAGCTGGAGGTGCCCGAGATCGCCGACGGCGTGGTGGAGATCAAGGCCTGCGCCCGCGAGCCGGGCCACCGCACGAAGATCGCGGTGTGGTCCAACGACGCCAACGTCGACCCCGTCGGCGCGTGCGTGGGGGCCCGTGGCGCTCGGGTGCGCCAGGTGGTCAACGAGCTGAACGGCGAGAAGATCGACATCGTCCCGTTCTCCGACGACCCCTACGAGTTCGTGATGAAGGCCCTCTCGCCGGCCAAGGTGAAGGAGGTCCGCATCGACGAGGTGACCGGCACGGCCACCGTGATCGTCCCGGACTTCCAGCTCAGCCTGGCCATCGGCAAGGAGGGCCAGAACGCCCGCCTCGCCGCCCGCCTGACGGGTTGGCGGGTCGACATCAAGAGCGAGTCGCAGCTCGCCGAGGACGAGGCCTACGCCGGCGAGGAGTGGGCCCAGGGCCAGTGGGTGGTCGACCCGTCCACCGGCGAGCAGGTCTGGCAGCCCGCCGAGGGCGGTCCGGCCCTGTCGGCCGAGGAGTGGGCTGCGGCCGAGGAGTCGGGCGAGGGCGAGGGAGCCGAGGGCGGGTCCGGCCCGGCCGAGGGCGCGGCAGCCCCGGAGGGTGGCGCCGCGCCGGCAGCGGCGACCGCCGAGCCCGCCGCCGAGGGCGAGGGCGAGGGTGACGAAGCGACCCAGGTCGACGCCGAACCCGCAGGCGACGAGCCCGGGGAGGGTGCCGAGCCCGAGCCCGAGGGCGATGTCGACGAGCCCGCCGCCGAGGGCGTCGGGGGCGACGACGAGGAGGACGACGCATAGCGGCGCCCCTGCGGACCTGCGTCGGCTGCCGGCGCCGGGCCTCGCCCGACGAGCTGGTGCGGGTGGTCCGGGCGCCGGACGGAACGCTGCGGGTGGGTCGTACACTGCCCGGGCGAGGTGCTTGGTTGTGCGCCGGTTCGGTGTCGTGCCGGGAGCGGGCGGCGCGTCGGGGTGCCATGGCCCGAGCGCTGCGTGGGCCGGTGGATCCGGCGGACGTCCTGGCACTGAGCACGACCTGAGCGGAGACCATTCGTGCG
>JBFWTJ010000040.1:0-17493 GCA_050247895.1 Acidimicrobiia bacterium
GGGAGCTCCCGGCCGTCCTGCGCGTCGCAACCCCCAGCGGCCAGGACGAGGACCGAGCCGAGGACCAGGCCCACGGCGAGCCGGGCGGGACGGGAGTGGAGGGCTTCGCGCACGAGGACCGAGTCTGCCCCTATCCTCGGGTCGCTCTCCACCATCGCCATGGACCAAAGACCTCGCAACCTCCGGGCCATGCTCAGCGAGTCGAAAGACCTCTCCGAGCTGATGGTCGACCTGGCCTACGCCGCCCTCTACTTCGGCGACCCCGACATGGCCGAGGAGGTGGACGAGCTCGAGGACCGGATGTCCGACCTGGTCCACGACATGCGGGCCGTGTCGGTCCTCGCCGCCCGCCACCCCAAGGAGGCCGAGGCCATGGCCTCGGTGCTCCAGGTCATCTCGGCCATCGAGCGCATCGGCAACGCGGCCACCGACATCGCCCGCATCGTCACCCACCGCCTGGGGATCCCCCGGGAGCTGGTCGCCGACCTGTCCGCGGCCGAGGAGGTCTCGCACCGGGTCCGGGTCCGCGAGGGTTCGCACCTGTCCCGGCGGCCGCTGGCCGGCCTGGAGCTACCGGTGCAGACCGGCATGCGGGTGGTGGCCATCCGGCGCGACCGGGAGTGGATCACCGACATCGACGGCGACCAGATCTTCACGCCGGGCGACGTGCTGTTCCTGCGGGGCTCGCCGGCGGGCATCGTGCGGCTCCGCGAGCTCGCCGCCGCGCCCTACTGGGAGCCGCCGACCCCACCCGAGGACGGGACGCTGTCGGACCTCGACCGGGCCGTCGACGTGCTGGTCGAGATGAAGAACGTGTCGGAGGTCGCCGTCGGCCTGGCCTACTCGGCCCTGGTCCTACGCGACCAGGGCCTGGCGGCCGAGGTCCGCCACCTGGAGGACCGGCTCGACGAGATGAAGGACCGCCTCGAGCTGTGGGTGCTGCGGGCCGGCGTCGACCGGATCGACCCGGCGCCGCTGCGAGGCCTGCTCCACCTGTCCCAGGCGGCCGAGGACCTCGGCGACGCGGCCCAGCAGATGGTGTGGCTCATCGAGGAGCGGGAGGAGCTGCACCCCATCCTCCAGGTGGCCCTGGGCGACACCGACGAGGTCGTGGTGCGGGTCCCCGTCGCGGTGGGTTCCGAGGCCGACGGGTCGACCCTGTCCGAGCTCCAGCTCGACATCGAACCCGGGTTCCACGTCCTGGCCGTCCGGCGGGGAGGCCGCTACGTCTACCGGCCCCGGGGCCACGTGCGCCTGGAGGCGGGCGACGAGATCATCGCCTCGGGACCCGACGAGGGCCATGCCATGCTGGCCCAGCGCTGCGGCTGGCAGCTCCACGAGGACGAGGACTCCGGCGAGCACCGGCTCGAACCGCTGGGAGCGGGCACCCGGGTCGAGGCCTGAGGGGCCGCCCGGCGGGCTCAGACGTAGCCGCGGACCCGTGAGGCGTTCGCGACCCGCTGGATGCCGATGGCGAACGCCGCGACCCGCAGCGGGACGTCGCGCTGGTCGGCGAAGGCCTGGGTGAACTCGTAGGCGCCGACCATGCGGTCCCGCAGCTCCTGGTCGAAGCGGTCCTCCCGCCAGGTGAACTGCTGGATGTTCTGCGTCCACTCGAAGTAGGAGCCGGTCACCCCACCGGCGTTGGCCAGGATGTCGGGGACGACCCGGATGCCCCGGTCGGCCAGGATCTTGTCGGCCGCAGGGGTGACCGGGTAGTTGGCCGCCTCGAGCACCGTGGTGGCCGAGATCCGCCCGGCGTTGGCCTCGGTGACGACCTGGCCCAGCGCGGCGGGGGCCAGCACGTCGCAGGGGAGCTCGAGCAGCGCCTCGTTGCTGAGGACGTCGACCCCGGGCGCCTCGGCCAGCGGCCGGCCCTCGGCCACGTGGGCCACCAGGCCGGGGATGTCGAGCCCGTCGTCGCGGTGGATGGCCCCGTGCACGTCGGACACCGCGATGACCTGGGCCCCCCGCTCGTGGAGGGTGCGGGCCATCCACGAACCCACGTTCCCGAAGCCCTGGACCACGGTCCGCAGGCCCTCCAGCGAGGTGCCGTGGTGGGCGCAGTAGGCGTCGAGCACGTGGACGCACCCGCGGCCGGTGGCCGCTTCGCGACCGGGCGCACCGCCCAGGTCGAGCGGCTTGCCCGTCACGATGCCCGGGCTGTAGCCGTGCACCGACGAGAAGGCGTCCATCATCCAGGCCATGACCTGGGCGTTGGTCCCCACGTCGGGGGCCGGGATGTCGCGGTAGACGCCGAGCACGTGCTGGATCCCCAGCGTGAACCGGCGGGTCAGGCGTTGGAGCTCGGTGGCCGACAGGCGGGTGGCGTCGACCTCCACGCCGCCCTTGGCCCCGCCGAAGGGGATGTCGAGCAGGGCGGTCTTCCAGGTCATCAGCGAGGCCAGGGCCCGGACCTCGTCGAGGTCGGCGGTGGGGTGGTAGCGGATGCCGCCCTTGTAGGGGCCGCGGGCACCGTTGTGCTGGACCCGGTAGCCGCGGACCACGATCAGGTCCCCGCCGTCGAGGCGGACCGGCACCTGGACCGAGATCTCCCGGTAGGAGGAGGTCAGGATCGAGTGCATCTCCGGGTCGAGGTCGCACAGGGTGGCGGCCTCGGAGAAGTAGCGGTTCACGGCCTCGTGGGCCGACAGCTCGACCACCGGGGTCAGGCGGGCGGCGGGACGGGCGGTGCGCCGGTGCCGTTGCCGGCGATGACCTCGGCGACCCCGGCGAGGGTGCCCGCGATCCCGGCCAGCTCGGTCGGGACGATGATCTTGGTCGCCCGCCCGTCGGCCATGGCCTGGAGCGCCTCCAGGTACTTGATGGCGATGAGGCCCGAGTCGGGGTCGCCGTCGTGGATGGCGGCGTAGACGCTGCGGATGGCCTCGGCCTCGCCCTCGGCCACGGTCTGCTGGCGGAACCGCTCGGCCTCGGCGACCTGGCGGATGGCGCCGGCCTGGCCCTCGGCCTCGAGGATCTGCTTCTGCTTGAAGCCCTCGGCCTCGAGGATCGCGGCCTGCTGGGCGCCCTCGGCCCGGGTGATGGCGGCCTGGCGCTCGCCGTCGGCCTGGGTGACCACCGCCCGGCGGGTCCGCTCCGCCTTCATCTGCTCGTGCATAGAGTGCATGACGTCGGGCGGCGGGTCGATGCGCTGGATCTCCACCCGGACCACGCGCACGCCCCACTTGTCGGTGGCGTCGTCGAGGATCTGGCGGAGGTGGAGGTTGATCGTGTCGCGGCTGGTCAGAGCCTCGTCGAGCTGCATGTCGCCGACCAGGTTCCGCAGGTTGGTCTGGGCCAGCTTGGTGACCGCCAGCATGAAGTTGGCCACGTTGTAGACCAGCCGCTGGGGGTCGGTCGGCTCGTAGTAGACGACGGCGTCGACCGACACGACGACGTTGTCCTTGGTGATGACCTCCTGCGGCGGGACGTCGACCACCTGCTCGCGCATGTCCACCAGCCGGACGGTCTGGATGAACGGGATGATGATCCGCAGGCCGGGGTCGACCGTCTCCTTGAACTTGCCGAGCTGCTCGACGATGCCCCGCTGGTACGGGCGCACGATGCGCACGCCCGACACGACGTAGACGAACAGGAAGAAGGCGATGGCCGCCAGGACGATCAGCGCGGTCACGGTTGCAGCTCCTTGTTGACGAGCACGACGACCCGCGTGCCCTGGACGTCGGCGACCCTGACCCGCGTGCCCGCGGTGACCGGGGTGCCGTCGGTGGACTCGGCCCGCCACTCCTCACGGTCGATGCGCACCAACCCGAGCTCGTGCGCACCCTCGGGGATCGCCTCGAGGACCAGGCCCTCACGGCCGATCAGCCGCCGGGCGCCCACGCCGTCGGACGAGTCGTCCCGGTCGAGCCGGCGGGCCAGCGGTCGCAGCGCCACCAGGGTCGCAGCCGACACCAGGACGAAGGCCAGCCACTCGATCCCCACCGCGACGCCGGCGAAGGCGAGCACGGCCGCGACCAGCGCGCCGAGCGCGAACGGGGCCAGGAAGAACGACCCCGGCGTGGCCATCTCGCCGATGGCGAACACGATGGTGAAGACGAGCCAGATCCAGCGCCAGTCCTCCGGCGAATCCATCCCCTGCTCCCTCGTCGGCGACAGGCTGCCCCGTCCGTCCCGCCAACCTAGTTGACGATGTGTCACGGCGTGGGCCCGAGTCGTGGTCTTCCCGCAGGCCCGGTAGGTTCGCTCCCCGGATGGTCGACCTCTGCCTGCTCACGGTGCACGCCCACCCCGACGACGAGTCGTCCAAGGGCCCGGGCACGGTGGCCCTCTACCACGCCCGGGGCGTGCGGACGGTCCTGGTCTGCTGCACCGGCGGCGAGGAGGGCGACGTCCTGAACCCGGCCATGGACCGGCCCGAGGTCCGGGCCGACCTCGCCGCGGTGCGACGGGCCGAGCTGGCCGAGGCCGCCGCGCTCATCGGCTACGACGAGGTGGTCATGCTGGGCTACCGCGACTCGGGCATGCCCGACACCGAGGCCAACGCCCATCCCGAGGCCTTCGCCAACGCCGACCTCGACGAGGCGGTCGGGCGGCTGGTGGAGGTCGTCCGGCGGGAGCGGCCCCAGGTCGTGGTGACCTACGGCGACGACCAGCAGGGCTACCCCCACCCCGACCACCTCCGGGTCCACGACATCAGCGTGGCGGCCTTCGACCGGGCCGGCGACCCGAGCTGGTACCCGGGCCGGGGCGAGCCGTGGGCGCCGGCGAAGCTCTACTACTCGGTCTGGTCCCGGCGCCGGGTCGAGCAGCTCCACGCCGAGTTCGTGCGCCTGGGCCGGGAGTCGCCCTACGACGAGTCCTGGTTCGACCGGCTCGGCCACGACGACCGGATCACCACCGAGGTCCCGCTCGGTCCCCACGCCCGGGTCCGCTGGGACGCCCTGCTGGCCCACCGCACCCAGGTCGACCCGGCCTCGCCGTTCTGGTTCGGGCTTCCTCGGGACGTCGTGGAGGCCGTCGACACCCACGACCAGTACATCCTCGCCCGGAGCAGGGTCGAGGCCCCGCCGCCCGAGGACGACCTGTTCGCCGGGGTGTCGTGAGCGACCTGCCGCTGGTCGTGGACGTGGGCGTCGTCCAGGGCCGCAGCGGCAGGGTCACCCACCACCTGGTGGCGGGCGACGGCGGGCTGGTCGGGTCCGGCCCCGGCCCGGCCGAGCGGGCCGACCTGACGGTCCTGCTGGCCCCGGGGGACCTGGCCCGGTTGGCGCGTGGCGAGCTGGCCCTCGACGTGGCCTACATGCAGGGCGTGGCCAAGGTGTCGGGGTCGACGGCGCACCTGCTGACCCTGCTGGAGCTGTGGCGGGACCCGAGCTGGGCCACGGCGGCCGGGTCCGTGCTGCAGGCCTGAGGTGGCTGCCTACCGGCCGGTGGGTCGCACCACCATCCGGCCCCGGTGGTCGGGTTGCTCCAGGTCGCGGAAGGTGATCTCGGCCGGTCCCGGGGTGACCAGGGTGAGCACGTCGCCGGGCTCGAGGCGCACGTCGAAGGCGATGGCGCCGTCGACCTCGTCGGCGGTCAGGGTGTGGACCTGCTCGCCGGCGTTGGTCACCTCGACCACCTCGCCCTCGGCCACGTCGAGCTCGTCGGGCGTGAACCCCTCCTCGTCGACCCGCAGGCGGTGGTCGACCGACAGGTCGATGTCGTCGAGGTCGGCGGCGGTGGGGAACCGGCGTCCCTCGTCGCAGGCCGGCGCGGCCAGGGCGACGGCGGCGAGCAGGACGACGGCGGCGCGGCGCATCGCCGGGCAGTCTTGCAGGGAGCGTGCCGGTGCCCGGGGGAGCTGACCGCGTCCTGCGGTGGTCGGGCCCGGTGCTGGACCGCCTGGTCGAGCTGTGCGACCTGGCCCTGCCCGGCGAGGCCCTGCACCCCGACGAGCTGGAGGCGTGCGGCGAGGCGCCCGCGGAGGTCCTGGGCACCGACCGGGGCGACGCGGCCCTGGTCCTGGTGCCCGACGGCGACACCGGGACCTGGTGCGTACCGCTGGTCGTGGTCGTGCCGGCCCGCCAGGACCTCGGGGTCGGGGGCCGGCTCCTCGACGAAGCCGTGGCCCGGGCCCGCCGGCACGGCGCCACCCGCCTGGTCCTGGGCGGGCCGCTGCGGGCCGGCCGGCACCTCTGGCCCGGCGTGGACGTCCGCCACCAGCGGATGGTGGGGCTGGCCGAGTCCCGGGGGTTCCGCTGGGGACCGGCCCGGGTCACGCTGGGCTGCGCCGCGACGGTGCGGGCGCCCGTCCCTGGCGGGGTGGACGTCGAGCGGGCACTGGGGGACGAGGCGGGGGCCGCGGTCCTGGGTTGGGTCGACACGGCCTGCCCGGACCGGCGCGACGAGGTCGTCCGGGCGCTCGAGCACGGGTCGTGCCTGGTGGCCCGGGGCGAGCGCGGCGTGCTGGGCGTGGTGTGCCACTCGGTCGCCCGGATCGGTTGGATCGGCGTGCTGGTGGTCGACCCGGCCCACCGGCGGGCCGGCGTGGGCGCGGCCCTCCTCGGCGCCGCGTGCCGGGACCTGATGTCGGCCGGGCTCCGCCAGGTGGAGCTGGCCGACGGCGGGCCCCTGGCCTTCCACGCCCGGGTGGCGGGGGCCGCGGTGAGCCGGGTGTTCCGGCCCGGGTCGCTTCAGCTCTGAGCGGTGGCCGGGACGGCGGGCGCGGTGGCCGGGCGGTCCCGGCGCTGGAGGTCCCGCAGGGCCCGGTAGCCGACGAGGCGGATGCCGGCCCGGTCGAGCAGGGCGTGGATGCTGCGATCGGTGGTGACGGCGTCGTGGTCGTCGATCCGGGCCGGCCAGTCGGAGGTGACGGCCCGCAGCTCGGGCGTGTCGATCGCCGGGTGGACGAACACCTCGGTGACCCCCGGCGGGAGGTCGTGGGCCAGGCGCTCGATGGTCTGGCGGGCCGAGGTGCCCGGCGTGCGGACCAGGTGGTCGGGGAACACGACGCCCTCGTCGGCGGCCAGGCGCCGGAACGGGAAGCCGATGGCCCGCTCGCTCGCCGCGCCCGACAGCCGGACGGGGAGGCCGAACTCGACGGCCAGGTCGAGGTAGATGTCGAAGAACTCGGGTCGCAGCTGGAGCGCCCCCATGTGGCTGTCCAGGTGGCTGACGTCGAAGCCCCACAGGATCGCCCGTTCGACCTGGGCCCGCAGCTCCCGGCGCACCTCGTCGAGGTCGGCGTGGTCCCACAGGTCGGCGACCGTGCGGGGGAAGCCCCCGTCGCCGTCGAGGAGCGAGGGGGCGGTGGTGATCGGGCCCCAGCGCAGCAGGTCGTGCTCGCTGTTGAGCGTGAGGTGGACGCCGACGTCCTCGCCCCGGTAGCGGGCCGCCGCGTCGCGGGCCCACGGGCAGGGCACCATGAGCGACGAGCTGGTGGCGATGCCGGCGCGCAGCGCCTCGTAGATCCCGACGTTGGCTGCGTAGCTGGAGCCGAGGTCGTCGCAGTTGATGATGAGGAGCCGCTCGTCAGGGCCGTGGCCCAGCCGCTCCGAGAGCGTCGTCACGCAGCGCAAGCTACCGGCTCAACGGGACGTCGGGACCTCCTCAACGGGACGTCGGGACCTCCGCAGGCGCCCCACAGGCCCCGTCCCTCGGACCGGGCCCGGGACTGGGCGGCGCGCAGCTCGCCGTCCCGGGTCGTGTTCGGTGGGTAGGACCGGGCGATCGCCGCACCCTCCTCGACCAGGACCAGGTTGACCGACAGGCCGTCGTCGGCCCGGGTCACGTAGCCGAGCAGGCGGCCGTAGCGGTCGCGGGCCTCGACGTCGCGCTCGATGGTGACGGCCGTGCCGGCGGGCAGGAGCTCGGCCGTGCGGGCCTTGGACTCGGGTCCGTAGCACTCGACCGGACGGTCCTGGGCCACCGACTCGGGCGTGTCGATCCCGATGAGGCGCAGGCGCTCCTCGGTGCCCTCGACCTCGACCACCAGCGTGTCGCCGTCGACCGGGCGCACGACGATGGCGTTGCCACCCGGGCCCGGCGGCGCCGTGCCCGCCTCCCCGGTGCCACAGCCGGCCAGCAGCACGCACAGCGTCCCCACGCAGCGGCGCACCACCCGCCGCCGGGTCACCACCAGCCCCTCCGGGCGCCCCTGCGACCCCGGGCCCCCGAGGCGGCCTCGAGGACCAGCAGGAGGGCCGAGGCGCCGACGAAGGCGACGAACACCGAGCCGACGTCGAGCTCGTCGAACACGCCGATCGGGTCGCCGGTGGCGAACCGGAAGGCCGCGCCGGCCAGCAGCGCGCCGATCACCCCCACCGCGACGGTGCCCAGGCACCCCCGTGGCGGTGCGCCGACCGCCCGGCGGGCCAGGCCCCCCGCGAGGAGGCCGCAGACGACCCAGGCAAGGACTCCCATCGGGACGTACGGTAGCGAGCGGGTCCGACGGGACCGGCGGGCCCCGCTCAGGCGGCCTGGCGCGAGGGGGCCGGGACGACGACCTCGCGCCGGCGTCGGGCCTCGAGCGCGTCCTGCAGCGCGGCACGGGCCTGGGCGATCCCGGCCCGGCCCGCGGCACGGGTGGCGTCGTCGATGGCCCACTCGGGCCGGCGGTCGGTCCCTTCGAAGATGGTGAGCTGAGCTGCCATGGCGCCATCGAACCAGGGGGGTGTGACAGGAAGTCCGGCCCGGGTCGGCTCCGCCGGCCGGGGGCGGGCCGGTACGGTGCCGCGCCATGGACGGTGCCACCTGGCTCGGGCTCGAGCCCACCGACGACCCCCTCCGCTGGCGCCTGCCGATCACGCCCGGCATCTCGACCCTCCAGCCCGCCCTGTTCGGCGGGTGCGGCCTGGGCGCGGTCCTGGCGGCGATGGAGGGCAGCACCGGGCGCCCCGCGGTGTGGGCGACGGCCCAGTACCTGTCCTACGCCCGCCCGCCCGAGGTCATGGACATCGACGTCACCCTGGCCGTGTCCAGCCACAACATCACCCAGGCCCGGGCCGTGGGCCACGTGGCGGGCCGCGAGGTCCTCACCGTCAACGCCGCCCTGGGCCGTCGCAGCTTCGAGCCCGAGGGCCAGTGGGCCGAGCGCCCCCAGGTGGTCGCGCCGGACCTGGCCCGCCCCGCCGCCCACCGGTTCCCGGGCCGGGAGTCGATCATGACCCGCCTGGACATCCGCCTGGCCGACGCCCGGGGCCTCGACGAGATCGAGGGCAACCCCATGCCCGCCGGTCGATCCTCGCTGTGGGTGCGGATGCCCGACGGCCTCGACGCCTCCGCCGCGGCGCTGGCCGTGCTGGGCGACTACGTCCCGTTCGGCATCGGGCAGGCCATCGGGGCCGTCGCGGGGGGCAACAGCCTCGACAACACCCTGCGGGTCGTGCGCCCGGTCCCCACCGAGTGGGTCCTGCTCGACGTGCGGATCGACGGGATCGCCAACGGCTTCGGCCACGGCACCGTCCACCTCTGGTCCGACGACGGCACCCTCATGGCCACCGCCGGCCAGTCGACCATCGCCCGCTACTGGCGGGCCTGACGGACAGGAGCGACAGACTGTGGGCTACGGGATGACCGTCCCCTTCGAGGGCCTGGCCCTCCACCGCCAGCGGGACCTGGTCGTCTCGCTGGCCGACCTCGGCTACACCGACGTCTGGTCGTCCGAGGCCGGCGGGGCCGACGCGTTCACGCCCCTGGCGCTCGCCTCGGCCTGGGCGCCCACGCTGCGCCTCGGCACCGCCATCGTGCCCGTCTTCACCCGTGGTCCGGCCTGCCTGGCTCAGTCGGTGGCCTCCCTGGCCGACGCCGCGCCCGGCCGGGTCGCGCTGGGGATCGGCACCTCGTCCGACGTCATCGTCCAGCGCTGGAACGGCATACCGTTCGTCGCGCCCTACCAGCGGACCCGGGACGTCCTGGCCTTCCTGCGGGCCGCGCTGGCCGGGGAGAAGGTCACCGAGGCCTACGACACCTTCGCCGTCGAGGGCTTCACCCTCGGCCGGGTCCCGGAGCGGCCCGTGCCCATCCTGGTCGCGGCCCTGCGGCCCCGGATGCTCGAGCTGGCCGGGCGCGACGGGGACGGCGCCATCCTCAACTGGCTCTCGGCCGAGGACGTCGCCATCGTCGCGCCGCTGGTGCACGCCGCCGGGGGCGGCGAGGCCAAGGAGGTGGTGGCCCGCATCTTCGTGGCCCCGGTCGACGACGCCGAGCAGGTCAGGACGGCCGGGCGCCGGGCCATCGCCGCCTACCTCAACGTGCCCGTCTACCGGGCCTTCCACCAGTGGCTCGGCCGCGAGCGGCTGGCGCCGATGTGGGACCGCTGGGAGGCCGGCGACCGCCGCGGCGCGCTGGCCGCGATCCCCGACGAGGTCGTCGACGAGCTCATCGTGTGGGGCCCGCCCGAGCGCTGCCGGGAGCACATCGCCCGCTACGTGGCCAACGGCGTGACCACCCCGGTGATCTCCCTGCTCTCGACGGTGTCGGCCGACCTCGACGTCGGCCGGGCCGTCGCCGACCTCGCCCCCCGCTAGCCCGGTGCCGGTCGGCCGTCGGCCCTGCACACGGCGCGCGGCCAGGGCGCGCGCCGTGGTGGCCGCCGTGCTCCTGGCCGTGCCGGTCGGCGCCTGCGGGGGCGGGTCCGACGGCGGCGGCCCCACCACCACACCGCCTCCGGCGACCACCACCACGTCCGTCGCGCCCTCCACGGGCGCGCCCACGACCACGACGACCACGCCCACGACCACCACGACGGTCGCCGCCGCGCCCCGCCCGGCCTGGCTCGGGACGCGGCCCCTGCCGCTGACCCCCGACGGCTTCGGCGAGGTCCGCCCCACCCCGCCCGAGCTGGACCCCCGCGACCTGGTCACCGTCGACGTGCTCCCGCCCCCGCCCGACGGCGCGTTCCACTCGTCGGTCGCCGAGGTGCCCGACGACGTGCTGGCCCGCTCGACCTGGCAGCCGGCCTGCCCGGTGGCCCGGGCCGAGCTGGCCTACGTGACCGTGTCGTTCGTGGGCTTCGACGACGGGGCCCACACCGGTGAGCTGCTGGTGCACCGGGACGTGGCCGACGACCTGGTCACGGTCTTCGCCCGGCTGTTCGAGGCCCGGTTCCCCATCGAGGAGATGCGCGTCACCGGGCCCGACGAGCTCGACCTGGCCCCGACCGGCGACGGCAACAACACGTCGGCCTTCGTCTGCCGGCCGACGCGGGGCTCGACGAGCTGGTCACGCCACGCCTCGGGCCTGGCCGTGGACGTCAACCCCTTCCACAACCCCTACCGGCGCGACGACGTGGTGCTGCCCGAGCTGGCCTCCACCTACCTGGACCGCGCCGACGTCCGACCCGGGATGATCACCGCGGACGGTCCCGTGGTGGCCGCCTTCGACGCCATCGGTTGGGGCTGGGGCGGCCGCTGGCGACGGCCGGTCGACCTGATGCACTTCAGCGTCGACGGCCACTAGCGGCCCGGCGGGACGGCCCGGCCAGGGCCGCGGCGAGGTGCGCGGTCAGCGCGGGCAGCCCGGTAGCGGCGTTGCGCCCGCTGGTCGAGGGCAGCAGGTAGACGGGCACGCCACCCAGGCGCCGGTCCTGCCAGCCCGGGAGGGCACCGGGATCGGCCGCCCGGCGCCAGCCGGCCAGGCCGACCAGCGCCAGCGCGGCCGGCGCGTGCCGGGCGCACAGGCGCTCGACGCGGGCCAGCCCGGCCCGGTGCTCGGCCGCGGTCAGGGCGGCGGCCGCGGGCGTGGCCCGCTTGACCAGGTCGGTGAACCCGATCCCGTCCTCGAGCACGGCGCGCCAGGGGTCCCGGTCCGCCCCCACGAGGCCGACGGCGCGCGCCGCGGGCCAGAACCGGTTGCCCGGCCCGGCGTAGGGCACGGCCGCGTCGGCGGCGTGGAGGCTGGGGTTGAGGCCGCAGACCAGCAGGCGCAGGCCGGGCGCCACGAGGTCGGGCAGGGTCCGGGCCCTGGTCGCGCGCAGGGCGCCGCGCCGGCCGTCGGGTTCGAAGCCCCCGCCGACGAGCAGCTCCTCGACCTCGGGCCGGGGCAGGTCGCCCCCGTCGACGACCACGGTCCGCCCGACGGGCGAGGCGGCGTGGAGGCGGGCCAGGCGCAGGGGCGCGCCGGTCGGGTCGCCGAGCTCGAAGGGCGCCCCGGCTCCCCTCAAAGCAGGTCGAGCTGCTCGCTGCGCCCGGCCCGCTCGCCGACCGGCTCCCAGCTCACACCGCCCCGCGGACCCGCGGTGCGGACCTCGAGGCGGGACACGGCGATGGCCCGGAAGGCGCCCCGCTCGTCGCGGACCCCGACCGAGCCGTCGCGCTCGCGGCGCTCGACCCGGCCCTCCTGCCAGCGGCTGCCGTCGCGCCGGCGGAACCGGACCCGGTCGCCCGGGCGCAGGCCCAGGGCCACGAGGTCGCTGGGGACCTGGGCCGCGGGGGAGGGGTCCGGGGGCGAGGACGGGTCGCGGCGGGCCATGGGCGGGCGATCCGACCGGCTCAGAAGCTGCCCGAGCGGGACAGCCGGTAGGGCTCGGCGGACCGGTCGGAGCCCACCGCGGCGACCTCCACCCGCAGCGTGGTGCTGTCGTCACCGCCCCGGCGGGGCTCGGTGAGCCGCACCACCGCGGGCACGCCGTCGGCGGCCACGTCCTCGCCCCGCAGCTCGCCGTCGGGGCCCCGCACCCGCAGGCGCAGCGCCACGCCCTCCGGGCCCTCGAGGCGCACGGTGAGCCGGCCGTCGCCCAGGAGCTGGAAGCGGTCCTCGACCTCGAGCTCGAAGACGTCGACGTCGTCGGCGGGGACGATCGTCGCCTCCCGGTGGTCGACCAGGGCCGTGCCGTCGGGCAGGCCGTCGTCGTGGGCCTCGCAGCCGTTGGCGGGGATGGCGTCGTAGTCGGCGAACCCGTCCAGGCAGGTCCGCCCGTTGGTGCCCGTCGCCGGGCGGGCCTGCCCGCACCGCTGGTAGGGCAGGTCCTGGCACGACGGGACGTCGGGCCCGTCGGCCCGGGCGTCGGCCCGGTCGAGCACCGCGGCGGCGCCGAACCCGATCCCCAGCGCGGCGACCAGTGCGGCGACCCCGGCGGCGACGGGCAGCGGGCGCAACCGCCGGCGGGCCCGGCCGGCCACGGCCCGGGCGCCGACCAGGGTGCCCTCGGGCCCGCCGACCAGCGCCGCGGCCGACGGCCGGTGCCGGGCCTCGGGCTCGAGCATGGCGGCGAGCCGGGCGCCGGTGGGGGCGGGGATCGAACGGGGCACCGGCCGGGTCCGGCCCTGGGCGGCTCGCACCATGAGCAGCTCGGGCGCGCCGCGCCCGTAGGGCCCCTCGCCGGTGGCGGCGAACAGGAGCGTGGCGCCGAGCGAGAACACGTCGCAGGGCGGCCCGACGTCCTCGCCCCGGGCCTGCTCGGGTGCCATGAACGCCGGTGTGCCCACGACGGTCCCCGTCGCGGTGAGGCCCCCGGTCAGGTCCCGCGAGGCCGCCACGCCGAAGTCGGCCAGGTGGGGCACGCCGTCGCCGTCGAAGAGCACGTTGCCCGGCTTGATGTCCCGGTGGACCACGCCGGCCCGGTGCGCGGCGGCGAGGCCGGACAGGAGCTGGTCGGCGAGCGCTTCGAGGTCGGGGCCGGCCAGGGCCCCCTGCTGGGCGACGCGGTCGGCGAGGGTCCCGCCGGTCAGGTAGGGCATGACGAGCACCAGCTCGTCGCCGTCCTCGAGGACGTCGAGGAGCCGCACGACGTTGGGGTGGTCCACCCTCGCCAGCACCTCGGCCTCCCGGGCCAGGCGCTGGCGGGCGCGGGCCAGGTCCCGTTCCGAGCCGTGCAGGGCGAGCCGCTTGAGGGCGACGCGGGCGCCGCCGGTGGTCCGGCCCAGGTCGACCACGCCCATCCCGCCGACGCCGATCCGGGCCAGCCGTTCGTACCGCACCCGCCCCACGCTAGAGGGCCGGCGCCCGGCCGCCCGCGGGGGCCACCGCCGGTCGCACCGATCTCGAAACGTCCACGACGCCTGCTCGTCACACCCCGGGGGTAACCTGTCGGAGATGACGGAGGTGCGGGAGGTGCGGGAGATGCACGGAGCGGGCAACCACGACGACGGAGCGATCACCGACGCACTGCGGCTGATCGACGAGGGCTTGTCGGGCCTGCTGCACCGCGAGCTCATGTCCACCGACGAGGTGTCCAACCTGTTGCTCGACGTGCGCTCGATGCTGACCTCGCTCAACGAGCAGGTCGAGGACGTCGACCAGGGCGAGCCCGTCGGCGCCTGAGGTTCAGCGCGGGATCGACGTGGCCTTGAGCTCGTTGAGCTCGGGCCAGCCCGTCACCAGGTCGACGATCCGCTCGATCGACCGCCGGGCGTGCCCGGCATCGTCGCCGGGTCGGTCCATCAGCCGCGCGAAGACGGCCCGGTCACCGGCGATGAAGGTCGGGACGCCCCACACGTCGTGCTGGGACGC
This sequence comes from Acidimicrobiia bacterium, assembly GCA_050247895.1. Classification (GTDB taxonomy): domain Bacteria; phylum Actinomycetota; class Acidimicrobiia; order Acidimicrobiales; family VFJN01; genus CAVPEW01. The sequence continues at coordinate 14,398 of JBFWTJ010000040.1, forward strand.
CGCCGCTTCGTGCTCCTTGCGCACGGTGTCGAGCGCCGAGCCCGACGCCACGGTGGACAGGACCTCGTCGGCGTCCACCCCCGCACTGCGCAGGGCCGCGGCGATCTGGTCGGCGTCGTCGAGCCGGCCGGCCTGGTCGTGGCGCAGCGAGAACAGCGCCCGGTGGGCGGCCAGGAAGTGCTCGGGGTCCCGGTCGCGGACCACCACGCCGGCCTGGAGCGCGGTGAGGCCGCTGTCGTCGGCCGGGCGCTCCCAGATGTCGGTCTCGCCTTCCGCCACGTGGACCTGGCCCAGCGAGAACGGGACGAAGGTCACGTCCCAGTCGGCACCGGCCTCCAGGGCGGTCACCACGTGCTCGTGGACGTTGCGGGCGAAGGGGCAGCGGTAGTCCCAGGTCACCGAGAAGGCCAGCGGCATGACGAGGACAACCCGTGCCCCGGCGCCGGCATTCCGTGGCGTCAGCGGATCGGTGGCCAGAGGCGGTTCGCGGCCCGGGCCAGGGCCACGCCGAGCAGCGCCCCGGCCACGACGTCGGACGCGTGGTGGATCTTCACGTAGACCCGGCTCGACCCGACCAGGCCGGCGACGGCGTAGTAGACGGGCGCCAGCGGGTCGCCCGGGGCCAGGATCCCGGCCGCGGTGAGCGCCGAGCTGGCGTGGCCCGACGGGAAGCTGCTGGTGCGAGGGGTGCGCAGCCGGAACGGGCGGGGTTCCTCGGACTCCCACACCGGCCGGCCCCGACGGAACGCCGACTTGACCACGCCGTTCACCAGCGCCGACTCGACCCCGAGGATCACCGCCGCCCGCACGGCCGACTCGGGCCGCCGTCCCGGGCGCAGGGCCTGGGCCGTGCCCAGGAGGTGCCAGACCAGGGAGTGGTCGCCGAGCTCGGAGGCCAGGTACATGACCCGGTCGAGGCCCGGCCGGCTGCGCAGCCCGTCGACGTAGCGGTCGACCCGGGCGTCGAAGCGGGCCACGTGCCCCTTGAGCTGGCCGAGGAGGCTCACGAGCCGGGCACGGTACCCGCTGGATCGCCCTCAGCCGACGGCGGTGGCCAGCTCGACCGGCGTCTCCGCCTCGATCCGGGGTGCTGCGGCGGGATCGCCGCCCCAGGCCGGGCACCAGGCCCGGAACCCGCACCACTCGCAGCGGCGGGACGGGTTGGGCCGGAAGTCCTCCCGCTCGCAGGCCCGCTCCACGGCCTTCCAGATGGCGCCGAGGCGCTGCTCGACGCCCCGGGTCGACCGGTCGTTGGGCACGGTGGTGATCGTGACCGGGTCGGCCAGGTGCAGCAGCCGGACCCGGGCCGGCCGCCGGCCGAACAGCCGCTCGCAGAGCAGCGAGTAGAAGGCCACCCCGGCCAGGCGCTTCTGCTCGTACTGGACGCCGGGTGCCCGGCCGGTCTTGTAGTCGGTGACGACCAGCTCGCCGTCGTCGTCGAGCTCGAGCCGGTCGATGATGCCCCGGAGCGCCACGCCCCCCACCTCGACCTGGAGCATGAGCTCGATCCCGATGGGGTGGACCCGGGTGGGGTCCTCCAGGGCGAAGTAGCCGTCGAGCAGGTCCTCGGCGTCGGCCCGCAGCGACGCCTGGCCCTCCTCGTCGAGCCCCAGCCCGGCCAGCTCGGGGTCCTCGGCCAGCGCGGCGTGGGCCTCGGCCAGGCAGACCGAGGCCCGGGCCCGGGTGCGCTGGTCGGGCTCGGCCAGCATCAGGCGTTCCAGCGCGGCGTGGACCAGCGTGCCCCTGGTCGCGGCGAGCGAGGGCGGCTCGGGGACCCGGTCGATGGCCGAGAAGCGGAAGGCCATCGCGCAGTCCGTGAACGCCGTGACCTTCGAGGGCGACAGCGTGAGCGGCAACGGCAGGGCCATGCACGAATCGTACGCGGGGGGTGCGACAGCGCTGCGGGATCCGTCGGCGGGCCCGCCCGGTAGCGTGCCGGACCGTGCGGTCCCCCCACCCCGACGACGACCCGCCCGAGCTGGTCGGCGAGCTCGCCGCGGTGCAGGCCGCCAACGCCGCGTTCTACGCCGCCTTCGAGGCCCGTGACCTCGACGCCATGTCCGACGTGTGGGAGCACAGCGATCGCATCGCCTGCACCCACCCGGGGTGGCGGACCCTGCACGGCTGGGGTGCGGTGTCCGGCTCCTGGTTCGCCCTGCTCGGTGGCCCCCAGCATCTCCAGTTCATCCTCACCGCGGAGCGCATCCACCTCGACGGGGACATGGCCTGGGTGACCGTGGACGAGAACCTGATCGGCGAGGGCATGGGCGGCACGGTGGCGGCCCTCAACCTGTTCGCCCGGACCGGGGACGGCTGGCGCATGGTCGCCCACCACGGCTCGCCGGTCGGTCCCACCACCTGAAGCTCGCCTGAAGGCCACGACGGGCGTCGCGCCGCGGCGCGATGATCCCGCCGATCGGTCCTGCGGCGGAGGTTTCGGGCATGGGAGCGCACGTCATGGTCGTCACGGCCGACCTGGGCCTGGCCGAGCTCGTCATGCCGCAGCTGGCCAACCTCGGGGTGGTCGCGGTGCGGGCCCGCGACGTCGAGGACGCCCGCCAGCAGCTCGGTCCCGTCGAGGTCCTCGTCGTCGACTCGCTGCTCGAGGGCGGCCCCGAGCTGGCCTGGGAGACCCGGACCGAGGGCGAGCGCCACGTCGTGGTCATCGCCCCGGCCGAGGAGGCCCCCTCGTGGCGGACCGGCGAGGGGCTCGACGTGCTGGCCGAGCCCTTCAGCATCGTCGAGCTCGTCGCCGTTCTGCGTGCCGCCCTGGCCGCCCGGGCGGCACGCCTCGACAACGTGATCGACCTGCGCGAGCGGACCGCGCCCGAGCCCTGGTGGGCCTCGAACTGACCCTGCAGGGACCCGCTGCGGCGCGGGTGGCCGCTCAGCCGGGAGGAGAGGTCCCGGCCGCGGGCCCGGGGAGCAGGAACACCGGGCCCTGCACGGTGACGTCCACCTCGTCGCCGACGCGGGGGAGCACGACCGAGGGCCAGCGGGCGTCGACCACCCGTCCGCCCAGGGCCAGGCGCACCGCGCCCTCGGACCCGTAGAACTGGACCTGCTCGACCCGGGCCCGGGCCCGGGCGTCCCCAC
>JBFWTJ010000041.1:0-17426 GCA_050247895.1 Acidimicrobiia bacterium
GCGCGGCCCGGTGCTGGCCGACGACGACGGGGACTGGATCGTGGCGGCCGGGGTCCGGGCCGACGTGCTGGTCGGGCGCGCCGCCGGTGTGGTCGCCGCCGCGGCCCTGGCCGCCGGCGACCACACCGCGGCGATCGTCGCGGCCGAGGCCCAGCTCGGTCGGGATCCCCACGACGAGGTGGCCCTGCGGACCCTGATGCGCGCCCACGCCGGGGAGGGCCGGCCCGGATCCGGCCTGGCCGCCTACGGCCGGGTCCGGCGGCGGCTGGCCGACGACCTCGGCGTCTCGCCCGCCCCCGAGACCGAGCGGCTCCACACGGCGCTGCTGCTCGCCGGCACGGACGACGGCCCGGCACCGGCGGAGCGACGCACCCCGACCCGAACCGGCCGGCTCGTGGGAAGGGCCGCGGAGCTGGCCGACCTCGGCGGCCACCTCCGTGCCGCCGCGGCGGGGGTCCGGGTCGTGCAGGTGGAAGGGGACCCGGGCATCGGCAAGTCGGCCCTGGTCCGCCGGTTCGTGGCCGACCTCGCCGCCGGCACCCGGGTCGTGTGGGCCACCACGGACGACCTGGGCCGGGACCTGCCCCTCCAGCCGGTGCTCGACGCCCTCGGCCTCGCCCCGCCCGTCGCGCTCGGCCCGGGCGGTTCGGGCCGGGCCCGGCAGGCGTGGTTCGGCGACGTGCTCGCCGCCGTCGCCCCGCCGGGCGGGCAGGCTCCCGGCGCGACGACCGTGCTGGTGGTCGAGGACGTCCACAGGGCCGACGCGGGCACCCGGGAGCTCCTGGAGTGGTCCGTGGGCCGACCGGTGCCGGTGCTCGTCGTGGCCACGACCCGTCCGGCCCGGCACCTGGCCGGGGCGGCCACGCTCGCCCTCGGTCCGCTGGCCATCGGCGACCTGGCCGAGCTGATCGGCGGCACCGCGCCGGGTCGGCTGGCCGAGATCCACGCCCGGACCGCGGGCAACCCCCTCTTCGCCCTCGCCGTGGCCGCCGCCCCGCCGGGCGAGCTCCCCGCCAGCGTGCAGGAAGCCGTCCTCGGCGCGATCGCACCGCTCGGCGACGAGGTCCGCGACGTCGTCCAGGCCGCGGCCGTGCTCGGTGGCGACGTCGACGTCGACCTGGTCGCCTCGGTGCTGCGCCGCCCGGCCGTCGAGGTGCTCGGCCTGCTCGAGGAGGCCTCGCGGTCCGGCGTGCTCGTCGAGAGCGGTGCGGGCTTCGGGTTCCGCCACTACGTCGTGCGCGAGGTCCTCGAGGCGGGCGCGGGCCGGGCCCGCGTGGCGCTGCTGCACCGTGCCGCGGCCGCGACGTTGGCGGCCCGGCCCGGCCACGACCCGCTGGCCGTCGCCGTCCACGCGCACCGGGGCGGTGACGGCGTGCGCGCCGGCCGGGCCTTCGCCGAAGCCGCCCGGGCCTCGCTCGCCCGGGCCGACCTGGCCGCGGCCGAGGCCCACCTGCGGTCGGCGCTGGCCTGCGGCGACCCGGGCGCCCGCACCGAGCTGGCCCGCGTGCTCATGGTCGCCCGCCGGTTCGACGAGGCTGCCACCGAGGCCGCCGCGGCGGTGGCCTCGGACGGTGGTCCGGTGGCGCTCGAGGTCGCAGGCTGGATCGCCTACTACCGGCGCGACCACGGCGCGGCCCAGCGCTATGCCGACGAAGCGGTCGAACGGGCCGGAGCGCACGCCGACCTGGCGGGTGCCCGGGCCGGTGCGCTGGCCCTGAGCGGACGGGCCCGCCACGGGGTCGGCGACCTGACCGGCGCGCGGGAGCGCCTGGAGGACGCGCTGGACGGCGATCCGGCCGCGCGTGGGGTCGCGCGCGTGTGGTTGGCCCACGTCGCCCTGCACCGAGGCGCGCCGTCCCGGGCCCTCGACCTGGCCGAGCGGGCGCTGGTCGACCCCGACCACCACGCCCACCCCTTCTCGCCCCTGCACGGCGCGTTCGCCCGGGCGGTGGCGCTCGGCTGCCTCGGGCAGGTCGCGGCGGGGCTCGCCGCGGCGGACCGGTTCGAGGAGATGGCGGGGCGCGCCGGGCCCGTCGGCGCGCGGTTCGTCGCCATCCCCGGCAACGTCCGGTCGTGGCTGCTGCGGGCCGGCGGGCGCTTCGGCGAGGCCGACGACGAGGCCCAGCGGTCCCTCGAGGCGGGCGGCGCACCCGACGCCTCGGGTCCCTCGGCCACCGGGTTCGCCGAGGCCTACTGGGTGGCCGTGATGGAGCTGGCCGACGGGCGCCTGGCCGCAGGGGACCTCGCCGGCGCCGACGGCCTGCTCGCCCGGCTCGGCGTGCTCGACGGGAACGACGTGACCATGGCCTGGCACCAGCGCCACCGGCGCGACCTCGTCGCGGCCCGGATCGCCCGCCGGGCCGGCGACCACCCACGGGCGGCCGGCCTGGCCGCGGCGGTCGTGGCCGACGCCTCGGCCCGCGGCGCCGGGCGCTACGCCTCCCTGGCCCGGGCCGAGCTGGCCCTGGCGGGCGGTCCCGCCGACCCGGCCGACCTCGACCGGGTGCTCGACGCGCTCGACCGGAGCGCGATGCCCGAGGCGTGGCCGATCGCCCTGGAGCTGTCCGGACACCTGGGGGTGCCCGCGTGGCGAGCGCGAGCCGAGCGGTCCGCGGCCCGACTGGTCGCCGCGGTGGCCGCGGAGCACCGGAGGGCCCTCGAGGCGCTCCTGGCCCGCTCGTTCGGCTGATCGCCACGGTCGGCCGAACCCGGCCAGGGGCCGCGCCCGCCCCTGGCTCAACCGACGACGGCGACGGTCACCAGCACCGAGCGCACAAGGGGTGGGGCGTCGCCGAGACGGAGGACCGCGGCGCGGGCCAGCTCCTCGCGTTGGACCGGGTCGAGGCGGGCGAGGAACGGTGCGTGCTGGGCCATCCCGAAGCGCCACTCCACGAGGCGGCGCGGCCCCAGGTCGGCGAAGCGGACCCGGCGGAGGAGCACGCGGCCGTCCAGCCCTGCCGCGCCGGCGGCGGCACGGCAGCCCTCGGGGGTGCCCAGCGCCGGCCCCCAGGCATCTCGGAGCGCCCGGTACCAACCGGGGGCCTCCCATCCGTGCGCGGCGAGCGTGGCGGCCACCGCGGCCTTGACCGGGTGGTCGTCGTCGGTCGCGTACGTGCCGGCGACCACCACGCCGCCTGCTCGCACCACGCGGTGGGCCTCGGCGAAGCCGGTCACCGGGTCGGCCAGGTGGTTGAAGGAGAACGCGGCGATCGCCGCGTCGACGGTCCGGTCGGCGAGGGGGAGGGCGCCCGCGTCGGCCACCAGCGCCGGTCCCGGCAGGTCGGCGCCGACCAAGATCCCGGCCGCCAGGTCGATCGAGACGACGTCGCCCGCGCCGGCCGCGCGGGCGGCCCGGCCGGCTGCGCCGGTCCCCGCGCCCACGTCGGCGACCCGAGCCCCGGCCAGCGTCCGGGGCGAGCAGGCCACCAGCTCGCGGGCCAGCCGGTCGTAGACGATCCCCGGGCCGGCCTGCCAATGCGCGCCGGCCGCGGCGTAGGCGGCGCGCACGCCCGCGGCATCGGTCGCCGACGTGGCGGAGGAGCGCACGGGCCCCTCCCGGGGCTGCGCTCGCCTCACAGCAGGTCGGCGCCGGCGCCGGCCGCGTCGCACCACCAGTCGAGCTCGTCCTGGTCGCCGAGCGCCTTCTCCCACCCGAACTGCACCAGCGCGCCCAGGTGGCACAGGCTCAGCTGGCGGTCCCACCACCCGTCGGTCGACACGCCGTGCCGCCCGAGCGCCGCGGCCAGCTCGTCGGCGGTCGACTCCTTCGTCCAGCCCACGGGCAGGCGGGCCCGGTTGAGCGCCGTGTACCACGACAGCTCGTGGCAGACAGGGCCGAAGCCCGGGTAGGCCCAGTCGAGCAGCACGGTGCGCCCGCCGGCGGCGGCCCCCACGTTGGAGAGCTTCCAGTCGCCGTGGAGGAAGCACCACGGCGTGTCGGCCACGGCATCGACCAGCGCCGTCGGGTCCCGGCGCAGCTCGTCGACCAGGCGACCCAACGGACCGGGCACGCGCTCGGCGAAGCGCCTCCACCCGGTGACGGCGATCTCGGGCACCTGCTCGGGGAACCCCAGGGCCTCCTCCCGGGCCAGGGCCTGCGTGCCGAAGAAGCCCCAACGGGTGGCCATCGGGACGAGGCCGTACTCGTCGTGCCAGCCCCAGGTCGCCGCGGCGAGGGCGGCGAGGTGGTCGAGGAAGCGCCGGTGGTGGGCCTCGGGGATCGGGTCGTCACCGGCCGGCACGAGCTCGGCCGACACGTCCCGCATGAGCAGCGCCACGCCCCGGTGGCCCCACGGGGCGGCGCCCAGCGTGGCGTGGTCGATCGCGTCGGGCGCCAGGTCCATCAGGCCCAGCTCCCAGGCCCGCAGCAGGCCCGGTCGGGGCGCGTCCATGACCCGCAGGAGGAAGTCGTGGTCGAGGTCGACGTACTTGACCACGCGGGGGGCGCCGTCGAGCTCGACCCGGTCGAACAGGGCGCCCGAGCGGGACTCGGCGGTGTGGAAGGGCCCGGCACGGCGGCCGCCGGCGAGGAGCTCGTCGACCGAGCCGGCCACGGGCCGGGGGAGGAGGTGCTGATCGGTGTGCTCGACGTTCATGGCCCGAGCGTCCGCCCCGCGGCCTGCAGGGCGCTTGCAGCGAGCCGGCCGGGAGCTGCAGGGCCGCTGCAGGAGGTGAGGCGCAACCTGCGGTCCACCTCGTAGATCGATGGCAGAGGAGGCCGACAGATGTCAACGACCAAAGACGTGCCCACCGAGGGGCACGACCTGCAGGACGCGATCGAAGCGTTCACGATGACCTTCGTGACCGACCTCGCCGCGGTGGCCCACGCCGCCACCGTGGTGATCGGCGACAAGCTCGGCCTCTACCGGGCCATCGCCGACGCCGGCTCGGTCACCCCGGCCGAGCTGGCCGCCCGGACCGGCTGCGACGCCCGGCTCGTGGCCGAGTGGCTGGCCGCCCAGGCCGCCAGCGGGTACGCGCACCACGACGCCACCACGGGGCGCTACTACCTCGACGCCGCCCAGGCCGCCTGCCTGGCCGACGAGGGCGCGCCCACGTTCCTCGCCGGCGGGATGGCGGTGGTGTCCTCGGGGCACAAGGACGAGGAGCTGGTGACCGAGGCGTTCCGGACCGGTGCGGGCGTCGGCTGGCACCAGCACCACCACGACCTGTTCCTGGGCACCGAGCGCTTCTTCCGCCCGGGCTACGTCGCCAACCTGGCATCGAGCTGGATCCCGGCGGTGCCCGGCCTCGAGGACGCCCTCCGGCGGGGCACCACGGTGGCCGACGTGGGCTGCGGGCACGGCTCGTCGACGATCCTGATGGGGGAGTCGTTCCCCGCCTCGCGCTTCGTCGGCTTCGACTACCACGCCGGATCGGTCGCCGTCGCCGAGCAGCGCGCCCGCAGCGCGGGCGTGTCCGACCGGGTGACCTTCGCCGTCGCCCCCGCCGACGAGCTGCCCGGGACGGGGTACGGCCTGGTGACGATCTTCGACGCCCTGCACGACATGGGCGATCCGGTGGCCGCGGCTCGCCGGATCCACCGGTCGCTGGCGCCCGACGGCGTGCTGCTGCTGGTCGAGCCGAACGCCGGCGACCGGGTCGAGGACAACCTGAACCTGGTCGGGCGGATCTTCTACTCGGCGTCGACGCTCATCTGCACCCCGGCGGCGCGCCACCAGGGCGGTCCCGACGCGGCCTGCCTGGGCGCCCAGGCCGGCGAGGCACGGTTGCGCACGGTGCTGGCCGACGCCGGGTTCGGGTCGGTCGACAGGGTCGCCGAGACCCCGTTCAACATGGTGCTGGCAGCGCGCCCCTAGGACGCCGGCGGCCCTATGCTGGGCCGACGGCGATGGGGCTCGCCGAAACCGCCCGTCCGGGCTGATGGCTCCTGCACGACGACGATGGCCACCGCAGTCGGGGTGGTGCGCGTGCAGGACCCGTCCGCGGCACGGTCATCGTCTCGACCGACGAGGTGACGACGATGAGCGAACGGCGAGGCCCCGCCCACCCCCGGGCCGGGTGGCGTGGACGGGTGGCGGACCAGGCCGCGGTGGCGGCGCACCTTGCCCGTTGGGTCGTGCTCGGCGCCGCCTCCGGGGCCCTGGCCGGGGTGGCCTCGTGGGGCTTCCTCGAGGCCCTCGAACGGGCGACCGACGCCCGGCTGGCCCACCCGTGGCTCCTGTTCCTGCTCCCCGTGGCCGGTGCCGCGATCGGGGTCGTCCACCACCGCTGGGCCGGCCGGGCCGCGGCGGGCAGCGCCCTGCTCCTCGACGAGATCCACACCCCGTCGGCGTGGGTGCCCCGGCGGATGGCCCCGCTGGTCTTCGCCGGCACCGTGGCCTCGCACCTCTTCGGCGCCTCGGTGGGCCGGGAGGGCACGGCCCTGCAGATGTCGGGGTCGCTCACCGACCTGCTGTCCCGGACGCTGCGGCTGGGCCCGGCCGACCGGAGGATCCTGCTGATCACCGCCCTGGCCGGCGGCTTCGGCTCGGTCTTCGGCGTGCCGCTGGCCGGTGCCGTCTTCGCCCTGGAGGTCCAGGCCGTGGGCCGCGTCCGCCACGAGGCGCTCCTGCCTGCGCTGACCGCGTCGATCGTGGGCGACCTGGTCGTGGGCGGCCTGGGCCACCACCACCCGCTCCGGCCCCCGCTCGACCTGCCCGTCGACGGGGTGGTGCTGGCCCGGGTCGCCGTCGCCGGCATCGCCTTCGGCCTGGTCGCCACCGCCTTCTCGGCCGCCACCCGCCTGGTCGCGTCGGTGGCCGCCCGGTGGATCGCCTGGCCCCCGGCCCGCCTGGTCGCCGGAGGCGTGGCCACCGTGGGGCTGACGCTTCTGGTCGGGCGGGACGAGCTGGGCCTCAGCCTGCCGCTGGTCGACCAGGCCCTCGCCGGCGTCGACCCCGGCCCGTGGACCTTCGCGGCCAAGCTGGCCTTCACCGCGCTCGCCCTGGGTTCGGGGTTCCCCGGCGGCGAGGTCACCCCGCTGTTCGTGATCGGGGCCACCCTGGGCGGCGCGCTGGCCGGGCCGCTGGACCTGCCCACGGCCGCCCTGGCCGCGGTGGGCTTCGTCGCCGTGTTCGCCGGGGCGGCCAACACGCCCTTGGCCTGCACGATCATGGGCGTGGAGCTGTTCGGGGCGGGAGCGGTGCTGCCCGTGGCGGTGGGCTGCGTGGTCGCCTACGTCACCTCGGGCCACCGGGGCATCTACCCGAGCCAGCGCATCGAGGCGGCCAAGGGCCCGCACGTCGTCGAGGGCTTCCCGACCGTCGCCGAGTGGCACCGCCGGCGCGGCGACCGCTGAACCGGACGACGCCGGGCGACGTCGCTAAGAGGGCCGGTGGTGGCACAGGGCCGCGACCGCCCCGCCGAACGTCGACGATCCCGGTGGTCGGCAGGTCGGCTCAGCCCGGCGGGTGGACCACGAGCGCCGGGCGTCCGGTCGTCGGGTGGGTCGTGACGTCGGCGTTGACCTCGAACACGTCGGCGAGCAGTGAGGGCGTCAGGACCTCCTCGACCGCACCGGCGGCGACGACCCGCCCGCGGTGCAGCACCACGAGCCGGTCGCAGAACATCGCCGCGAGGTGGAGGTCGTGGAGCGCGGCGAGCGTGGTGACGTGGGAGCGGCGGACCATGGCCAGCAGCTGGAGCTGGTGGCCGAGGTCGAGGTGGTTGGTCGGTTCGTCGAGCAGGAGGAGCCGGGGCTGCTGGGTCAGGGCCCGGGCCAGCTGGGTGCGCTGGCGCTCGCCGCCCGACAGCGTGTGCCAGGGGCGCTCGGCGAGCCCGGCCAGGTCCACGCCGGCCAGCGCGGCCCGGGCCAGCGCCAGGTCGTCCGCGCTGTCGCCCTGGAGCGCCCGGCGGTGGGGGGTCCGGCCGAGCAGGACCACGTCGAGGACGGTGAGGTCGACCTCGGTCTCGGCGTGCTGCTCCACCAGCGCGATCCTCCGCGCCACCTCCCGGCGGCGCAGCGTGGCCACCTCGACGTCGTCGAGGACGACCCGGCCCCGGTCGGGTCGCAGCAGGCCGGCGATCGTGCGCAGCACGGTGGTCTTGCCCGAGCCGTTCGGGCCGATCAGGCCGACCAGCGACTCCTCGTCGACCTCGAGGTCGACGCCCTCGACGATGCGGGCGCCGCCGGCCGTCCAGGTCAGGTCGCGGGCCACCAGCATCAGCCACGGACCTCCCGCCGGCGCAGGAGGGCGACGAACGCCGGCACGCCGACCAGGGCGGTCAGCACGCCGACGGGCAGCTCTCGGGGCGCGAAGGCGGCCCGGGCCAGGGTGTCGACCCAGATCAGGAAGATCGCGCCGGCCAGCGCCGCCACCGGCAGGACCCGGCGGTGGCCAGGGCCGACCAGGAACCGCACGGCGTGGGGGAGCACGAGCCCGACGAAGCCGATCGCGCCGCTGAACGACACGAGGATCGCGGTCAGCAGGGCCGTGGCCACGAGCAGGGCCCAACGCAGGCGGACCACGTCGACGCCGAGGGACGCGGCCGCGTCCTCGCCGAAGGCCAGCGCGTCGAGGGCCCGTCCCTGCCACGCGCACAGGCCGAGGACGGCGACGAGCACGACGGCGACGAGCCCGACCGCACCCCAGTCGGCGCCGGCCAGGGAGCCCGAGAGCCAGAACGTGATCATCTGCGTGGCGTGGGGCTCGTTGACCCACAGGATCACCAGCGTGGTCAGCGCCGAGCAGGCCTGGGCCACCGCCACCCCGGCCAGGACCATCCGGGTCGGGGTGATCCGACCGGCGCGCTGGCCGACGGCCAGCACGAGCAGGAAGGCCGCGAGCGCGCCGGCGAACGCGCCCGTCGACAGGGCGACGGTGGTCACGCCGATCCCCGAGACCACCACGACCACCGCACCGAACGAGGCGCCCGACGAGATGCCGAGCAGGTAGGGGTCGGCCAGCGGGTTGCGGGTGAGCGTCTGCATGACCGCGCCGACCACGGTCAGGCCGCTGCCGACCATCCCGGCCAGCAGCACCCGCGGGAAGCGCAGCTCCCAGACGATGTGGTCGCGCAGCAGCGGCTGGCCCGACTCCGGTCCGCCGAGGTGATCGACGATGATCCGCCACACCGCGCCCGGCGACAGGTCGGCCGGACCGATGGTGATGGCGACGACGATCGAGGCGGCGACCGCGCCGGCCAGCGTCGGGCCGACCAGCGCGGCGCGGCGGGTCACCCCGCGTCGAGGTCGAGCGCCCGGATGGCCTCGCCCAGCTCGCCGAGCGCCGGCGCGACCCGGATGCCCGGCGTGGTGGCCGAGAACGGGATGGTGACCAGGCGGTCCTCGACGACCGCGGTCAGGTCCCGCAGCGCGGCGTCGCCCCGCAGGTGGGCCTCCTTGTCGGCCGCGGTGCTCCACGAGGCATCGACGAGCACGATCACGTCGGGATCGGCCTCGACGACCTCCTCCCAGTTGACCTCGGCCCAGCCGCCCTCGACGTCGTCGAAGACGTTGTCGAGCCCGAGCGCCGTCATCATCATCCCCGGCGCGCCGCAGCACGCACCGACCGACGGGGCCTCGAGGGCGTCGTCCCACCAGAGCACCGAGATCTCGTCGTCGGCGTCGAACGCGGCGTCCTCGACGAGCTCCTCCTGCTCCGCGATCAGCGCCTCGCCGGCCTCGGTGACGCCGAAGATCGTGGCGATGTCGCGGACCTCCTGCACGACCATGTCGAAGGTGAGCGGTTCGCCGGTCTCCCGGAAGTCGGGGCACGCGGCCGGCGACAGGTACGAGCCGACGTCGATCGTGGCCAGGTCCTCGCGGCTGCCGGCGGCCTCGTCGCCGAACGCGCTGGCGTAGGAGGCGTAGACGAAGTCCGGGTCGGCGTCGAGCAACGCCTCGCGCGACGGGTACTCCTCGGCGAGCACGGGGACGTCCTCGTAGGCGTCGGCCAGCTCGGGCAGGATCTCGTCGTCGAGGTACGCGGTGCCGGCCAGGCGGTCCTCCAGCCCGAGGCTGAGCACGACCTCGGTCGCGGCCTGGTTCATGGTCACCGCCCGCTCGGGCGGATCGGCGGCGGCCACCTCGACCGAGCAGTTCTCGACGACGCCGGGGGTTCCCCCCGCGGTGGTCGTCGTGGTGCCCGCGGCGTCGTCGCCGTCGTCCCCGCATGCCCCCGCCAGGAGCCCGGCCGCCACCAACAAGGCCCACGATCTCTTCAGCGCCATCACCGCTCCGTTGCTCCGTCGAACAGGTCGCGGCGAAGGTATCGACGGCGTTCGTCGAGTTGAGCCCGATCGGGCTTAGTACTGAAAGGAGCGCCGCCCGAGCCCTTCCGGGTCGCACGCGCGCCGGCGTGGGTCAGGTGGGGTCGAGCACGACCACGGGGATCTCGCGGGTGGTCTTGGCCTCGTACTCGGCGAAGCCGGGGTGGTCCTGCTTCTGCTTCGTCCAGATCCGCTCCCGCTCGTCGCCGGTGGCGGTGCGGGCCCGGAAGCCGCGGGTCCCGGTGCCGATCTCGGCGGTGACCTCGGGATCGGCCACGAGGTTCCGGTACCAGTCCGGGTTCGTCGGCGCCCCACCCTTGGACGCGAAGACGGCGACCGGCCCGCCCAGGTCCTGGTACATCATCGGGCTGACGCGGTCCTGCCCGGAGCGGGCGCCGGTGGTGTGCAGCAGGAGCATCGGCGCACCCTCGAAGGGTCCCCCGACCTTTCCGCCGTTGGCCCGGAACTCCTCGATGACGGCGCTGTTCCAGTCGGTCGTCCCACTCATCGCCGGTCCTCCTCGTCGGATGTCGCCGCGCCATCATCGGCCATCCCGGTCGTCGTTGCCCGGTCGGGCTGGCCCGAGGGGATCCCGGCGTAGCGGCGCCGGAACGCGTCGCTCGCGGCGGGCCCGGCGGTGAACACGAAGTCGGGCCCGTCGACGCGGCGACCGGTCCGGGCGTCGACCAGCACGGGTTCGGCCTCCTCGCCGGTCGCGGCGTCGACCAGGACCATGCTGCGCTGCTCGGGAGCGAGCCTGCTGTTGCCCCATGCCGCGAGGGCCACGACGACCGGGCGCAACGAACGGCCCAGCGGGGTCAGCACGTACTCGTGGCGCGGGGGGTTGTCCCGGTACGGCCGTCGCTCGAGAACCCCTTCGGCCACCAGTCGCTTCAGCCGGCTGGTGAGGAGGCTTGACGAGATGCCGAGGTTCTGCTGGAACTCGTCGAAGCGCCGGTAGCCGTCGAAGGCGTCGTGGAGGATCAGCAGCGTCCACCACTCGCCGACCAGGCCCAGGGTCGACGACAGGGGGCACTCTCGGTCCTCGAGGCGGATCTGCGCTATCGGTTCCGTGTCGAGGGCGGCCTCATCCGCGAGCTCGACATCGCCCCCTGACGGACCGCCGATGCACGGACCGAGCTGCTCGCGAGCCTGGTCGACGAGGTCGCCGCGCACGGCCTGACCGACCGCAGCCTGCGCGGCACCGGATGCCGGGTCCGACGAGCTGACCGCGACCTGGCTCGACGCCGCCGCCGCGGTCGCCGAGCTGTTCGGGTTGGACCCGGGCGATGCGGCGCTCCGCCTCGGGTCGCGGTCACCCGCGGCCTGCTCGTCGACGTCCTGGCCAACGGCGACGCCACCGCGGTGACCGCGTCGCTGGAGCGCTTCCTGGCCATGTGGGAGGCGACCCGCCCAGCGGAGGCCGAGGCACCCGGCGACCCGGGTGGGGCCGGCCGGGCCGGTCGGTCTCAGGCGAAGTCGAAGCGGGTGGCCCGGGCCGGGAAGCCGGTCAGCGACCAGGCGTAGACCCGCTGCGGCCGCAGGCACCAGAAGGGCCGGAACTCGGCGGCCTCGTCGCCGAAGTACTGCGGGTACTTGGCCCGGTTGGCCGGGCCGAGCGCGACCGACACGGGCAGGTCGGGATCGGTCACGACCACGGCCGTGCCCTCGAGGATCACCGCGTGGTCGTCGTCGGGCAGGCTGGCGGTGGCCTCCGGGCGCTGCTGGAGGTTGCGGACCCAGCGGGTCTCCGGCGAGCCGCCGAAGCACAGCGCACCCTCCACGAACACGCCGTCGACCGGGCGCAGGTAGGGCCGCCCGTCGGCGGTGGTCGAGGCCAGGAAGTAGTTGGGCGACGCCGCGATGCGGGCCGCGACCTCGTCCCAGGCCAGCAGGTCGGCGGTCGATCCCGGGGTCTGGCCGTACTCGGCCGGGAAGCGGGCGGCGGTGGCCGTCGGTGTCGACATGGACGTCTCCTCGGTCCGGCGGAAGGGTGTCCCAAACATAACCGACCGTTCGTTTATGATCCAGCCCGATGCCGCGCAAGCGCACGGTCCCCGACGAGGTGCTCCTCGACGCCGCCCTGGCCGTCGTCCACGCGTCCGGTCCCGCCGCCCTCTCCTTCGCCGTGGTCGCCGAGCGCGTCGGCCTCGCGCCCTCCACCGTCGTCCAGCGGTACGGCACCAAGGCCGGCCTGCTCCACGCCGCGCTCGCCCGGGCCTGGGACCACCTCGACGCCGACACCGCCGCCGCCGTCGAGCGCACCACGCCCGACCGCGCCGGGGTGGTCGACCTGCTCGTCGCGCTCAGCGGCCAGTACGAGGCCCACGACTACGCCGACCAGCTCATGGTGCTGCGCGAGGACCTGCGCGACCCCGTCCTGCGGGCCCGCGGCGAAGCCTGGATCGGGTGCCTCGCCACCGAGGTCGAGCGCCGCCTGGCCGACGCCCCCGGGGGCCCGGCCGGCCTGGGCGAGCTGGTCGTGGCCCAGTGGCAGGGCACCCTCACGGTGTGGGGGTTCACCCGGCCCGGTCGCGTCGACGTCGTGGTGCGGCGCGCCCTCGACGCGCTGCTCGACCGGGTCCTCGGCCCCGCCGCGGTCGATGGTTCCCGCCGGCTCCCGGCGTCGTAGGGGGAAGCGCCTGTCCAGCGAAGCCGACGGGGACGCCACCCGGCTGTCCCTCGTCGAGCACGAGGCCTACGCCAACGGCATCCTCGAGCAGGTCTACGACGTGGTCCGCTGGGCGCGCTCGGCGGCGAGCTCGGCGAACCGGTCGAGGACGGCGGGGCCGCCGGCCCGATCCAGCTCGGCCAGGGCCGCCGGCGCGCCGTCGAGGATGCCCCGGGCGCCGCCCGGCGCCGTGGCGGCCTCGTCGGCGAAGGCGGCGACGAAGCGCTCCACCGCGGCCAGGTCGACCTCGAGGTGGAACTGGAGGCCCCAGGCGGCGTCGCCGACCCGGAACGCCTGGTGCGGGTAGGCGGCGCTGGAGGCCAGGAGGACGGCACCGGGGGGCAGCACGAAGGTCTCGCCGTGCCAGTGCAGCACGGTCGGGGGGCCGGCCAGGGCGCCGAGCAGCGGGTCGTGCGCCGCGGCGTCGGAGAGGGTCACCGGTGCCCAGCCGATCTCGGCACCGGTGCCGTCCACCACCTCCCCGCCGGTCGCCGCGGCGAGGACCTGGGCGCCGAGGCAGATGCCGAGGAAGGGGACGCCGCCCTCGACCGCCCCCGCGACCAGGGCCAGCTCCGCGGCCCGGGTGGGGTAGCCCTCGTCGGACCGGGCCGACATCGGCCCCCCGAGCACCACCAGCGCGTCGAGCTCGTCGGCCCGGTCCGGGAGGGGGTCGCCCAGGTCGACTCGGGCCACCCGCACGTCCAGGCCCCGGCTCGTGAGCGCATCGAGCACCGTGGCCGGCTGCTCGGGGGCGAGGTGCTGGACGATCAGGACGGTCACGGCGGGGCTCCGGTCACGGGAGGCGGGCGGGGCAGCAGCCCATTCTGCCGACGCGGCGGGGGCGGCCGGGACGCTCGGGTCGCCGGTCGCCGGCTGAGGGTTGCCGGAATGATTCATACGTACGTATGATCACTGTGTGACCTCGACCTCCACCCGTGACCGGCTCGTGGCCGCGACCCGCGCCGCCATCCGTGACGTCGGCCTGCCCGGGGCGACCGCCCGGGAGATCGCCGGCCGGGCCTCGGCCAACCTCGCCGCCATCCCGTACCACTTCGGCTCCAAGGAGTCCCTGGTCACCGAGGCGCTGGTGGCCGAGGCCCGGGACCTGCTGGCACCGGTGTGGGCGCTCCTCGACGCCGACCGACCCGGCGTCGAGCGGGCGGCCGCCGCGGTGACGCTGCTCAACGACCTGTTCGACCGGTCCCGCGACCAGGTGCCCGTCTACCTCGCCGCCCTGTCCGCCGCACCGCACCAGGCCGAGGTCCGCGACGGCCTCGGCGCCCTGTGGAGCGACCTGCGGAGCCGCCTGGCCGACGACGTCGCGGCCCAGGCCGACCAGGGCCTGCTCCCGGCCTGGGTCGACCCCCAGGCCATGGCCGCGCTCATCCTGGCTCTGGTCAACGGCGTGGTCGTCTCGTCGGTCGTCGACCCGGACGGGCCCGACCACCGCGCCGTGGCCGGCCAGTTCCTGGCCCTCCTCGCCGTCGGCGCCACCACCGGCGGCCCGGTGGGGCGGGACCCGGTGGCCCGGTCCGACCGCCGGCGGGGCCGGGGGGCCCGGTGAGCGCGGGAGCCGTGGTGCCCGCGCCGGAGCGCGCCGGTCGTGCCGCGACCGGCTGGGCGGTGGCGGCGCTGGTGTGGACCCTGGTGATCGGCACCGCGTGGCTCGTCGCGCCGACCGGGCGCTCGACCTCCACCAGCGTGTCGTCCGACGGCACGAGCGTCACCGAGTCCTCGACCCACACGCTGCTCGAGAGCGAGGGCCCCAGCGTGGTCGTCCTGCTCGCCGTCCCGGTCGTGCTGGCCGGCCTCTCCGTGCTGGCCCGTGGCTCTCGGCGGGCCCGCTTCGCCTGCGGTGGCGCCCTCCTCTTCGCCTGCCTGCTCGCCGCGGCCTCGATCGGCCTGCCCTACCTCCCCGCTGCCGTGGCCCTCATGGCCGCCGCGGCGCTGACCCCCGACGGGCCCCGGGCTCAGCGGGGCCGGTAGGGGGCAGGACCAGCCCGCGCCCGGTCCGGCGTGCCGGCGGGGCAAGGTGTCGGCATGCCCCCGCCCCGACCCACCCCGCCGGCCGCCGCGGCTGTCGCGACGGTCCCGGAACCCCGGATCCGCGCCCGCGCCCGGAGGCCGCGACGGTGAGGATCGCGGTGCTCGGCGCCACCGGCGACCTCGGCTCGGCCCTCGTCGGGCTCGCCCTCGACCGGGGCCACCGGGTCGTCGCCCACGCCCGTGACCCCGCGAGGATCGAGGCCCGGCCCGGCCTGGAGGTCTTCGGGGGAGCGGTGACCGACGTCGACGCCGTGGCCGGCGCGCTCGCGGGCGCCGACGCCGTCGTGTCCTGCATCGGCGCCGGCCCCTCGCCGACCCGGCTCGTCGGCGTGGACCTGATGCAGACCGTCCTGCCCGCGCTCCTCGCCGCGCTCGACCGGGCCGGCGCGGGGCGGCTCGTGCTCGTGTCGGCCTTCGGCGTCGGGGACACGGCCGCCAAGGCCTCACCGGTCGCCCGGCTGCTCTACCGGACGGTGATGCGGTCGCTCTTCGAGGACAAGGCCCGGGCCGAGCGCGCCCTGGAGGCCGCCGACCTGGACTGGGTCGCCGTCCACCCCGTGACGCTCCGCCACGGCCCGGCCGAGCCGACCGAGGTCGTCCCGCTGGCGGAGGTCGCCCGGGTGCCCGGACTGCCCCGCGCCACCTACGCCGGCGTGGCCCGGGTCCTGCTCGACCTCGCCGCCGACGCCGGACCGCCGCGGCGGCGCCTGCTGGTCGCCCCTGCCGGCGCCCACCGGCCGGTGCCCCGGTGAGGGTCCACCACCTCAACTGCGGCGACATGCGGTTCCTGGGCCTGCCGCTGGTCTGCCACGTCCTGCTGGTCGAGGCCCCCCACGGCCTGGTGCTCGTCGACGCCGGCTTCGGCCTGGTCGACTGCGCCGCGCCGGCCCGGCGGGTCGGGATCTCCCGGCCCCTGTTCCACCCGGCCCTCGACCCCGAGCAGAGCGCGGCCCGCCAGGTCGAGCGGCTCGGCCACGCCCGCGCCGACGTGACCGACGTCGTCGTCACCCACTTCGACCTCGACCACATCGGCGGCCTGGCCGACTTCCCCCACGCCCGGGTCCACACCACCGCGGCCGAGGTCCTCGCGGCCACGGTCGAGCCGACCTGGCGCGAGCGGCTCCGCTACCGCCCGGCCCAGTGGGCCCACGGCCCGGCCTTCGTCGAGCACGGTCCCGGGGGCGACGCCTGGCGCGGGTTCGCCGCGGTCCGGCCGCTGGACGAGGCCACCGACGGGATCGTCGTGCTGCCCCTGCCCGGCCACACGCGGGGCCACCTGGCGGTGGCGGTGGACGCGGGGGACCGCTGGCTCCTCCACGCCGGCGACGCCTTCTACCACCCGGCCACCATCGGGGGACCGGGCCGGGCGCCGCGCCGGCTGCGGGCCCTGGAGGCCGTCGGGGCGGTGGACCGGCGCCGGGTCCGGGACAACCACGCCCGGCTGGCCGAGCTCCGCGGGCGAGGGGATCCCGACCTGGCCGTCTTCTGCGCCCACGACCCCGCGAGCCTCGCCGCGCTCGACGGGTCGGGGGACCGGCCGTGACCTCGGCGGTGTGCCGGTGCGGTCGCGGGTGCCGGCCGTGGGCGCGCCGCGCCCGTGCTCAGGTGTCGGCCGGGAGCTCCTGGCTGAAGTAGAGGGCCCGCTCCCCGGTGTCGGGGTCGACCTCGGTGAAGCCGTGGCGCCGGTAGAAGCGCTGCGCGTCGACGTCGCCTTCGTCGACGTCGATCTCGACCAGGCCGGCCCCCACGGCCCGGGCCTCGGCCACCACCAGGCCCAGCATCGACGAGCCGATGCCCTCGCCCCGCCGCTCGGGGACGACGTAGAGCTCGTCGAGCAGCGCCACCGGACCCGGGTACCAGACGTTGGGCCGGAAGGTGACCAGCGCGACCCCGACCGCGGGGCCGCCGGCCAGGACCGCCAGCGTGCGATCGCCGGCCAGCAGCGTGCGGAGCCGCTCGGCCAGCACCCCGACGCCGGGCGACGGCGTGGCGAACTCGACGTTGAAGTCGTGGAGGAGCCGGGCCACCTCCCCGGCGTCGTCGACCTGGGCCCGGCGGACGGGCGGGACCTCGTGCACCGCACCGCACGCTAGGCCCGCGCGCCGAGGAGGGCCCGGGTCCGACCCGTGAAGCGACCGCCGGCCCGGGGACGGCTCAGCCCGCGGCGGCGCCGGCCAGCGTGACGAGGCCCACGGCCAGGAAGGCGATCGCCCCGGCCCGGTGCAGGACGGCGGGCGACACGCGGCGGGTGAGGCCCCGGCCAGCGACCACCGCCAGCGTGGTCGCGGCCATCATCGCCCCGAACGAGCCGATCCAGACCGCCACCGCCCCCCGGTCGGCGGCCAGCCCGGCGGTGGTCAGCATGGTCTTGTCGCCCAGCTCGGCCAGGAAGAACGCGCCGGCCACGCCGGCGAGCCCGGCCCGCCCCCCGTCCGCCGGATCCTCGTCGTCGCCCCCGTCCCCGGCGCGCCAGGCCCACACGCCGAAGCCGACGAAG